>DATKVD010000156.1:0-8045 GCA_035530235.1 Planctomycetota bacterium | reverse complement strand
CTGCTGGTCGCGCTCGTACTCCCGCCGGATGCTCACGTGCCCCGTCTCGAGGTCCCCCTCGTCCAGACGCAGCTTCCGGCGCAGGGCCACGACGTCCTTGACCCTCTTGTCGTTTCTCGTCTTGGCGGCCCGGAGGTCCTTGTCCGTGTCCGTCAGGCTGATTCGCCACACGACGAGGTCCGGCGCCGTCTGGGTCTCCACGGTCCCGGAAACCGAGATGCTCCGCTCGCGCGGCGCCTCTTGACCCCAGGCGGCACCCCCGCACACGACCACCCCCACGAGCGCCGCCGTCAAACAACCAAGCGTTCTCCCGTACCTCATGATGCACCCCCTTTCCCGAAAAGTGTCTTTTCCCCGCACCCCCATTATCGCACGGAACGCCCCGGCGTGTGTAACGGGTCTGTAACGTCTCACGGCCGCCCCGACCGACCGGCATCGTTTGACCAAGGACGGTCCGCCGTTATTTCGCAGGACTTCAGGTGGGAGCCGTCCCCATTCACTTGGAGCGTGGTCGCGATCTGATTGACGCCGCCCGGCCTCCTATTCCGTGCCGTCCGCGGCGCTCCCCGAGCGGGCCATTCGCCGCTCCAGGTCTTCGATCCGTTTCCTGTTGTCCTTCGCAATCCGCTTGGCGCCCTCCGCCATGGCAAGCGCGATCGACGACAGGATCAACGCGAGCACCGCGAGAATCCCCAACCACTGCTCGGGCGTGATGTTCCCCGGCATTCGTGTCCTCCCCCAGTGGGATAACGGCTCACACGGTTTCTGCACAGGCCCTTGTCCGGACGCCTGACCCCTCTTGCCTGAGTTCCCTGGAGTGCCTGCGTGGTGGGGCTCCCGTCCCACCGCGCCGAAGCCGGACGGCAGGTGGCGGGACAGGAGCCCCGCCACCCAAGATCCGGAAAAGGCACGCGACGGCCCTGCATATCCTCCCTTCCAGACATCCCTGCGTCAACGCCCTTTTTCCCCAGCGGGCCCCCCTGCGGACGGTGCGACTGGGCCTTGAGGTTCGACCGCCCTTCTGTTACAATATGCCCCGGTGTATCGGGGGCCCGCCGGGCCGCGGTCCCGCGGGGGAAATTCGAGGAACCAAATGCCAGATGCCAAACAAGCGCCAAGCACCCAACCCCAAAGAAACGACGTGGCGGATGTCGGCCCTTGGAATTTGCAGTTTGGTCCCTGGGGTTTGCCTGGAATCTGGTGCTTGGTCCCTGGTGCTTCGGCTCTACGCCGTCCCGACGGGCGGCCGCACGATAGGGCATACTACCCTACATGAATTTGCGAACGGGAGCACTTGGAAAAGGAGGGATCCCGATGGAGGACGAGATGAGCAGGGACATTGAGGACTTCTTCTCCGTGATGCGGCGCTACCGGTTGGCCGTGACCCCGTGGGTCACGAGCGGCATGTCCAAAAAGGGCATTAACCTGCCACAGTACACCGTCCTGGCCCTGCTGGCGGAGACCGGCGAGACCACCATGGGAAAACTGACCGCCAACCTGGGAACGACCATGAGTGCCGCGACCAATCTCATCGACAGGCTCCTCCACGCCGGTCTGGTCGAGCGCCGACGC
Organism: Planctomycetota bacterium; assembly: GCA_035530235.1. GTDB lineage: Bacteria > Planctomycetota > DG-23 > DATKVD01 > DATKVD01 > DATKVD01. The sequence goes on along the minus strand of DATKVD010000156.1, from coordinate 6,473 downwards.
AGCACCGAGGACCGGCGAATCGTCATGGCGAAACTTACCCCCGAAGGACGCCACGTGCTCGACGTGGTCCAGGCGGACGGAAAGAAGCTCCTCTCGGACGCGTTCGGCCGGGTGCCCGCCGCGGAGCGGCGGACCTGCATCCAAGTCCTGGACAGGCTGGCCCGACTCCTCCGCGAGAAGTGGGACGAGAAGACCGGGTCGGCCGAAGTCGAGGAGTAGCTGCCGCCCGCGCCGGGCGCCGGCCGCCGGCGGGACAGCCATTCGACAGGCTCATGGCCCTGAGCGAAGTCGAAGGGGAGCCCCGTCACCCGCGACCCGGAACAGGCACCGGGCGCGTTGTCGACTGCAAATGAACGCGGCCTGTGGGGTTGTTGAAAAACCTCTCTGTCGGTTCCGTTGGCGGGTCAGGAGACCCCCCAACCCATCTTTGTTCTTCGGAAAGGGCGGTGGGTCTCCTGACCCACCGCCTCATGACTGACTGCCGGGCGTTTTTCAACAGCCCCCCTGTCCCTAGTTAAGTTGGCAAGGAACCTCACACGGTTATCATATCAGGCCCCGTTTATTTGGATCGCGGGGCTTCTGCCTCAAGCTGCTTAAGCAATCTGAGGTAGTGATACGCCCTCATCCGACTCTTGAGGCCAAGGAGTCGCCTGATCTCTTGGGCATTCGCACCTTTCCGATGTGCTTCCAGTGCAACAGCATGTCGAAGGGAAGTGGGCGTAATCCTCGTTCCTGATCCCTGAAAGTAATCGTTGATTATGATGTTAACGTTTGTTCTGTGCATCCGGCGGGCTTCGAGCTTCGTGATGAATAGCGGACCATCACTGCCGACTATCGGGAGCAACTGCTTCACGTACTCCACAAGTACGTCCTTAGTTGAGGGGGGGATAGCGACCGTTCTTGTATTGGCACCACTCCCGGTCACCCGAAGTGTCCCTGCTCTGCAATCGACATCGCTCACGTCTAATGCCACTAGCTCAGACGGGCGAATGCCTGTAAGCGCGATAATCTCAATGGTCACGCGGTCGCGAAGTGAAAGTAGGTCTGAACCGCCGGTCCCAGCCAACAACTGTTCCACTTCAGAGGCCTGTGGCGGGCGCGACAGCCCTATCTGATATTTTGGTGCGACAAGCTTAGAGGCCGGATTGCGGTTGCACCATCCCCGGCTGTGGGCGAATTCGTAGAACGCTCTTGTGGAAGCCACCCTACGTGCACCGGTTCTTTCTGAAAGCCGGCCTTTGCCCGCTCTGTCTATGTACTCCTGAAGTTGCCCTGGTTTCACCTCCATCGGGGCAATATCGTGTGCAGCCAGATATCGTTTGAGCTGTCTGAGGTCGGCCCTATAAGCCACGAGTGTGTTCCTCGACCTCCCTTTCATGGAGTCCAGCATGCAGATGAAAGCGTCAATCTGCCAGTACATGTAAATCGTCCTGAACTTGTGCCCGTTGTTTCGCCATGGCTCACCTCGCATCAGGGCCAGATGGTTTTCTTCACCGTCTCACTCGCCACCGTCTATTCCCGGCAGAGAGCCGCAATCACTCTCAGCACCAACTCAACAATGCCATACGCGGCGGAGAGGACGATGAAGACGATGACAGGCCACGCCAACCAAGGACTCCGCCGCCACCACGAGGAAAACCGGGCAACAACGTCGGGATGCGCTTCTTCGGCCCGGCGTTTCCGGATTTCTCGCGCGAGTTCCAGGCTGCGGCGGCTCGGGTACACGTCCGTATAAGTGACTCCTCCTTCGGTATGCTTCGATGTCATCCCCGACTCTCCCAAGCCATCCAGCACGCGCCGGATGTCTGAGTACTCGTCTGCTGTAATGTTGAGTTCCCGCATCACGTCTTTTTGACGGACTGCGTGCACACCTTCCTCGTAGGCTCTCCCCATCAGCAATATGTAATCCTCTTCCTTACGGCTCAGGAGCATCGGTGCGTCCTTACATGGAGCGGTCGATTGACCACCCTTGATATCATCCCTTCCAGACATCGGTGTGTCAATCGCTTTTTTCTGCATATCCCCGTATGCTTTTGCAAAGCCGTAAAGCGTGGTTCGCCTGGACGTCACCTTCACGACGAAAACCCCGGCGTCGCCTGCGGTGAACGCGCCCCGCTGAACCTTGATTCTCACGCCCCGCTTCGGTACAATGCGGCGGGGCCGGGGAGGCGGGGACGCCTCGCGCATGTCCATGCGGCCACTGGCAGGCGCCGCGCGGGGTCACTTCGCGGAAGGAACGGCCCGGCGCACGCCGCCGGAATTTTGCATGATCGGTCAAGTCGCCGGGGCTTTGCCCGCGGCTCGGGACGGGCCGGCGGCGGCTCGGGGCGAGGCGACATTTCGCGTCATGCGTCCGACATAAGTGGACACAACCGGACGTCCGCGCGACAAAGTCGGACACGAATGCGACGCGGCGGGACCTTTGACGCCTGAGGAAGCGACTGAATGGGACGGGAAGCGACGAAAAAAATGGGGCTCATCAAGCGCGAACGGCTCACCCGGCGGGGCGACTTCGACGCGACCTACCGCGCACGGAACTCCGCCGCCGACAGTCACCTGATCCTCTATGTCCGCCCCAACGGCCTCGCGTTTTCCCGCATCGGCCTGAGCGTCGCCGGCAAATGGGGTAACGCTTGCCGCCGCAACACCTTCCGGCGACGCTGCCGCGAGGCCTTCCGCCTCCACAAGCACGACATCCCCGCCGGCTTCGACATCATCGTGATCCCCCGCCGCGGCATCGACCTCTCGCTTGACGAGGTGAGCACCTCGCTGGTGAAATTGAGCCGAAAGCTAGCCGCGCGGAAGATGGAACCCAATTCATGACAAGCACTTACGGACGAATCTTGACTGTCGTCTCATCCGGCGTCGGCGCGTTTCTCATCCTGCTCGTCCGCCTCTATCAACGGGTGCTGTCGCCCGTCTTCGGCGCGCACTGCCGGTTTGAGCCCACCTGCAGCGAGTACTGCATCGAGGCATTACGTAAGCACGGTGTCATCAAGGGGTTAGGGCTGGCGGTCTGGCGGGTGCTGCGGTGCAATCCGTTCGGCAAGGCGGGGTACGATCCAGTGCCCGAGCCGCCGGAACATGCGGCCGGCGGCGACGTAAGCCCTTCCGATCTAAAGACTTAGCTCGCCCCCGGCGCCGGGTTTCACTGGCGCGAAAATCACCTCGATCGCGTGACAGGGGACGTGCCACGGGTTCGCCTCGTAGTGTTCCTGCATCCACGTGCAGCAGTTGATCATCCGCCCGAAAAGCTTCCTGCCCATGTTGCCTAACTTGAACGGTGAACGAAAGATAAGTCGCTGCGAGAGGATGCGGATGCGCACGTCCGTGTAGTGGCTCGGGACCTTCCGGCGAAGCTGATGCGCCTCATCGACGAAGTAGTGGAACGTGTAGAGCCCGAAGACGCGTTTGTGGGTGTAATCCGAGTAGGCGTAAGGGTTTGTGAAGTGCGGCACCCGCACGCGGCACGTGCCGCTAGCCTTCAGCACGCGGCAGATCTCCCGCATCATCCCCTCGAAGTTCTCCAAGTGCTCGAGGACGTGCTCGGCGTGGATCTCATCGACCGAATTATCCGGCATAAAGTCAAGCCCTGCCTCGAGATCCGCCACGATATCGACCTCGGGCAGATCGACGCAGTCGACGCCGATGCGCCCGGGGGTCTTGCGCGTACCGCAGCCGAGTTCGAGCACCACGGGCTCACCGCAACTCATTACCTCGTCAAGGTTTATCTTGATTCTTGTCTCCATCCCTACCCCTCACGGCTGGATGACGACGGGTGTGCCGATGGGCACCGCTTCGAACAGCTCGCGGACGTCCTCGTCTTCGAGCGCGATACAACCCCAGGTCCAATCACGGCTTGCGCCATTGCCGTGGATGAAGATCTCGCCGCCCAGCGCGGTATCCCACGGCGGGCGCTCGCCGTGCGTGATCGCGCGGACGATCGCGTCGTGCTGCTCACGGGTGATGAGGCCGTCCTTCAGCCCGCGCGCGGCATCTTCAGTGTTCGGGTAACTTAACCCCAGTGACAGATAGAACTTACTGGTTCGGTTCTTGTTGCACACGTAGAACTCGCCTTCTGGGGTACGTCCGTCGCCCTCGCGTTCCTTGTCGCCGGTGGGCTCGAAGCCGAGCCCGACCCGGTAGGTGCGCACCGCCTTGCCCGCCGAGTGCAACACAAGCCTCCGCTTGGACTTACGAATGACGATCTTCGGCGATTCGAGCGGCGTCGCCAGCGCCGGCCGCGCTTCGCTTGCTCTCCTCGCCGCGGTCGCCACCCAGGGATCGGTGTTAGGCTGTTCGCGTCCTGACAACTCCTGTCTCTCCTTCCGGCAGCAGACCGCCACCATCACCACGCCCATCAGCACGGCGGTTCGCCCGGGTCCGCTCATCGGTGGCACTCCCGCGCGGCTACTTCGGCTCCCCGACGCAGAAGAGGTCGCGCTCGCCGCGGATGTAGATGCAGTCGCCGTCGAAGACCGGGTTGGTCATGGGTGAGTCCTGCTGCCGCTCGGGCAGTCGGCGCTCGAGGAAGTTGTCGATGCGATTGGCGGCCACCTGCTCGAACTCCGGTCCGGGCCTGATGACGATGGCGTTGAGCTGGTTATCCATGATGTAGATATATGTCCCGCCGAGGGTCGGGCTCGAGCAGGCGCCGAGCGTCCACTCCCAGAGCCACGGGTCGAGGTCGAGCTTCCGACAGTAGAGCGTCCGTCCCGTCCCGGCATCGACGGCACTGAGGTAGCCTCGGATGCCGAGTTGGTAGACGATCCCGTCGTGAACGAGCGGCGCGGCGAAGAACAGTTCGTTGTGCAGTTGGATGCGTCGGAGCTTTGCGCCGTCGGGTTTGCCGCCAAACGTCACCTTGAGCAGTCCGCTCGTGACGCCCCACACCGTGTCGGCGCCGTCCCACACGAAGCCTGCCCGCGGATTGCCCAGGCCCTTCTGGTCCAGGATGGCGAGGAGCTTGCCGTCGCGTGCGCGCACCACCGTGGCCAACCCGCAGACGATGACGTCCTCGCCGCCGATGCGGCACGCCGTGGGCGTGGCCGAGAAATTCGCGTTATAGCGCATCTTCTTCTCGGGGTCGTGCCACTCGTCCACCGAGTGTCCGTGCAGTTCGACAGATTTCCACAGGACGGTGCCGGTGTGCTTGTCGAGTGCGGCCAGATAGTCGCGCAGGAGGATCAGCCTGTCGCCGACGAGGATGGGCGCACTCATGTTGAAGCTGCTGTGGCCGCTGATCTCCTCAATCATGTTGCGCACCCACTTGCGGTTGCCCGCCAGGTCATAACACGCCGCGATGCTGTGGGTGTAGAAGACGTAGACGTGCGTGCCGTCGCTGACGGGCGAGGGAAACGTGAGCCCCGTTGCGGGCAGGCTCTTGGCCATGGGCCAGGCGTACTTCTCCTTGTCCACCTTGTGGAGGAGGGTCTGGATCTGCTTTCGGAGGGCCGGTTTTTCGGCGTAGGGGGTGTTCGGGTCCTCGAGCTTCGCGGCCAGCGGGTCGATCTCCTTGAGTTCCGGATGCGCGGCGCGCTCGGCGTCGGTCACGGCGTGATAGATCGCGGTGGAGCGCGTCCAGAGGATCTTGCCCGTCTTCTTGTCCAGGCACAGGAGCAGGTCCGGCTCGCAGCTCAGGAACAGCCGATCGCGAACGACGATGGGCGAGCTGACGCCCCAGTCGGGCAGCCGCGTCACCCAGCGGATGTTCTTATTCTCGTACCCAATGTCCGGACGGTCCACGATGACGAGATACATGCTCGCCTGGTACTTGCCGCCCTGGGCGTCGTAGAACTTGCAGAGGATGCGGTTCCAGCCCTTCCTGAGCGAGACGGTGACGCGCGGGTTCCCGGGCGTCTCACCGATCCGCAGCCGACGGTGCTCCTGGTGTCGCGTGAACATCCAGACCGCGGCGCCGGTCCCGCGGTGGGGCTTCACGCCCCGGAACACCTCTTCGCCGTTCACCAGCATCCTGAGCGGACCGGCGTGCCCGACGACGAACACCGCCTCGCCCGCGCGCTCCGAGTGGACATATGCGTGGGCATAGAACACCTTCTCCTTCACCTTGCCCAGCACCTTGGTGACGGCGTAGAGTCCGTAGCGGTCTTCGCACTCGTTCTGGGGGGCCCAGAACATCTTGTCGTTGATTTCCTGCTCGGTGGGCACGGTGAACGGTTTCCATTCGAGCGCGTCCACCTTGTCGCCCGCGCTCGGCTGCACGGCCGCTTCGCCTTTCAGGAAGTCCTTGTCCAGATCCGCCGCGCTTTCCGCGTCAAACGGCCCCAACAGCAGCCACCGTCGGACGTAGCCCCTCGGAATCGCGAGCGCCCCGTCGGGCGTATCGCCTTTCGGCCGGTCCGCCGACGAGTGGAGTCCCTTGACGACGCAGCCCACCGCGGTGCGGCTCCAGGTGACGGGCGGCGTCGCCTCCGGGTAGCGTCCGGTGCCGTCGTGACGCCAGCCGGTCGGGA
>DATKVD010000155.1:0-3084 GCA_035530235.1 Planctomycetota bacterium | reverse complement strand
ACCCACGCCAGACATCAGACCGATCGACCCTTACGGGGGCCGCTCACATGCGCTCGGGACGGGTGAAAGGGAGAGCGGAGACGGCTTTTCGCTTGCGTCGCACGCCCGCCACGCGTACAGTTAGCCCATCCCGATTCCCCGCACACGGGGGCGCCCCATGACCCGCATCGACATCCTCTGGCTCGTCTTCAGCTTTCTCTTCGGCTCGGTCTTCGGCAGCTTCCTCAACGTCTGCATCTACCGGCTTCCGCTCGGCAAGTCGCTCCTCTGGCCGCCCAGTCACTGTGCGAAATGTTTCCAGCCCGTCGGACGGTGGAACATCCCCATCGTCGGGTACTTCCTCGTCGGCGGGAAGTGCCGCGAGTGCGGCGAGCCGTTCTCCATCCAGTACGCGATCGTCGAACTCCTGACGGCCCTCATGCTGAGCGGGTTCTATTACCTGATCGTGGTGGTGCGCGGCGCGCCGGTGCCGGTCTACCTCGCGTACGCGGCGCTCGCGATGCTGCTGGTGGTGGCGAGCTTCGTGGATCTCAAGTGGAAGATCATCCCGCAGAAGCTCACCGTGTTCGGCATCGTCCTGGCGCTGGCGGTGAGTGCGGCGTATCCGCGGATGCATTCGCTCTACGTCGGGTTCCATCCGGGCGGCGGACGATGGACGGAAGCGGTGAGCCGGTGGGTGGCGAAGGTGCCGCCGATCGACGGACTGCTTGCGTCCCTGGGCGGGATGGCCGCCGGGGCGATCCTCATCGTTGCGGTGCGGTTCGTGGGGACGAAGGTGTTCCGACGCGAGGCGATGGGTCTCGGGGACGCGAAACTTCTGGCGGTCATCGGCGGATTCCTCGGCTGGCGGGCCATCCCGATGGTGTTTCTGCTGGCGGCGTTCATCGGCGCGGTGGTCGGCGGTGTGGTTTATTTCAAGACCCGCAGCCGGGAGATCCCCCTCGGACCGTTCCTGGCCCTGGGGGCGCTGCTGGTGGTCCTCTGGGGCAATCAGATCCTCAACTGGTGGGTGGTCGACCTCATGCAGCTGCGCGAGATAGCGGTCCTTTCCTACGGGTTTTAGGCCGGTTTTCCGGCGAAAATCCCGCGAAATCCTCAAGTTTTCCCGTGGTTCGGTCCGACAAGAGAAACGGGGGAAGTCCATCTCTAGTCAGCAAAAGCCATTTCGATGCCGCCCGGCCATCCGGGAAGAAAACTACAATATTTATGCGCTTTCACCTCATCCGTGCTGGACAAACCCCACATGATGTGGTAACAACGGGCCAGATGTGTTATCCGCCATGTACGGGCGGCGACGCGGCGAAGTGGGGGGCAACACCCCCGACCGGACCCGTCTGAGCGTCTCGGAGAGTCCGTGGGAGGGCCGACGGTGACCGACAAGCCTTCGGGACTCAAGGAGCACGTCAGGGGGGCATGGCACTGGGTCAAAGTCGTCGCGCTGGTGGTCCTCATCACGCTGATTGTCATCCTGGTGCTTCAGAATCTCGGTGAGAGCGCGGTCGTTGTTTTCATCGTGCCGAGGTGGGAGACGTCCTCGGCGATGGTGGTCGCCGTGGCGTTCCTGGCCGGCGTGGTGGTGACACTGCTGGTGGTGTTCCTGAGACGGGGTTTCCGCAAGTAGTGATGAAAAGGTGAGGACGGGTTACTCGAGGCACGTATTTCGGAGAAAGGAGTGCTGTCATGAGGGGAGTCAGAGGGTGGTTGATGTTGGCGGTGGCTTTCGGACTGGTGACGTCTCTGGGATGCCAGGACCAGGTGGCGAAGCGAGACTTCGATGCTCTGAAAGCGCACGACGATAAGCTGATGGCCGAGAACGCGTCATTGCAGGCGGAGTTCGAGCAGTTCAAATCTCAGCAGGCCGAGATGAAGCCGGTGGAAACGGCGGCGCCGATGCTGCCGCCGGCCATGCCCACGCCCAGAGCGGTCGACATCGAAGCGCTCCGTCGTCAGCTGCCGTCACAGGCGAGCGTGGAGGCACGCGGCAATCAGCCGGTCATCCGCATCGACGACAAGCTTGTCTGTGATGGAAAGACCCGGTCCGATGTCTCCAGCGAGGGCAAGGCCGTCCTCGATCGTGTGGCGGTTCTCCTGAACTCCGAGTTCGCCGGCGCCACCATCCAGGTCGAAGGTCACACCGACACCGATCCCATCAGGAAACTGAAGCCCTACTACAAGAACAACTGGGAACTCGGCTACGCCCGTGCCCAGAGTGTGATGTCCTACCTGGTGAGTCGAGGGGTCGATCCGAGACGTCTGCGTGCGACGAGCTACGGGGAGCACCAGCCCATCTCCACCAACAAGGCCAAGAACCGACGCGTCGAGATCGTCGTGATGCCCGTCGAGGGCGCCTTCGGTGCGACGACGGCTTCGAGTTTCATGCCGTGAGACGGTGAGACAGACCATCCGGAGACGGTGAAGCACGGCGCACGTCGCCCGTGGGCGAGGTGCGCCGTTCCTTATAACCCCTTTCCGTTTAACGGGTTATGACGATGCTGGTCGTCGTGGATTACGGCTCGGGCAACCTCCACAGTGTGGCCAAGGGATTGGAGCGGGCCGGGTGCGAGGTCCGGGTGTCGAGCGACCCCACCGAGGTGGCGCGTGCCGACAAGCTGGTGCTTCCCGGGGTGGGGGCGTTTGCCGACGCCAGGGCCGAACTCGATCGTCGGGGGCTCGCCCGGCCCGTCGTCGACCACATCCGCGGGGGACGCAAGTTCCTCGGCATCTGTCTCGGACTCCAGCTCCTGTTCGACCGGAGCACCGAGGACGGTGAGCACGAAGGACTCGGGGTCATCCCGGGCGAGGTGGTGCGCTTCCGCACCCGACGTCTCAAGGTGCCGCACATCGGGTGGAACACGCTCGAGATGACGCCCGACGTGGGACTCTTCGCCGGCGTGCCCCAGGGCAGTGCGGTCTACTTCGTGCACTCGTACCACGTGGTGCCGTGCGACGACACGGTCGTCGCCGCCCGCACCGAGTACGGCGAAACCTTCACCAGTGCCGTCGCGACGGACAACGTCTGGGCCACGCAGTTCCACCCGGAAAAGAGCCAGCGCGTCGGACTCAGGATGCTCGAGAATTTTGTGA
>DATKVD010000154.1:0-5009 GCA_035530235.1 Planctomycetota bacterium | reverse complement strand
CGAGCAGGAGGATGAACACCACCGTCGGCCAGAGTTCCAGAAGGAACCGGTCGATCGAATACGTCACGTGCCAGGCGATCTTGTCGTGCGTGATGAGGTAGACGACGAACTGGCCCAGGATCATGAACGCCAGGACGTAAGCCCCCGTGCGGACGCCCGGTCGGTGCCGGTCGTCGCGTTTCGCACCCGTCACGAGCAGATAGAAGGGCAGCACCACCGGCAGCAGGCACCACCGTCGGAGGTCGAAGACCTGCTCCGCGAAGGACCTCGCGATGTAGAGGTAGCGTGAGAGGTCGCCGAGTCTCCTCAGGACGTCGGGCGTCCGGATGCCGGCGACCATGTAGTTCGCCTTCGGGGCGAGGACCGTCTTGAGGTAGACGAAGAGCAGGAGCGGCAGCGCCAGCCCGGCGGCGAAGGGCGCGATACGCCTGAGACAGGCCTTCCGGTCGCCGGTGCGGACGAGCCAGACGACGGCGACGATGACCAGGCCCAGGAGAAAGAGCAGTCCCTCGTGCTTGGTATAGACGGCGAGTCCGCACATGAACCCGGCCAGGACCAGGAGCCCCCGGCGCGACTCGGGAAAGCGGTCGGCCAGCGTCACGAGGACGATCGTCCCGAGGAAGAAGAACGCCATCGGCACGTCGGCGTACTGCGCGGTCCCGTGCATCAGGAGCCACGGGGTCCCCAGGAGCGCCGCCGCCCCCAGGAGTCCCTGGGTCCTTCCGCGGAGCACCCACAGCGCGGACATCCCCAGTGCCGCCACGCCGGCCGTGAAAAGCGCCGCCACGGCGATGGGCGCCGCCACCATGTCCCTGTACGCGTAATGCCAGCAGCGTGCCACCAGGCACGGCAGAAAGACGGGGTATCCCGGACACGCCCGGGAAATGAGCGGCGAGAACGCCCGATGCCACAGGGCCTCCCCGCGGAACAGGAACCTCGCCCGCAGGTTCCAGCTCACGTAGGCGTCCCAGTCGCCGTGAGGCTTCATCGACACCATCGTGGCGAACGAGACGACGCCCAGGACGATCAGAACGAGGAGGCCGACCATGAGGAACCCGCTCGCCCTGGGCCGGCCGTCACCGGACGGGGGCGCCGCGGGCCCGGGCGCGTCCTGGGAGGTCATGAACGAATGCCCGAACACGACCGCCAGACACACCAGCACCACGAGGTCGACACCGACGAACGTGGTGACCGACGGGCCGAAGAGGATCAGGCACAGGAAATAGACGCACGACGAGACGCCGAGTCCCAGCCCGACGCCCAGACTGAGACGCAGACCGATGCTTCCCCGGAACCCCTTGCCCGCCGGCCACAGCACACACGTCAGGAGGAACCCGGTGGCCACCGAGATGAGCAGCGCCAGGATCAGACCGGGCATTATTCCGCCTTTCCCCTGAGAAGCACGACACCGTTCCGGTAGTCCCTGACGACGATGAGCCCTTCACGACGCACGATCTCCGATATCCCGGCGAGGTCGTGGAAATTACCGACGACCAGCTCCGCCTTGACGGTCGCCTTGACGATGATGGGCGCCAGGGCGTACTGCGTCAGACGGAGGTCCTTTCCCGTTCCCGTGTCGGGGGGCTGGTCGGTGAGGTAGCCGACGACGGCGTCGGGAGGCAGGTCCGCGCGGAGCGGCTCGAACCGGCTCTCGTACATCGTGGTCCAGTCGACGTCGCCGCCCTGTGCGACCGCCTGCTTCTCCGACCGCCGCCCCATGACCATCTGGAGGAGCGAGACGCTCCCGTAGAGGGTGATGATCACCAGGAACGCGACGGCCCACCGCACGCGGGCGGGATAATCGAAACGCATCCGCTGTCTCCTGAGACGTCCCAAACGTGGACGCCCATCATACACACCCGAGGGCCCGCCCGTCAACCCTCCGATACCACGACGACGGCGGCGCCGGTGAAGCGTCCGGCACGCAGATCGTCGAGGGCCTCGTTCGTCTTCTCGAGCGGGTAGGGGGTGACCTCGGTTTTGACCGGCACCCTGGGCGCGAGCGCGAGGAATTCCTCGCCGTCCCGGCGGGTGAGGTTCGCCACGGAGCGGAGCACCCGTTCGTGCCAGAGGATCGAATACGGGAACGACGGGATGTCGCTCATGTGGATGCCGGCACAGACGACGGTGCCGCCCCTGGCGACGGCCCTCAAGGCGAGGGGCACGAGGTCTCCGACGGGTGCGAAGATGATGGCAGCGTCCAGGGGCACGGGTGGGGGCTCGTCGGAACCTCCGGCCCACACGGCCCCGAGAGTGCGGGCGAATTCCCGGGCGGCTTCGTCGCTGGGGCGCGTGAACGCGTAGACTTCGCGCTTCTGGTGGCGGGCGACCTGGATGAGGATGTGCGCCGCCGCCCCGAAACCGTAGAACCCCAGACGCTTCCCGTCGCCCGCCATCGTGAGCGCACGATACCCGATGAGTCCCGCACACAGAAGCGGCGCCGCCTGGAGGTCCGGATACCCCGACGGGATCGGAAAACAGAACCGTGCGTCCGCCACGCAGAACTCCGCGAACCCGCCGTCGATCTGGTAGCCGGTGTAGCGGGCCTCGTCGCACAGGTTCTCGCGGCCCGACGTGCAGTAGTCGCACCGCCCGCAGCTTCCGCCGAGCCACGGTACCCCCACACGGTCGCCCTTTGAGAATCCCGTCACACCCTCGCCGAGCGCAGCGACGGTCCCCACAATCTGGTGTCCCGGGACGAGGGGCAGCTTCGGGTCGGGCAGCTCGCCGTCCACCACGTGGAGGTCGGTCCGGCAGACGCCGCACGCGTGCACGCGCACCAGCACCTGTCCCGCACCCGGCGCGGGGTCCGGCAATTCCTTCAGCCGGAGCGGTCGACCCGGCCCCTCGAACACCATCGCACGCATGATCCCCTCCATTTCCCGCGGCCTCCCTTTTAGCAGACATGGGGATTCCCACAAGGAAAAACGATGTTGAGCATCATTTTCGGGTTTGTAAGCCGGCCGTCGCGGGCCCATACTGATAGGGGAAAGACATCATTTCAGGGAGGCACGGAGATGCGGGAGAGAAGGTCTCACGCCTCTGGGGCGTCGGGGACGAGGTGGGTGATGTGTGCGGCGGCGCTGGCGCTGGTGGCTGCGGGCACGCCGGCGGCCGGGCAGGAGAAGCGGTTCACCGCGACCGTCACGTTCCAGAAGGGGGTGAACGGCTACGAGGACGGCTCGGACGACAGCCGGCGCCCGGGCACCATGAAGCTCGTGGACGACGTCAAGCGCGAACTCTCGGCCTGGCACGAGAACCAGATCAAAGCCGGCAAGATGAAACGTGAGGTCGTCCTCGGAAACCTGTCGAACTACCGTCACGTGCTCCGCTGGGACCACCTCGACCGATGGATCCGCGGCAGAAACGTCAAGGTCGTCTCGGCCAAGGTGCACATCTTCTACACGGATGAGTTCTGGTCGTTCTACGACTACGCCATGGCGCTTCACCGGTCGCTGGACGGCACAAAGGACAACACGGAGAAGGAACCCGCCGCGACGGCGCACATCTTCGGCGAGCGCCGGGGTCCCAAGGTCGCGACGCCGTTCCGGAGCTGGATCGAGTTCGACCTGCGTCCGGAGGTCTTCCAGGCGTGGATCGACGCCCCCCAAGAGAACCAGGGACTCGTGCTGCTGCAGCAGTGGAAGAAGGACCCGCCGGACCTGAAGAGCACGGGGGGGTTCGTCGTCTTCGCCTCGAACACCGACGGGACGGTGACACTCCGGCCGAAGCTGACGATCACCTACGAGGCCGAGGGGAACGTGGCGCCGTTCGCCCCCGTCCTGCTCGACCGCACGGACGGCATCACCGTCGGCGTCGAGCATCTCATCCGCTGGAGCATGCCGGACCCGCCCGACCTCAACGGCAACCTGACGCGGTTCGAGCTGGAGTACGCGTCGGAGGGCGGCGAGTGGCGACCGGCCGCGAAAGACATCGCAGCCGACCGGGGCAGCTTCCTCTGGAACACCGCCGCACTTCCCGAAGACAAGGGATGCCGCATCCGGCTTCGTGCGGTGGACGCCGCCGACGCCGCCAGCGAATGGACCGTCTCCGACGGCACCTTCGCCGTCGTCCGCCGAAAGGTCCCGTTCCAGATCGGCGTCGAGACCCCGCTCGTCAAGCTCCGCCGCGACGGCCCCTACCGCGGACCCGTCTCGGACGCCGTCTCGATCGAACTCGCTCGCAACGAATACGAGGGTCTCCAGATCGTGGTCTTCGGCGCCAACGGAAACGTCAAGGGCCTCAAGGTGACCGCGAGCGATCTCAAGGCCGAAGGCGGCGGCGTGATCGCCTCAAAGCACATCACCGTGAACCCGGTGGGATACGTGAACACGAGTCCCCCCAGCTACACGGCGGCGTGGGTGGGGCAGTGGCCGGACCCGCTCTTGAACGTGGAGAAGGTGGACGTGCCGCCCGGCAAGGTGCAGCCCGTGTGGGTGACGGTCCACGCGACGAAGGACACGAAGGCCGGGCGATACGCCGGGACGCTCACCGTCACCGGGGACGGCGTGGAGGCGCAGGAGGTGACGCTCAACGTGCGGGTGTTCGACTTCGAGCTGCCGGTGCGGTCGAAGTTCCAGACGTTCGCCCTGGGGAACATCGCCGGACCCAAGTTCTACGGGATGGAGCCGGGGGCCGAGTATGACGAGATCCGGAAGACGTGGTACGACCTGATGTGCGCGCACCGTCTGCCCCCGGGCGGCTTCGTGCTGACCGCCTGGCCGTGGGCCAAACCGGCATACCCGGCCAAGGTGAACGCGGACGGGACGTACGACTTCTCCGAGGTCGAGCGGTGGGGAAATTACTGCTTCGAACGGGGGATGAGCGCGTTCGTGGCGGCGGTCTTCCGCAAGCCCGGCAAGTGGGGATTCCCCGAGACGTTCTCCGAGCAGTACTACCGTGAGTTCACGCAGTTCATGACGGCGTATGCGGCGTTCCTGCGGAAGAAGGGCTGGCTCGCCGACGCGGTGGTCTACAACATCGACGAGGCCCCCCAGAAGCATTGGGAG
>DATKVD010000153.1:0-2511 GCA_035530235.1 Planctomycetota bacterium | reverse complement strand
ATTCTGTTTGCCCATGGTTGTCGAGTCTGGCATAATGCCCCGGAACGCGACCGTGCACGGCGGGAAGGAGAGGGCATGAACATCATCCTCGTCATCATCGACACGCTGCGGTACGACGCTATCGGGGTGAACGGGAGCGACTGGATAACGACGCCGAACATCGACCGGCTCGCCGGGCGGTCGCGGCGGTTCGACCGGTGCTTCGCCGCGAGCTTCCCGACCATCCCGCACCGCACCGACGTGATGACCGGACGCACCGGCGGGCCGTTTCATCCGTGGCTGCCGCTCCGGCACGACCGGGTGACGTTTCCCAGGACGCTTGCCGAGGCCGGCTACGCGACACAGCTCATCCACGATACGCCTCACCTCGTCAACGGCGGCCACAACTTCGACTGGCCGTTCCACGCGTGGACGCAAATCCGCGGGGCCGAGGTGGACCGCCCGTGGATTACGGACACGCTGGGCTATCCCGACAACTGGCAGGCAGATCCCGTCTTCGACGGCGTCGAGGGCGACCCACTCAAGGTCAATCTCATGGCCACCTACCTCCGTGCGAACCGGAACCGCAAGACACTCGAGGACTGGAACGCGGCGAAGCTCTTCGCCGCCGCCGGCGATTTCGTGCGAGACAACGCGAAGCGCGACAACTTCTTCCTCTGGGTGGACTGCTTCGACCCTCACGAGCCGTGGGACGCCCCGCGCGAGTTCATGAAGAAGGTCGTCGACGAGCCGGGCTACGACGGCCGCATCGATCCGCGGTCGTTCTGCGTCAAGACCCCGGCCGACGTGCCCGACAAGGTCGTCGGGCGCATCCGCGCCGCCTACGCCGCCAAGGCGAGCTGGATGGACCACTGCTTCGGCAAACTGCTCGACGTGATGGACGAGACGGGGCTTTGGGAGACGACGGCGGTCGTGTTCACGGCGGACCACGGGACGCGGCTGTATGAGCGCGGGCTCTTCGGCAAGGGTCACCCGGTCCTGGAGGAGGTGGCGCACGTGCCGCTTATGGTGTGCGCGCCGGGCGTCGGCACCGGTCGCAGTGACCTCATCGTGCAGCCCCAGGATGTCTTTGCGACCGTGTGCGCACTCGCCGGGGTGACGGTCCCGGAGGGGATCGATTCGCACGATGTCATGGCCCTCGCGGGCGGCGGCAAAGACGGCCCGCGCAACATCGCCCTCACCGGCATACGGGCCGACAGTTGGGGTAAGCAGGCGGACGGGACGCTGTTTGTCGTCTACGATGCCGAGTGGTGTCTGGAGTTCCGTCTGAAGCCGGAAGACTGCGTGCTGACACGGCTCGGCTCGATGGAAGACGTTGCCGCGGCGAACCCGGACGTCGTGCGGCGGCTGCACGCGGGTGCCTTGGATGAGATCGAGCGCCGCGGGACCGACCCCGCGCTCGTGACGTGGCTTCGAAGCGCAGGCGAGACGGACTTCCCCACGGGCGCCAGGCCCTTCGACAACTGGCCGCCGCCCGCGGGATATTCCGCCTACTTCGGACGGCTCTGTCACGACTGACGATCGATCCACGTGAGGAGGACGGAGTGAAAGACACGATGACGCCGAGGGAGCGGTGGCTGGCGGTCTTGAACCGCGAGAAACCCGACCGCATCCCGATGGACTACTGGGCCACCGAGGAGACGACGACGAAGCTGATGGCCCACCTCGGGTGTGAGACCACCGCCGCCATGTTCGATCGGCTGCACATCGACCGCGTGGTTCACGTGGGTCCCAAGTACGTGGGTCCGCCCGTGCCCGACGACGCCGACGAGTTCGGCTGCCGGTACCGCGGCGTCGACTACGGCACCGGCGTCTACCGCGAGTGCGTCCGTTACCCCCTCGCCGAGTACGGGACCGTGGACGAGATCGAAGCGAACTACACCTGGCCGAGCGCGGACTGGTACGACTTCTCGGAAATCCCGCAGCGCCTCGCCGCCTGCAAGGACCTGCCCGTCCAGGGCGGCGGGTCGGAGCCGTTCCTGGCCTACTGTCACCTGCGCGGGCAGCAGCAGGGCGCCATGGACCTCATCCTCAACCCCGACATGGTGCACTACTGCCTCGATAAGCTGTTCGGCCTGGCGTATGAGAAGACGCGGCGGATCTACGAGCAGATTCCCGGCAAGGTGATGATCAGCTACGTGGCGGAGGACCTGGGGTCTCAGGAGGACCTGATGTTCTCGCCGGAGGTGATCCGCGAGTTTTTCATCCCGCGGATGAAGCGGATGATGGACCTGGCGCACGAGGCGGGGGCGTTCGTGTTCCATCACTCGGACGGCGCCGTCCGCAAGATCCTCCCCGAGATGATCGACGCCGGGATCGACGTGTTGAACCCGGTGCAGTGGCGGTGCCGGGGGATGGGCCGCGAAGGCTTGAAGCGCGACTTCGGCGAGCGACTCATCTTTCACGGCGCCATGGACAACCAGTATACGCTGCCCTTCGGCACGGTCGAGGAGGTCCGGCAGGAGATGCTGGACAACATCCGCCTCCTGGGACCGGACGGCTACATCCTCG
>DATKVD010000152.1:0-14639 GCA_035530235.1 Planctomycetota bacterium | reverse complement strand
GCCGTCAGGAGGAGGAGCGGCTCGAGACGGTCCCCCTGAGCCAGTCCCCCTGCAAACGGAAACTCAACAGGGGACTCCGTCCGCAGTGCCGGGGCTTACTTCTTCTTGTCATCCTCTTCGGGCGTGTCGTCGATTTCCATCTCCTCTTCGACCACCGGCGGGGCGTACTTCGGGAGGTCCTTGATGACTGCGAGGAATCTGTCCGCGGCTTTTGCGGTGCCGACAGGGTCGGAGCCGCCGACGAGGATGGCATCACGCGTGGCACGGTTTGCCTGGTAGAAGGGGAAGTTGACCGAGTCGACCACCTGGATGACCCCGCGGCCGGGACCGGGATGGCTCGCCGTCACGTTCTCCGGGACCTTGTCGTAGACGAAGGTCGCCGGACGCGCGAAATGCGCGATGAGCGCGTTCGTCTCCTCGCTGCCGATGCAGATGAGATTGCGGTCGGTCTCGACGGGGTGGTTGACAAAGGTTTCGACAAGGAACCAGTCGTCCTGCTGGTCGGGCCGTGCCGATTGAACCTTGCCCACGCGCGGGTGGACGCGGATTTCGCGACGGTTCTCGACGACCTCTACCTCAGATGCCTTCACGAGTTCGACGGGGACCTCGCGCGAGGCGAGGAAGGCGCGGATGCGCTCGGCGGCGTCGCGCTCGGGGGCGGGGGCGTCGTCACCCACGACGATGCGCAGCGGTCGCCCGCAGCGACTGCGCAGGTAGTAATCGGCGATGTTGACGGCGACTTCGGTGCCGGCCGGTCGTGCCAGGATCACGCGCGTCTGAAGCGCGGGCACCTTCAGCGGTAGTCCCGTGCGTCGCAGTTCGTCGTGTGCGATGTCATGCTTCAGCACTTCCGGTCGCAGTTGGGCGAGGTCCGGATCGAGCGTGCGTGCACCGTCCGGCTCCTTGACGACGATGGGACGTCGTCCGGTGATGTCGATGAGTTCGTAGCGACCGGCGGGGAGTCCCGGCTTCACGGTAATGTCCTCGTCCTCTTTGGTGTTGTTCACAACGGCAAAGAGCGAGTAGCCGTCGCCGTTCAACACGCCGCCGTCCAGCCCGGCCGGGTCCTTCGCACCCTCGATCTCGCAGCCCGGGTCGATCTTCCACGCGTGCCGGAAGATGTCGCTCAGGAACCTCAGCAGCGTCCTTTGCAGCTGCCGCTGCTCGTCCTGGGGGACGTCTGACCCCTTCGAGGCCGGAAGTGCAAGCGTCAGGTTCATGGTGATGACGGCGCCTTCAGAGTTTGCGACGGCGTAGGGGATCTGTCCTGCACGCGCGAGCACGGTGCACCCCTCTTGCTTCGGAAGGATGACCAGGCCTCTTGGGTCGGTTTTCGCGACCTGGACCTGCTCGGTGATGCCCGGGGTGATCGGATTGGGCACGATCACGATCGGCTCGCCCTGTTTGAGACCGACCTCTTCTCCCGCCTTGAACTCGCACCCGGTCAGTTCGGTCAGCTCGAAGCGGGGCATCTCCTTGCCGAGCTTCAGGTCAATCCCGCTTCGAAAGCCCCCTTTCGTGAACCACAGCACCTTCCCGCCGTTCTTCACGAAGGCCTTCAGCTTCTCGGCCTGTCCGGGCCGCAGCATCTCGGAGAAGGAGCCGACGATGAGCACCTTGTACTTCGAGTAGTCGTCGAAGCGTCCCGAGCGGAGGATATCGACGGGCATCTCGATCTGTTCGAGGAGGCTCTCGATGTCCCGCGTGGTGAAGAGCTCTCCGGTTCCGGGGATTTCGTAGTAGGATTCGTCGGTGCTGACGACGGCGACCGGCGGCAGCGGGACCTTTGCCGGCAGGAAGAGCGGTGCGTTGCGATACGCCCACGCCATGAACCGCG
Organism: Planctomycetota bacterium; assembly: GCA_035530235.1. Lineage (GTDB taxonomy): Bacteria > Planctomycetota > DG-23 > DATKVD01 > DATKVD01 > DATKVD01. The sequence continues at coordinate 12,802 of DATKVD010000152.1, read as the reverse complement.
TATATTTCAGCGGCCCCTCGTCGATGAAGACGTCGGGCCCTTCGAACGCGGGCGGGTCGAACTGCGCCAGAGCCCCGTACCACATGCGGATGGTCCCGTCCCTGTGACCGTTCTCGATCATCCGGGTGCGGTGGAACATGTGCTGGATGCCGTCGTTATATTCCTCGCAGTAGAACCCGCGTGCGCCGCGGAAGACCTTCGTCATGGAGTGGTTGTACTCGTTCCCGGGGTTCGGATTGCGGTACTTCTTCGGATAGGCCGGCTTGTGGTCGAGCTGCTTGCGGCCGTCGTCCCACCCCCACGGACACGCGAAGAGCTCACCGATGCACATCGGCACCTGACCGAAGTGATACGCCGCCCCACGCGCGGTGTTGGGACCATACCACCCGAACAGCTCGATGTCCTTCGCGTAATACCAGCTCGCGGTGGCATAGTCGCCCTTGGCGCCGAAGGTGACGTGGTTGGGTTCGAGCTCCTTCAGAAGGTCTCTCGGATACTTGATGGTCTGCTGCTGTGCGTACATGCGGAAGCGACGGAAGTTGGCCCAGCAGGCGCTCTCTTGGGGCGCCTTCGGCGGCTTGATCTCACCGAAGTCGTCATACGTGGTGCCCCACTCGTGGTTGAGCGCATCGATGGTCCCGTACTTGTCCGTCAGCCATTTCTGGAACTGTATGACGCTCTGCCAGTCGTAGCCCTGTCCGCCCGGATGCCAGAACTCCTCGTACATGTAGTGCCCCATGATGTCGGGGTGGAGCTTGAGCTGGTGGGAGGTCATGCTGTAGGCCTCTTTCTGGATTTCACGCTCGAGTCGGGAGTTGAGTGGAGGCTGAACGTTCCAGCGGTCGGCGCGTCCTCGGGCGTCCTGGAGCGTGCCGCCTTCGCCGGCCACCTCTCTGGGCATGAAGTTCAGGAACCCGCTCACCCGCAAGAGCGTGTTCGATCCCCAGGTATAGGCGAGGTTGAGGGTGTTGATGGCCTGCCAGGGATAGTCATCGACCAGTGACCGCCTGCGCCAGTCGGCGTGCATGAAGTGCGCCGATCCCCGGAAGTGCCACCCCACCCCGACGGTCCCCATGGTGTTTCCCCACAGGTAGTAGGGATAGTGCATCTGCGCGTCACCGTGGAACGCCTGCCAGAGGACCGGGAAGACCGGTTTCTCGTCGACGACAAGATGGTTGCGGTCGACGCGTGCACTGATCGGGTCGCCTTCGACGAAGGTCACCTGTCGGACCTTGCGGCCGCGGTCGTTGATGAGACGCCACTCCTCCTCCCGGATGGCGTCACGTCTCTCCGAGGGGATGATGACGAGGTGGTTGATCTTCCAGGAGACGCCCAAGTTCCACGGATCGATCCGGTTCATGGCCAGTCGTCGGTTCGCACGGACGACGAGGTTGAGCTGACCGTCGGTGACCTCCACGTCGTCCATCTGGTAGCAGTGCCGTCTGGGATCCAGACTCTTCCGGATGGTCACGCCCTCCGCCTCCAGCATCGCGGGACTACTCTGCGGGCCATGCTGCACGCCGACGAGCAGCGTGTAGCGGTCGTTGGGAAGGTCCACCAGGAGTTCGCTCTCGAGGTCGTCGTCGACGTAGATGGCGCCGCGCCGCTCCCACTGATCGGCCTCTTTTTGCGGGTCGTGAGGGAACCCGTAGGTGCGCGTGGCGTACACCCCGTCGCGTTCGCACGCAAGGCTCAGGTCCAGATACTTCTTGAAGAACTGCACGTAGTCGCCGCCGTGGCTGTTCGCACAGATGTAGCGCTTCTTGTGGGCCCGCATGTAGTTGATGTGCGTGTAGCCCGACTTCCCCGCCGGCTCCAGACCGAACTTCGCGGCCTCGACGTCGTCCATACTCGGGATGGTGTACATGCTCCAGAGCGGCTCGAGGCCGGGCTTCCATCCCCAGCCGCGGCGCTTGTCGTACGTCGTCCACTGCGTCACCGGAAGGTACCGTTGTGCACGCTGCTGCCCCTGCGGGCCGAAGTCAAACCGCCAGACCTTCGGGTCCTTCTCCGTCTCTCCGACCGCGCGACCGTAGTTCCCCTCGCTTGGCTTTCGGTCGGGTGCGGGGTAAAGGCTGTTCCACACCCACAGCCGTCGAATAATGAGTTCAACCGGTTCTTTCTGCGGCGGAACCGAAATGAAGACACCGATGCGGAAACGCTCACAGTCGAAATGCATCGGTTGCCGGTGCATGGTGTTGATGCCTTGGTACCAATGGCCCCACCCGCCGCCCGGGCGTTCCTGGAATGCGAACACTTCCGATCCCCCGTTCCGGGTCAGACGGAGCCCCCGGCTGATGCCGTAGACGTGTCCGCCACCGCGAGCCACCTCCTTGTCGCCGTGATAGGAAATGAAGGGGGTATAGGAACCGGTATAGATTTCACCCGTGGTGTTGTTCTTGAAGAAGCGGAGGTTGTGCACCAGGTCCAGGCGACGGTCGTTCTCCTCGTTGAAAAGCCGCAGGGTGACGTCGGTCGGATTCACCGGGCCGACGAGGTCGTATTCGATCTGGATGTCGAACATGTCGTCCCACCAGGATTTCCCCCGGATTCCGACCCATTTCTGGCCCGGTTCGACACGGATCCTGAGCCCGGCGCCGTCCGGGAGGACCTCGGGCTTGCAGTCGACCGCTTCCCACTCCTCGGCGTCGAACTTGTCAAACGTCCATTCCACCGTGTCGGCAAATGTGGATGCCGCGCCGAGCGCAAACAGCACGCTTAGCGCCAATCCCTGCCGGCCGGCCTCAAAGACACGTCTTCCGAAGAGCATCCTGCCTCTCCCGGGCCACCGGCCCGTCGAAACGACATTCTCCGTGTAGCAGTTGCACCGTCGACAACTTTGTCACACGGACTCCCCTCAAGCGGGGTGAGTCCCGAACCATCAGCCGCTATACCACCAGGTCGCCCGGGAGAATCGTCAAAAGATTGTTTCAAGGCATCCTTGACAAATGGAGGGCACACATCACAATTCCCACGTGACCCGCTGTGCAGTCGCTCTCGGCCGCGGCGGATGATACCCGCTTACCCATGTGAAGGAACCGAACATGCCGGAAGACGTCGTCGGAAAATCAGCCCCCGGACACTACCCCGTCGAGGAGTACAAGCGGAACGAAGGGTCGGTGGGCAAGAAGCGCATCGTCTTCATCGGGGCGTCGTATCTCTTCGTGCACAAGGTGCTGCGCGACTGTCTCCTGGTCGGCGGGTTCGAGGACGTGGAACTCGTCGTCCACGACATCGACGAGGTCCCGATGAACATCGTGGCGGACCTCCTCGAGAAGATCGCCCGGCAGAAGAAGACGAACGTCAAGGTCCGCCGGACGCTCGACCGCAAGGAAGCGCTCAAAGGCGCGGACGCGGTCGTCCTCTCCATCACCACCGGCGGACGTGAGGCCGACTTCCGTTCGGCCGAGGTGTGTGCGAAGTACGGCATCTACGTCGGCGTGGGCGACACGCTCGGTCCGACGGCGCTGGCACGCTGCCTGCGGGAGATTCCCGAGGTCGTCGCGATCGCGAAGGACATGGAACAGATCTGTCCCGACGCGGTGCTGCTCAACTTCACCAACCCCATGTCGGTCATCACCGGCGTCGTCGGACGCACCACGTCCATCACGTGCTGGGGACTCTGTCACTCGGCCGATTCGATTTTCGACTACTTCGCCAAGGTCTTCGAGTGCAAGAAGAAAGACCTGGACATCACCATCGCGGGCGTCAACCACCAGTCGTTCGCGGTGAAGGTGGTGGTGAAGGGCGTCGACCGCACAAGCGAGATTCTCGACGCGTCGCTTGCGTCGAACGCGAAGTTCGTGGACAGGCTCCTCGGCGAGCACGAGGAAGACGTGAGCCTGCAGCAGGACATCTGCCGCATCCTGGGTGCGTGGCCGTCGTGCGCACACACCCACCTCGCGGAGTTCTACGAGTACTTTTACACCCCGCGTCGCATCGACCAGCTCAAGCTGCGGTCGAACCGGAACGCCGTCATCCCGGGCCGCAAGCCCTTCGGCCGGAAGAAATGTCCCGACATCATCCACGAGTGGACCTACGGACCGGAGCCGGTGGGGGATTTGCATCTCCTGACCAGTGAGCACGCGCACGAATTGTTGTGGTCGTATTTCACCGGCACCCCCTACACGCGCGGACTCAACGTCCTCAACACCGGCGAATTCATCAAGGGATTGCCCCTCGATGCCTGCGTCGAGATCATGGCCACCGTGAAGGGCAAGGAAGTGACCGCCCCGCAGGTGACGCTCCCGCCCGTGGTGCACGCGACGGTGCTCAACTGGGTGACGATCCATGACCTCAGCATCAAGGCGGCCTTGAACTGCGACCGCCAGGCGGCGAAACAGGCGCTCTTCCTCGACCCGCAGGTGCACGACTTCTACGACATCGAGCCCATGCTCGAAGACATGCTCACCGCACTGGAGCCGTGGCTGCCGAAGCAGTGGTTTGCATGAACCCCGGTCGGCCGGGGAGTTCCGGGAGCCCCGTCCCGTCTCACGCACCCGCGGACGCCTTCAGCGCCGCGGTGATGAACGGGATGAAGCGTGCGGTGGCGGCGGCGTTGCCGTCGCGCGTGGGGTGCGAGTTCTGCCCTTCACGGTAGTCCTCGCGCAGGCCGTTGGGCCCCGTCGGGTCCTCGGCCGGGTTGGCGAGGACGTCGAAGAAATCGAAGACGGCGACGTTGGCGAGACCGGTGGTCTTGCGATAGGATTCGAGCCAGTCGCCGGCGAGCCAGTTGTTGAAGCTGCGTGTGCGTGCGGCGTTCTCCTTCACGTAGCCCTTTCCGGCCGGGCTCAGGGGCGGCGCGGTGACCGGCACGAAGAGCGTGTCCGGGTCCTCGGCGAAGACCGCCGCCAGTTCGACGTAGACCGCCTTGTAGTTGGCGAGCGTCTTCTCGGGACTCGTCGGGTCGCCGGGCTCGTCGCCGTCGGCGGCGATGTTGCTGCCCGGGAAGCACGTCTTGAACATGACGATGCGGTTCTCGGCCCCGGCCGGGCACTGCCAGCCTTTCACGCCCGGCAGGTGATATCGGAACCAGTGCGTCCAGTCGCACACGTCGGTGTGATCGCCGACGGGGTGTCGGCCCTCGTCCGGGTGTCCCGCGATGCCCGGCACGTCGTCCTTGTAGTGGGTGTCGTGGACGCTGAAGCCGGCCGCTTCGAGCGCGGCGCGCAGCCCGCCCCCGGACGACTTCTCGTCGGGACTCGCCAGCCAGTTGCTCCCGCACGAATGGTGAAGGAACACGAGATGCGTGCGACCGTCGGACATCGTTCTTCTCCTTGTCGAGAGAGGCACACTCAGGAAAGCGAAGCGTGGAGCGGGTATTGTGCGTTGAGGCCGCCGGGCGGTAAAGCGGAAAATTCCGGCCGGTCGCCGTCGGTGCGGGAGCCGACGGACGCGGCCGTGCCCCAAGTGCTTGCACGATAAAGATTTGCGTGAAGCCTCGGCGAAAAACCGGCCGATAACGGTTGACAGCCCCCCCTCACGGGGTATAATACGGACGTTCCGGCGGGTGTAGCTCAGTGGTAGAGCGCAACGTTGCCAACGTTGATGTCGTGGGTTCGACCCCCATCACCCGCTCCAGAATCCTCCCGGCCCCGAATCCTCGGGGCCGGTTTTTTGTACGGGTGTGCCGCCGCAGAGGGCCTTGACCTCATCCGACGAGAGGAAACGGACGACCCCGCGGAAGACATTCAGTAACATCGAGAACATGAAGAACGGAAGCCCCACCGCGATCAGGAAGGGCACGGGTTCAGGTTCGTACCTCGGGTCAGCCCAGCGTCGCACTCCCCGAAGGTGGACAGAAAACGCCACGGCCATTGCCAGCGCCGCCGCGAAGCCGAACCAGCAGACGCCGATCATCACCTTCCGGCCCATTTCGGTCCTCGTCTTCAGGCCGATGCCGCCGATGAGGAGTGCGGGGCCGTAGATCGCGCAGATCCAGGTGAAGACGATCATCGGGTAGTTGTCGAAGATGTCACGGCGGGTGCTCGGACCCCAGTAGGGCGCGGAGAGGACGGCGGCGAATGCCGCCAGGAGGACCACGCCGAAGATGATGGCGAGTGTGCCGCCGTCGCGGAGCGTGGCTTCCCGTTTTTCCCGCTCGCGCGTCTCGAAGTCTCGGCGGAAGGCCTTCAGCTCCTCGACATCCCCGGCCATCTCGCGGAGCTTGCTCTCGGCATCCGCGACCTCTTCCGGCGTGTGCGTGCTCCGTCCCTCACCGATGACCCGCAGAAGTCCTTCAACCGTCTCCCGCTGATTCGACATGAAGAATCCCCCCGTTTTAACTGCCACCGCCTTCGCAGATTTCCTTCGCTTCGTCCGAGCGGAGGTAGAGCCCAATCCTGACCATCGCGTAGGCAGACAGTATATTGATCAGGACGGCAATCAACAGGGCCGCTATCAGCAGCCGCCAGCTTGGGAGCAATTCCCAGGGCGCTGTTCGGAGCACAAGCCAGCAGCCACCAACTGCTATTCGGACGGCGATGGCAGCAAAGACCGCGGCGCAGACCCAACAGAGCACCATGCCGGCCTTCCTGGCCCACTCGCGCGTTCGGAAGAGACCGACGCCAACGGAGAGAAAAAGGGCCGCCAAGGCGGCGAACACCGGGAGACTCCAGGCGACTCGGTCCCAATCCATTACCTCGTCATAAGGAGCGAAAAAGCAGAGAATGCCCCCGACCACCACGTAGAGCGCAAACAGAACGCCGATGACGAAGATCAGGTCGGTGCGGTTCCTGAAGGCCCGGACGCGGACCTTCTCAGCATCTTCAACGACCTGCTCCTCCATGCCGTCTCCTCCGCTAGCGCGGGAGAAGCTCCTCGGCGAGCCGAACGTTGTCTTCGACGATGGTGGGACTGTCGGGCGGATAGATCCCGACGTTGATGCCGTCGATGGGTTTGATCTTGGAGCAGACCTCGGTGAACGCTTCGCGGGGGTCCTTGCGCCCGGCGGCGAGGATCTTGTAGGCGAAGCAGGGCTGCTCGATTTGTTTGAAGATGGCGAGGGCCTTTGCGCGGTCGGCGTCATTGAATTTCTCGTCCTGCGAGACGCTGAGCTTGCCGCGGTAGCCCTCGAGGTGGTAAAGGCAGACCATGAAGAAGTCGATGTCCCAGCCCATCTCGAGGAGTTTGAGGATGTTCCGGGGATTGTGACTGGCACACCCGGCCGCGATGCCGTGCTCGTGGATGCGGTCGAGCTGGCGTTTTGCCGGGTCGAAGTCGCCCGACTCGAAACAGCTGTCGACGAGTCCGCCGTGGATATATATCGCCTTGGCGCCGTAGGCCGCCACCGCGTCGACGTTCCGGACGACCTCGATCTCGGGAGCGCTCTGCGCGACCCACTGGATGGTGCCGCCGTCGTTCCAGTACTCCGTGAGGAGCCGCATGACGTGTTTGTCGGCGCGGAAAAAGCAGGTGTTGATGCCGGCGGCCTCGCAGCGCGCGAGGAGCTTCTTCGTGTTCTCCGTGGTGAAGTAGTCGCGCATCTCCTTGTCGCGCGCGCCGTGACTGAACCCGCTCACCGGGTTCCCGCCGACGACCAGACGGGTGACCATGAGATCACCCAGTTTTGTGGACGGCAGTGGCATCAAGGGCTCCTTTGACTGACAACACTTGTCCGGCGAAAGGAAATCCGAAATCCGAAACTCGAAGCACGAAACAAGCACGAAATTCAAATGACGGAATAACCGAAACGGGTTCACGCGCTGAGTTTGGGATTTCGGTCATTGTTTGATTCGAATTTGTTTCGGATTTCGTGCTTCGTGCTTTCTATGTGAGTCCCGGTATCGTCACGGGCGACGTGCCCGTGGGTTCCATCTTCCCGAAGCATACCTCGCAGGCGGCCTGGATGCAAACGTCGCTGTCGTACCAGGCGGCGAGGAGGTGGTGGGCGTCGGTGAGCCGACCGAGGACGTAGGGACTGCCGAAGGAGACCGCGGTGAAGGGCTTCTCGGAGCGTGCGAGCACGCGGACGATCTCCTCGTGGGCCGGGGCGTGTCCGCCCGAGGTCTCCTTGTAGGCCTCGACGCGGGCGAAGGTGGCAAAGAGCACCTCCTCGGCCTCGGACGCGAACCGTTCGAGATCGGCGGGGACGTCGGCCGCGGCGTCCTCGTCCACGAACACGCATCGGACGTCCGGCCGGTGCGTCTTCAGTTCCGCGGCGAGCACCTCGTGGCTCTCGATGCCGGTGGGGCGCGTCGCGCGGACGATGACGGCGAGGAGCTTCGCGTCCGGCTTCAGACAGGGGGTTTCGCCGCGAAGGAGCGTCATGCTTTTCCGGGCGATCTCGAGGGCTTTATCCTGGTGCTCTCTGGTCCCGACGACCGACCAGACGGCCCCGGCGTCGACCTCGCGTTTCTCGTGCAGCTTCATGCGCTCCTTGGCGGCCAAGACGCGTGCGACGGACGCGCGCACGCGCTCGAGGCTGATGCGTCCCGACTGCACCGCACCCAGGAGCGCGTCGTAGGCGGCCCGCGGGTCGATGCAGAGGATGAAATCCGCCCCGGCCTCGGCGGCACGCACCTCCGCCTCGCCCGCCGGGAAGTTGTCGGCGATCGCCTTCATGCTCATCGCGTCGGTCACGCAGACGCCGGTGAACCCCAGCTCGTCGCGCAGCAGCCCCGTGAGGATCTTCGGGCTCAACGTCGCCGGCAGCCCGGGCGTCGGGTCGACCGCCGGGAACACGATGTGCGCCGACATGATGAACGATATCCCCGCCTCGATGCACCGCTTGAACGGCACCAGCTCCACCGCGTCCATCCGTGCACGGTCGTGCGGCACCGACGGAAGCTGACGGTGCGAGTCGGTATCCGTGTCGCCGTGACCGGGGAAATGCTTGCCGCACGCTAGCGCGCCGGCTTCCTCGATGCCCCGCATGAACGCGAGGCCGAACTCGGCCACCCGCTGGGGGTCCTCGCCGAACGACCGCACGTTGATGATGGGGTTGTCGGGGTTGACGTTGACGTCGAGGACGGGGACGATGGGGACGTGGTATCCGAGCGCGCGGGCTTCGAGCGCGGTGATGCGTCCCACGTCATACGCACACTGCACGTCGCCCGTGGCGGCCATGCCCATCGCGGAGGTGAACTCCGTCGCGGCGCGGATGAGATACCCCACGCCGAACTCGAAGTCCTCGAGGAAGAGAAGCGGCAGGGGTGCACGACGTTGAAGCTCGTTGGTGAACTCGACGGTGGTCCGGATGTTCGCCGGGCGCGGCCCCCGCGAGATGACCCCGCCCAGCTCACCGGACGCCGCCATCGACGCGGCGTTCGTGGCCCACTCGGTGTAGCTCCAGAGCATCTGGCCGACGAGCTGTTGGGGGGTGAGTCTGCCGAGGACGTCGGCGCTCCAGGTGTCGCTCACGCGGGGTTATCCTTTCCGGGCGAGGGTCTGCTTGACGAAGGCCATCAGTCCGCCGGCCTCGATGATGCGACGCATCTCGTCGGGGAAGGGGGGGACGGCATAGGTCTTCCTGCGGGTGAGGTTGGTGACCTGTCCGGCCGCGAGGTCCACGGCCATCTCGTCACCGGTCTGCGCGTCGTCGGCGGCGTCGGGGGAGACGACGATGGGCAGACCGATGTTGACGGCGTTTCGGAAGAAGATGCGAGCGAAGCTCTTGGCGACGACGCACGAGATGCCGGCGGTCTTGATGGCGACGGGGGCGTGCTCACGGCTGGACCCGCAGCCGAAGTTCCTGCCCCCCACGATGATGTCCCCGGGCCGCATCTTGTCGAGGAAATCCGGGTCGGCGTCCTCCATGCAGTGCGAGGCCAGCTCCGCCGGGTCGCTCGTGTTCAGATACCGCGCCGGACAGATGAGGTCGGTGTTCACGTCGTCGCCGAACTTGTGGACCTTGCCCTTCATGCACGCCTCCTGCCGAAATGAGGCCGGTGTTATACCAGAAGACGCGACGGAAGTCCAGCGGTTTCCGTGGGGTGTGGGGTCATGGGGTGGCCCGGCACCGTCACTTCGTTGCCGGTGTGGTCCTGGCGGCGGGCAGCGGCTTCGCGGGGGGATGCTTGAGATAGATCCGCAGGTAGACCAGTTTCCGCTCGCCGAGCTTCTTGAAGACTTCCCCTGGGGACGGTTCGGCGGGGGTGCGCTTCTCCGCTTCCGTGGGCGCCGGTGTCCTCTCCGGGACGAGCCGCGACTGGTCCTTCCCGTTCTCGCGCCGGTCGGCAGGCGTCGGCTGTGGCTTGACGGCCGGCGTCTCGGCGGTGGGTCTCGGGGTCTGGGTCTCGGTCGTGCGCGGCCTGGCGCTTTCCTCGCGACGCATCCGCTCGAGTTCGTCGAGCACCTGGCCGGTCACGTCCTTCTCGGGCTTTTTGGCTGGTTCGGTCTTCTTGACGTCCTCCAGTCCCTCCGATTTCTCCTTGAGCCCACGCGTCGTTGAGATGCGGCCGACGGCGTCCGGCTTCTCCGCATCCGTCTTCGCGACGCCGGACGTGTAAAGGCCGGTGACGGGCCCGGCGGCCCTTCTGGCACGCGGCGCGGCGAGTTTCGCCACCAGTCCCGGCAGCTTCTCCTCGTCGACCACCAGCACCACCGCCGGTCGGGCCTTCCCGGTCGACCGTCCCGCGTAGGGGTCCCCTCGCCGAGCCTCGAGTTCCTTGGAGGAGAGGACCTCCCCGGTCCTGCCGTGTGCCGCTTGCGTATCGGTGCCCGCAAGCACCCCGACGTCTCCGCCAACGTGCTTGCCTTCGGCGGCGAAGTAGTAGGCGTATTCCCCCTCAGCGCGCGGGATCCCGAGTGACGCGGCCACGGCGATGACGTGGGCACGTGCGGCGTCGAAGTCTTCGTCGACGAGGTCGAGGTCGAGGAACTCGGGCTCGGCCGGTTTCTTCGCCGTCACCAGAGCGTCCCCGTCGTTGAGCTGCGCCCCTTCAAACGCAGGCACGGGCGCCGGCGCCGTCACCACCGAGGCCGGCTGCGTCGTCTCCGCGAAAGTGGCCTTCACCTGGACGGGCTCCGCCAGCGGGGTCGTGAGTGCCCCGACCGGCTTATCCAGACCCTCCCCCGCCTTCCGTCCCATCTCGAGCCGCGTCCCCACCTTGCTCTCGAGGAGCTTGCCCTCCGGCAGTCGGCTTTCCCCGCCCTTCGCGTACCTTTCGATCAACGCCAAGGCCTGTTCGCCGCCGTGTTTTACAGACGGCTCGAGCGCCTGATCCCGGAACGCGTCCGTTCTCCCGTCCTGCGCGACGATCCTCCCGTTCACGGTCACTCCCGCCACCATGTCGTCTTGCCCCGCCTTCGTCGCCAGGTCGTAATCCGCCACGGTCACGTCGGTGGGGGACTCGTCGAACGACGCGAAGTACATGTAGGCACTCAGTCCCACCAGGAGAGCCGCCGCCACCGCCCCCAGTCCGGTGAGGGTCCGGGCGGCGATGGTCGTCCAACGGGCGCGGTCGGGTTTCCGGAGCAGGATGTCCTCCTCGATGTAAAGGACCACCTCCTGCTCGACGGATTCGGGTGCCGGTTCGCGGGGCAGGGCATGGAGCACGCCGGTGAGTTCGCGGAGGCTGTCGAGTTCGGTGCGGCAGGTGGCACACGACGCGAGGTGCTCTCTCACCCGCTCGGCCAGCTCGGGGGCGAGTTCGTCGTCGAGGTAAGCACTCAGATGTTCACAGATGGTCCGGCAGTTCATTGCACCACGTCCTTGAGCTTTTCCCGCAGGACGAGTCTTGCCCGGTGGAGTCGGGACTTCACCGTCCCGCGCGGACAGGACAGCACCTCGGCAATCTCGTCGTAATCCATCCCTTCGATGTCCCGGAGCACCAGCACGCTCCGGTGCAGCTCGTCGAGTGCGGCGATGGCCCGGGTGACGGCCTCCTCGCGTTCCCTCGTCAGTACTCTTTCGGCCGGATCGCCGCCGACACTTGAGACGTGCATGTCCCGGTGATCCTCATGGGCGGCCAGGGCGAACGTGTCGCTCACCAGGTGCGGACTTCTCGCACGCTTCTTGCGCTCGTCCAGTGCCGCGTTCACCCCGATGCGATAGAGCCACGTGTAAAAGCTCGAATGCCCGCGAAACCGGTCCAGCGACATGTACGCCTTCAGGAACGTCTGCTGGGCCAGGTCCTTCGCCTCCTCGTAGTCCCCTAACAGCCGGTACATCGTGTTGAAGATCCGGTCCTGGTAGCGTCTCACCAGTTCGGTGAAGGCTTCCGGATGTCCGTCCCGGGTGGCGGTCACGCATCTCAGGTCGTCGGTCTGTGTCTCGCGGGAAGCCACCTGTCCTTCACCCCCTTAGACGACGTCCTCACCGGGCGGTTCCGTCCAAAATTCCACGAATCCACGGCACCGTCTCCGGTCGGACTCTCATGCATTATAACGGCCCGGAACCGTGATTTCAACGCAGGACGGGGCCTGCGCCCGTGAATTATTTGAACCCGAGAACATATACGTTCCAGACGCACGGGTGTTGGCGAAATGGCCGGCCGCGGCCCCGTCCGGGCGTCGAATATCGTTGACTCGGGCGGCCGATTCCCGTAGGATTCAGGGTCACGTTTCGGCCCACCAAACCGCGTGGAGACAGCGTTATGGGCAAGGAAAAGGGCGGTTACGACGTCTTCCGGGACCCGGTGGTCGAGCGGTACGCCTCGGACGAGATGAGTGCGACCTTCTCGGCCCGGAAGAAGTTCAGCACGTGGCGTCGGCTCTGGGTGGCGCTCGCCCGGGCCGAACAGAAGCTTGGGCTCGACATCACGGACGACCAGATCGTCGAGATGGAGAAGTTCGTCGACGAGGTCAATTTCGCCGAGGCCGAGGCCCGTGAGCGCGAGGTCCGGCACGACGTGATGGCCCA
>DATKVD010000151.1:0-3162 GCA_035530235.1 Planctomycetota bacterium | reverse complement strand
CTGCCCTGTTGTAGTCCAGGCCATGGGTCATGTACGTTCACAACCTGACGTCGCCGCGTCGCTGGCACGGGCTCGGGAGTTGCTCGCCCGGCGGTTCGGGCACCGGAGTTTCCTTCCGGGACAGGAGACGTCTCTCCGCTCGGTGTTATCGAAGCGGGACCTGCTCGTCGTGATGCCGACGGGCAGCGGGAAATCCCTCCTCTACCAACTCCCGGCCGTCATGGACAACGGTCTCACCATCGTCGTCTCACCGCTCATCTCACTGATGAAAGACCAGGTGGACGAACTGACCCGCAAAGACATCCCGGCCACCTTTGTCAATTCGAGTCTCAGTGTAGCCGAGCAGCGCGAGCGTCTGTCCCGCTGCGGCAGGGGGGAGTACCACCTGCTCTACATCGCTCCTGAGCGCTTCCGCAACGCATCGTTCCTCACGGCGCTTCAGCGTCTCAACGTCTCGCGGATGGCGGTGGACGAGGCACACTGCATCTCCGAATGGGGACACGACTTCCGTCCCGATTACCGCCGACTGAAGGATTTCCGCGAACAGATGGGACGTCCGCGGGTGAGCGCACTCACGGCAACCGCGACCCCGCGTGTGCAGCAGGACATCATCACCTCCCTCGGCCTCACCCCCGACGAAGTGGACGTACACGTACACGGCTTCGACCGCCCAAACCTCGAACTCAGCGTCGTCCAGGCCTCAAGCAAGAGGGATAAGCACCGCTTCCTGACGGAGTTCGTCCGAGAGCACCCCGGCTCCGGAATCATCTATGTCGGCACGCGCCGGGGTGCGGAGGAGGTCGCCGGTGCCCTGGAGCAGGTCGAACCGAACGTGACCGTCTATCACGCCGGGATGGAACCGGACGAACGGACCGCCGCACAGGAAGCGTTCCTGAGCGGGAAGGCGCGGGTGGTGGCGGCCACCTCGGCTTTCGGCATGGGCATCGACAAGCGCGACGTCCGGTTCGTCGTCCACTACAACTATCCCGGCTCGGTCGAGCAGTATTACCAGGAGATCGGCCGCGCGGGGCGCGACGGACTGACGTCGGGGTGTGTGCTGCTCTACGCCCCATCCGACCGCTTCCTCCGCGAGTTCTTTATCGACCTGAATTATCCCAACAGGGGACTGGTCGCGAACGTTTACAGAACGCTCTGGCGGCTCAGGGAAAACCCGGTGATGATGACCTACAAGGAGATCGCCGGGCGATGCCCCGGGGAGATGAAGGACGGTCAGGTCGGCTCCGCGGTCCGTCTGTTGGACGGTGCGGGGGTGACCCGGGCGTTCGCGGGTGAAACGAGACTCGCCGTCACGCTCGACCGGCTGGCACCGCAGGTTCTGCCCACCGTCCGCGGGAGCGTCACGCGTCGCGTGCTGGAGGGACTTTCCTTCGCCGTTGACCTGGAGGTCCCGGGGCGTTACGAGGTCGATCTTCGTCAACTCTGTGCCGCTTCCGGACTCAGTGAAGACCAGGTCCGCCGGTCGCTCGCCGCGATGGATCACGACGGCATCATCCGCTACGAGCCTCCCTTCCGGGGCCGGGGCATCGAAAAACTCGTCGAACCGCCTCCCGACTTCAGCACACTCGCCATCGACTGGGAGCGACAGAAGATGCTCCGGCAACTCGAGGAGGAAAAACTCGCGGCGATGGAGGAATACATCAAGACCTCCGACTGCCGGCGCGGGTTCATCCTGCACTATTTCGGCGAGACGTCATCGTTCCGCTGCGGGACGTGCGACCGCTGCACGGAATCCGGAAAAGATGAGACGAAGAGCGCGTTGAAGCGGTGTCCCGAAGTCGCACTGCCGGTCCTTGTCTGCGTCCGTCATCTGCCCTTCCCGCTCGGGAAGGTCCTCATCGCTCGCATTGTCCGAGGGTCAGCCGACCGGAAGATCCTGGACCGGCGTCTCGACCGGAACCCCGCCTACGGGCGTGTGAGCGCCAAGCGAGACTTCATCAAGGGCATCATCGACGATCTCATCTACGAGGGGTATCTCGACCTCCAGGGCGGCGCCCGTCGTCCCGTCGTCGCACTGACCGAACGCGGCGAAGAGGTCTCCCGTGACGTGAAGCTCGACGACCTCCCCGCTGCCGGACCGACCGTGCCCGTCGAGGCGTCGAAGGCCGACGTTGCGGAACTCGGGACCCCGCAGGCGGGCGAGCAGGACCTTCGTCTTCGGGTGCTCGACTGCATAGACGGTCTTCGCTTCGCGGTCGGTGCGGGCAAGATCGCCGAAGTCCTCACAGGCTCGAAAGCCAGGTGGATTGAACTGGCGGGCGCCAACGAGACAACAGCCTACCGCTCCGTTAGCAATTCCCGGGAAGAGATTCGCCGCGTCATCCAGCGTATGCTTGAGGAAGGGCTTGTGGACAAAGGAGGAAGCCGCGGGCGTCCCGTCCTGCAATTGACCGAGGCAGGCCGACAGATGCTCGAAGGCAGCGAGCGCGAATCACGCTCGACCGGGCCGTCCACGGAGCGGAAACGTGCGCCGGAAGTCGAGCGAGAGACTCCCCCTCCGCGACCGGCAGCGGGCATTGCCGAAGCGCTCGACGCGATGATCGGAGAGTTGCTCGTCGCCGACTTCGAAGAGGCGAAAGCGATGCGGCCGACGTTCAACATCTTCCACCCGCGGGAGGTCGCGGAACGGCTGATCTCGAGTTTCAACCGGACGGAAGACACGCGCAAGCGCTCGCACGTGGTCTGGGCGGTCGGCGAACTGTGCGGTCAACACGGACTGCCCTTTCTCATCCGATGTGCCTCTTCCGAGGTGGTGAACATCCGCCGACTGGCGGCATCGGCGCTTGGGAAGGTTGGGGAAGCCATGGGTGCCGAACCGAAAACCGCTGCCGACGACATGAAAAGGGCACAACAGGCACTGGTGGAATTGATGAAGGACGACGCGGTGCAGGTTCGCCAGTATGCGAAGAAGGCCCTCAACCTGTTCCTCCCCAAAGGTCAGGACATCACGTGAAGATCGGTGAAGCGGAACTCGAGCGGCTGGCGGAGCAGGTGCACGAGCAGGTTTCCCGTGAGTCGATGACGCCGCTGGAGCGGTTCCGCATCTCCAACCGCTTCGAAGAACCCGACCGCGTCCCCGTTATCCTTCAGATTCACGAACACGCCGCACGGATTGCGGGACTCCCCGTCCGACGCATCTGTGAA
>DATKVD010000150.1:0-18975 GCA_035530235.1 Planctomycetota bacterium | reverse complement strand
GCCAACTGCTACCAGTACGCGAAGGGCAAGCTGTGGCAGTGGCCGTCGGGACAGTCCTACGAGGGCGACGACCCGGACTACCTGCCCGTGTTCCTCGCGCACGGTCCGGCACAGGGCAAGACCAACGTGTGGGACTTCACCGAGGCGGCGAAGGGGTGGATTGAGCAAGGCAAGTCCAATCACGGGTTCTTCCTGCACGGCGACGCCCAGTTCTACGCGAGGACCTTCACGAAGCAGTGCAAGGAAGCGGAAAAGCGGCCCGCGTTCATGGTGATCTACGAGCCTTGACGCATTTCCGCGTCTCCGACGGCCACGGATCTCCCCTCAAGCCGCCTCGGTCGGGGAAATTCCTGGAAATTTGCCCCGGCAGCGGGATAAATCTGTTGAAACGCCCGACACGGACCGGCATAATGCCATGCGGGCATCCGGACGGGAACCGGACTACGCTACGCCCGTCCACCTACCCACGATATCGGACCGAAGGATAACGAAGGGACCGCAGAGGAAGGAGTCTTGGGATGTCGGGGAAGACACTGTCCGTCACACTCATCGTGATGCTGGTTGGAGGGGTTGCAGGGACGTCGTTCGCCACGGACCCCGTCGTCGTGGCCGCCCGGTTCGACAGCTTCTGTATAGGGCACTTCGGCGTGTTCCACGAGCCCGAGATGCACAAGGCCCTGGGACGTGACCTCCGGGTTCCTCCCGACGGCATCTGGAGCTACGTCTCCAGCAATTCCGCCGTCATCGCGTGGGAGAGCAGTCTCCCCTCGAAGACCTACGTCCAGTACGGTCTGGTGCCGAACGGGTACGTCTGGGCCACACCCATGACCACCCGCAACCACTTCGTCCACGTGCACCATCTCAGGAACCTCCAGCCCGACACCACCTACCACTACCGTCTCGTCACGATGGACGAGCGGATCACCATCGTGCGCACCGAGGACATGACCTTCACGACGAGAACCCCGACCAACGTCGTGGACGTCCCGGGGGCCCTGACGGGACCGCCCTACACCCTCGACCAGCCCAACGCCACCTACCGGGTGACGAAGAACATCACGGCGGACTCGACGGCGTTCAACATCGTTGCGGACGGTGTGACACTGGACCTCGGCGGGTACACGGTGACGTACGACGAGAAGGCGGCGGCTCCCGACCCCGGTGCAAGTGAACGACTGTTCGGCTGGCACGCCACGCGGGGACCGTGCGGCATCCGCACCGCCGACGGCAAGAAAGGCATCCGCATCGTCAACGGGACCGTCATCCAGGGCAAGGCCAACAGCACGTCCAGACCCGCCGGCTACTACCCCGTTTACCTCAGACAGCCTCGCGACACCGAGGTGGCCGGACTGAACGTGCTCTACGCCGGCGGCCAGGTCAGTGGGATCATCCTCTCGAACGCCTACGACGGATGCAGTGTGCACCACAACATCGTCCACGACCGTGGGACGTCCCTCTACAACCGGCACCGCGGCGTCGAGGCCATTTTCTTCAACCCGGGCGCCACCACGAAGACGTCCAAGTGCCACCACAACCTCATCAAGCGCACCCGACACGTGGGCATCAGGACCGACCAGAAAAGCGAGGTCTTCTCGAACGAGATCTTCATCGACAGCTACGCCACAAACTCTTACGGGATAATGTATTACAGCCAGAAGGGCGCCTCGGACCTCTCCATCCACCACAACCGGATCTTCGGCACCGGCTTCCACCCCATCGGCATCGGCAGTGGAGAGGGCTACAGCAACGTGCAGGTCTTCGAGAACTACATCGAGATGCGCGGCACCCGTGAGGACTGGCGCTGGGAAGGCGGTGAGGGCGGCGGGGACGAGGACGCCCGCAACAAGACCGGCATCTATCCCGTCAACGGCATCCGACTTCAGCAGCCGAGGGGCAACGTCACCCACTACAACAACACCGTCGTCGTCAAGGGCAACGGTCCCGGGTGTGTGATGCGCGGCCTGTGGCTCGTCCCCGACGCCAAGATCGGACAGAACGTGACCTTCCGTGACAACCGCATCAAGCTCCAGGCACTTGACGTTCTGGCGAAAGGGTACGCCATTGCGGCGTGCGGTGTCGGACCCCAGACGGCCAGGCCGGTGATCACGCTGGAGGGCAACACGGTCGAGAGCAACCTCTGTCACGTGCAGTTCGGCGACAACTACGGGTTCGGGGGTCCGTACCTTTTCGTCGGCAACACGTTCAGGACGGTGGGACCGCTGCCGGCATACCGGACCCTCCGGGTGGGCTGGGGCGGACAGAAAAACGAAACCTACGGACACCGCTTCGAGGACACACGCCTCGAGGGAGCTGCCTCGTTCGACAGTGTCTCGTTCGACGGCGCCCGCGGCGGGAAATACGAATTCTCCGTCGCTTGGACGCTCGACGTCCGAACCGCCCCCGGCGCACAGGTGACCATCAAGAACCAGTCCGGACGCACCATCTATACCGGCACCGCCGACAACACCGGCCGACGGGTCGTCTCACTCACCGAATACGTCAGCACACCGGACGGAAAAAACACGCGCACGCCGCACACCATCACCGTCTCCAAGGGCGGCAAGCAGATGGAGAGGACCATCACACTCAACGCACCACAGACCCTCGAGATGGGTCTCTGAGCCGGACAGACCCGGAAAAGCCCCCTTGCTGCCGAGGGGGCTTTGCCTTCCGGTGGGTCGTTTGCCGTCACAAACAACCGTCGGTTTCCACCTAATAGAATGGCCCCTCCCCGCGGAAGGGAGGGACACGTTCGCGCCGGGAGACATTTCGGCAGACCCACGGCAAGGAGAGAGCAATGACAACGGCTCGCACGAAGAGACTCGCTCTGCTGGTAGTGGCCCTGTTGGTCGCGGGGGCCTCCTGCCGGGCGGAACGGTTCGAGGTCCTCGGCATGGGCGGCGCCGGGGGGATGTACACCCCCGCGTCCTCGCCCGTGGACCCCAAGCTGATGTTCATCAGCTGCGACATGAGCGGGAGCTACCGCTCCCTCGACGGCGGCAAGTCCTGGGAGATGATCGACAGCATGGAGCTGCGGTCGTCGCGCTCGTGCCGGCCCATGTTCGCCGGCGACAAGGTCTACTGGGTCACGGGCGGCACGCTCAAGGTCTCGGCCGACAAGGGAAAGACGTGGCGACAGGTCAGCGACAACCCGCCCTGGGGCAACACCGCCGTGACACGGCTCGCCTCGCTTGCGGGGAACCCTCCGGTCATCTTCGTCGGAGCCGGGAGTGCGGTCTACGCATCGCGCGACGCCGGCAGCACCTGGCAGAAGGGGCCCAGCGACTCCGGCGCCGTCGGCGGACTCGCCGCCGCCGGCCAGAAGGTCTATGCCGCCGCCGGTCCGAATCTCTGGGTCTCCACGGACGGCGGCCAGAACTGGAAACCCCTCGACGTCCGCGAAGCCAACGGCAAGAACATCACCCGGCTTGCCGCCGGAAGCCGCGGCGGGAAGGACGTGGTCTTCGCACTCGCACCGGGCGTCGGGGTCCTGCGCTCCACCGACGACGGCGCGTCCTGGAAAGTGGTCTTGAGTTCACGGCAGGTGAACCCCCAGGAACTGGTCATGGCCGCCAACCAGACCGACGTGGCCTACGCCGCCGACGGCAAGCTCGTCTTCAGGACCTCCAACGGCGGCAACAACTGGCAGAGCGTGTTCCGGATGAGCGGAGGCGACGCCAACGTCGAGAAGTCCTGGGTGCAGACCGAAATCCACTGGGGCTACAGCATCATGCCCTTCGGGCTCGGCGTGAACCCGGCCGAGGCGGATATCGTGCTCGTCTCAACACAGGGCGACTTCTACCTGTCGAAGAACGGCGGCCGGAGCTGGAACCAGATGATGAACGAGAAGGTCGGGGTGCAGCGCGGCGACCCGGGCTTCCGATACCGCTGTACCGGACTCGAAGTCACCAGTGTCTGGGATTTCCTCTTCGACCCGTGGGAGAAGAACCGGCTCTACATCGCCTACACCGACATCGGCTTCGCGCGCTCGGTGGACCGCGGGAAGACGTGGATCCACGCCGCCAAGGGCTCCCCCTGGGGCAACACCTTCTACGACGTCGTCTTCGACCCGTATCAGAAGGGCAAGATGTACGCCGCGGCGTCCAGTCGTCACGACATCCCGCACTGGACGCACATCAGCGGCAACGCCGGTAACCGTCACGCCGTCGGCGGCGTCGTGGTCACCGAGAACAACGCCATCCGCTGGCAGCAGATCGGCCGGGGCTACCCCAACCTCCCGTGCACGTCCATCTGCGTCGACCCGGTCCGGTCGAAGCGCGGCCGGCTCACCATGTACACAACCTTTTATGAGGGCGGGGTTTACAGAAGCACGGACAGTGGGGAAACGTGGACGAAGAAGTCGGACGGACTCGGCAACCCCGGCAACCTCCACTGCCTCAAGGTCCGCGTGCATCCGAAGTCGGGCGACGTCTTCTGCAGCATCACCGCACACCGCCACGACTCCAACTTCCCCGTCGCCGGGGGGGTGTGGAAGTCCACCGACGAAGGCGAAACCTGGACCGACATCACGAAGGAACTCGACCTGCGCTGGCCGACCTACTTCACCCTGCACCCGACGGACCCGAACACCCTCTACCTCTCGGCGGCCACCGCCCCTCGCTTCAACCAGGGCGGCGTCTACAAGACCACCGACGGCGGCAGCACCTGGACGCGCATCCTCAGTGACGCCGACTTCGCGAAGAAGCGTCCGCCCGGATACGTCCACGCCATGAACGTCAAGCTGCATCCGGACGACCCGGACCACATCTACGTCTGTGCCTCGCACGGCCTCTGGACCAGCACCGACGCCGGGAAGACCTGGAAGTGGTTCACCGACATCCCGTTCGGCAGCGCCCAGAACGTCGCCTTCGACCCCACCGACGGGAAGGTCATGTACGTGACGACGTTCGGCGGAGGCATCTGGAAGGGCCCCTACCTGCCGTAGGGCCTGTCGGAACATCCCGCAAGAGGGAAGAGGGGGGGCCCGCTCTGCTACGGCGCGGCCTTGAGCGGCCGCCCGGGATGCTCGATGTCCACGTCCACCTTGAAGCCCTTTTTCGCCGTGCCGGTGAACGTCCCCGTGAAAGTGACGCGGTCGTCCCGTTTCAGGACGAGCCTGGGTCGGGTCGCAGCGTTGTCGATGGACCAGGTTTTCATCCGTTGGGCGGCGGCAAGCGCCGATTCGAGGAGGGTCGGCGGCAGCCAGCGCTCGCCGGCGGTTTTCAGCTCGCCGTTGCGGGCGGCGGCGAAGAATTCGTCGGCGCTCTGGAACTTCCGTTTCTGCTCGTGCGCCCGCGCCAGGTAGCTCGTCAGCGTCTGACACACCGCCAGCACGTACCGCTCCTCGGTCGGGTTGTCCGGAAGCGACACCCACCACCCGCTGTACTTCTTCTGAAACGCATCGACGTCGCCGCCGAAGTGCAGACGAAACGCCTTCACGGGCGGCGTCCCGCCCGAGAGGTCCCTGAGGAACGATGAGAACGCGTCACGGTACTTCCCGTCCTCGGCGTGCACCAGAAAGTGCACCATCGACCACGCCTGGTCGTAATTGCGGACGTCGAGTGCTGCCTGCCACTCGGCATTCGTCATCAGCAGCATCTCGAGAAAGGGCTTGACCTTCCCGCTCCCGATGAGGGTTTTCACGCGACCGAGCCGTGAAGGCGGAATCACCCCCGTCACGAAACCGTCTCCCGTCCAGATGCCGTGACCGAAATACTCCGCCAGCCCCTCGTTCGCCCAGATCGGAAGCCGGCCTCCCATCACCTTGTCCACAAACTGGTGGAACCCCTCGTGCTGCACCACGTGCCAGACCGACGGGCCGCCGCCCTTCGGAAGGTAAGCCATCAGACAGCTGCCCTTGTAGACCCCGGCACCGATCCCGCCCATGGCCTTGTAGTCCGCCGCGTCGCTGAACAGGTAGAAGGGCAGACGTCGACGGATCTTGCCGGCGAAACCCATGGTGCGTCGGTGATACTCCTCGGCCATCGCCGTCAGACGTGCCGCTGCCTCCCTGACCATGTCGATGTCGTGGTCGGTGTTGATCTCGTAGTAGGCGGTCGGGTACTTCTGGAGGGCCGCCGCGTGCGCCGGAGTTCCCACGGCACACACGGCCAGATACCCCAGCACGCCGCACAGGAACCCGCCACGAACCGCAGACACACCACGCAATTGATTCACCGAGACTCCTCGAGCCGAACCCCGTGGGACCACCATGCTTCGACGCACGCTGCAATTATATCCCTCCCCGCGTCCCTGACAACCGCACGCGTGCGGAAAGGCGCACCCCGGCCGGTCGGCTCCGCGCCTGAACGCCGCCCTCTGCGGGCACTCGAGACGCTCGGGCTCTCGATCGCGTTTCCGACGCGGACCGTCTATGTCGAAGGGAACGTCGCGAAACGCCTGGCGGGGTTTCCGCACAAGGGGAGGGGTCCCGGGGGGACCCGACGGCAGGCCGGCGTCGCCGGCATCGGGCCCGAGGTCTGTCCGACGACGGAGAGCCGGTTACTCCGACACGGTGGTCTCGTAGCGCACACCGTCGGGCACCGGGACGGGCACCGCGACGGTGGTGCCGTGGTCGCCCGCGGTCCGGGTCATCGAGTCCACCGCGACGAACGCGGTGTAGGCGCTCATGAGTCCGTATTCGAGCGCCACCGTCCTGATCTCACCCGAGAAATCCTCGTCGCTCGACCACGTCGCGCGGTCGGCGATGTCCGCGATCTTCATCCGTGCCCAGACGGCCGGGATGCCCGGGTGCTGTGCGTCGCCCTCGTCCGCGTTCGCCTTGACGAGGACCTCCCTGTCGCGGTCGCCCGCGCGTCCCGTGACCCGAAGGGTCGAAGCCCCCGTCCCCGTGAACCGTCCCGTGACGATGACCGGTCGCCCCACGAAGAGGTCCGGGATCTTCGCCGGGTAGACGTCCGTCACCTGCATGTCGCCCCAGTCGATGCCGATGTCGGTCATGGCGGGGTGGCTGATGCGGGTGTAGAACTGGTCCACCGCCCGGTCGCCCGATGAATTCGACCCGACGTAGGCCACCGCACCCCGGCCGATCTTCGCCATCCGCTCGATGAGGTAGCGGTTGGGCGACGAGCCAACGCCGAAGCTGAAGATGCGCGACGCCCCCACGCGGTGGTGCACCTCACCCAGGATCTGCGGGTCGTTCCCGATGTAGCCGTCCGTCATGAACGACACGACGCGCAGCCGCCGCTCGTCGTGCGGGAAGTCGAGCGCCGCCTTGATCCCTTCGATCATCATCGTCCCGCCGCCGCCTCCGAGCGAGTCCAGATAGGCCAGTCCCTTCCTCACGTTTTCCGGCGTCGCGGGGATGGGTGCCGGGCCGAGCTGCGAGGCGTCGTTCGAGAACCGGATGATCTGGAACGTGTCGTCCGGCCCGAGCCTCTTCAGCGCCCGTGCCGTCGCCGACTTCGCCTTCGCGATCGGCCAGCCGCTCATGCTCCCCGAGCAGTCCAGGACGAAGATCATCTCCATCGGACTCCGCTCGGTGTCCTTCAGCTCCGCCGGCGGAAAGAGCATCAGCGTGAAGAACCCGCCCCGCTTGTCACGGTGCACCAGCATCGACGACTTGATCGTCCTCCCCGCCACACGGTACCGCAGGACGAAGTCCTTGTTCGGGATCGCGTCGAGCCGGCTCAGCGTCACCGTCCTCGCCCCGGCCCCGTCGGTCATCGAGACCGCGTGCGTGGGACACGCCATCTCCTCGATCGACACGCCCACGTCGACCGTGACGGAAAGCGAGACGTCGTGACCGCTCCGCTCGCCGGGCTTCAGGTACTGGACCTCCGTCTTCTGTCCGCTGATGCCGTGCCGGCCGCGCGCGACCGCGCCGACGCCCTGGGTGCTCCCGGGCGGGTTGAACCGTGGACCCACCACCATCGGAAAGACGTACTCATACCACCCGTCGGCGTAAGTCAAGGTCTGGAAATACCTTATGTTGACGTCGATCTCCTTCTTGGGCTCGATGTTCGCCACTTTCTGGGTGAAGATGTTCGCGCGTTCCTGCGTCAGGAGCGATGCCACGTAGCCCTGTCGCTTGGCCTCGGCGTAGATCTTCTGCGCCTCCTCACGCTCACGGATGATGCCCCGGATGCGCCGCTCGCCGATCGTCATGATGAACTCATTGACCGCGGCGTTCTGCGGCAGCGGGAAGACGTAGACCGCTTCGATCTTCACCTCGTACGGGTTGTGGAACTTCTGCGTCACGTCGACGGTGGCGATGTATCCCGCGATGCTCGTCGTGACGTCGGTGCGCTTCAAGGGGACGGGGACTTCCTTTTCCTCGCCGGGGAGCTTCGCCAGGAGTGCGCCGCTTCCGGGCTGGTCGTCGCCGACGGGCTGTGCCTCCGTGGGCGGCCGCTCGATCACCCAGATCTCTTCGTCGATTGACGGAAGCGACCCAGGCGGCATCTGGGCGAGCCTCCGGTGCGAAAGCTCACGCCAGTTGGACGGGTAAGTGCTTATCGCGGACCACGCGGTTGAATCCCTTGGAGGGGCAGGGGCCCCGCCCTTCTGGACGGCGTAAGCCTGCTCAGCCTGGCGCGGCGCCATCGCGGGCGGCGCTCCGCACCCGACGATGATCACGGCCGCAAGAAGCACGACCGAAAGGAGCAGCATGACCTGAGCCAACGTTGGGCGTTTCACTGTGTCTCTCCTTGTGGTGTGACGGAGACCTTCGCGGATATCTTCCTGCCCTCGGTCGAGGCGGCGACGTTCAGTTTCACCGCGTACTGCGGAGGAGCGTCGCCGGAGATCTGCACGTGGATTCTCGCGATGCGTGTCTTGCCCTTCGGAAGCTGCTCACCCGTGGTGAACGCGGCGAGGATGACCTTGTCGCGACTGATGGCCGACGGGTCGTAGTAGGGGGGCTCCTTGAAGGCCGCGTGCTCGCCGCCCTCGATCCCGACGATCTTCACGTCGCCCACCTCGGCCGCCAGCTCCAGCTGATATGCGGCGAGAGACTCCTCACCGGAGTCGAGGTACACGTTCACGGCGGCGAAGCGAACGCCCTTGCCCTGTCCGGCGGCAACGCCAACCAGCAGGATCAGCACGGGGATTGTTGCGAGAAGCTTTCTCATTGCACCCGTCCTTTGTCGAGACGCACCGCCGACATGGCAACCGCATCCACGTCGGCACGATCGACTTTGCCGTCACCCGTCACGTCCCACTTCCGTTCCACGGCGCGCCTCTCATCGAGGACCCGTGCAAGCGTGAAGGCATCGAGGATGTCGACGCGTCCGCTGCCGTCGATATCCTGGGGCAGACGTGCGCGCGACGTGCCGACCCACAGCGCCACGAGCAGCACGGCGGCAACCGCGGCCCCGGCGAGCCAGCGGACGACGCGCCTGGTGCGCTCACTGGCGCGGATTCGGCGTCGACCAAGCGCCAGGACGACGCGGTCCACCTCGGCCGGCACCGTGAAACCGGGCCGGAGAAGGCGGGCGAGATCGTCCGTAAGCCCTTTCGGCGCAAGGAGTTGTGAATCTTCAGCTTCGTGGTTCTGTGCGTCTCTCATTGTGGCCTCCAGAAGCTTAAGTGAAGAAGTGCCCCCAAAGGTTCAGCAGGGGCGCGTTTTTCTTCCCCCGCAGGAGAAGAAAATCAGGTCCCCTCGAAATACGCCCGGGTGCGGGGGTCGGCGCGGAGCTTCGAGAGGGCGTTGTGGAGTCGCGACTTGACGGTGCCAAGCGGGATGCCGAGGGCGGACGAGATTTCGGCGAGGCTCATCCCGTCGACGAATCGCATCAGGAGCACCTCGCGGTGGGCGTCGTCGAGAGCACCAAGCGCGGTGGCGAGTTCCTCCCGCGACGCGCCCGACGGTTCGCCCGCCGCGGGCAGTTCGTCCAGGACTTCAGCCTCACCCGCGAAGCGTCTGCGTTTCCGTCTCGCGGCAATGGCGTAGTTCTTCACGGCCGGATAGAGGAAGGTCTTCATGGAGGCCGTCAATCGGAAGCCCGGGAATTTCCGCAGGAGATAGGCGAAGGTTTCCTGGAGGACGTCGAGGGCGTCGTCACGGTTGGCGGTGAAGCGCCACGCGAGCGAGACGACCCAGTCCCGGTATCGGAAGTAGAGGGTCTCGAAGGCGGCCGGGTCGCCGCGGTCCGCAGCGGCGATGAGGTCCTCGTCGGTTCGCGGGTCCGAATCCGCCAAAGTCCCGGCCCCCCAGGCGCGGCCGCAGCGTCAAGACGGCTCAATGCTCATCGGAGTACTTCCAGCCCTCGTCGATCATGGCGAGGTAGCTGTCGAGCGGGATGTAGTTGGCGACGGAGTTCCCGGTGCCGAGACAGTAGCCGCCGCCCGGCATGCACACGTCGAGCGTGTCGCGCACGCGCTCACGGATCGCTTTCTCGTCCGCACGGCACAGAAAATCCACGTCGATGCCGCCGATGAGCGCCATTTTCCGCCCGTAGGTCCGCTTCACCTCGCGCACGTCCTCGATGGTGTCCTCGAAGGAGTGCTTGCCGTCGATCTTCACGTCGTCCGCGAGGTCGTCGATGACGTCGGTGAGGTTCCCGCAGGCGTGGAGGAGGTAGGCCCGACCCGCATCGTGCGCCATCTGCGTGAGCTTCCTGTGACCGGAGAGGACAAATTCGCGCGTGTCGTCGGGGGAGATGAGAAGTCCCGTCTTGAACCCCATGTCATCCGAGCCCCAGATCATCCGCACCCGGTCGTACTGGAGGATGCGCCTCACCTCGGTCGTGTGAAACGCGAGTATCCTGTCGGCAATCGCCCGGACCAGGTCGCGCTGGTCGTAAAGGGCATAGCAGAGCGTCTCGTAGCCCATCACCCAGCAGAGGTGCTCGTCGAAGTGTCCGGTGTGCGAGGCGATGCACATGTCGTCGGGGAGGTTCTCCTGGTACCACTCGATCTCGCGCGTCGCCGACGGGGTGTCGGGGTCGGGCCAGGGATACTTCTCGAACTCCTCCCAGTTGGTGACGGGCCCGGCGTGCTCGTCGCGATAGGTGCGTCCGCCCTCACGGGGCAGTGCCGCCGTGTCCTCCGTCTGGGCGTTGTGGAACTGCATCCCCACGTCGACGAACGATGCACTCACGTAGTCGAACCCGAGGAACCGTCGAAGGGCGATGTACCGCCGGCGGGGGTAGTCGGGATCGTTCTCGTCGAGCCCTTTTACGAGACCGTACCGTTCGACGATCGCGTCGCCGATCTCCTGGTCGTGGAAGAGTTCCATGTGATGGACGCGTTTCGGGGTACCCTTCCGCAGGAGCGTATCGATGAGGGCCTCCCAGTCGGGCTGATGGCGTTTCTCGAGAGCGGGATAGCGGGACATCGTCACACCTTTCGAGTTTCCCGGATCCTTGCGGTGCGGAGACGCCGGTCGTCCCCGTCACAGGCCTGCCTTCAATCCCTCCCTGAACGTGCGGAACCCGTTCGGCTTCGAGCTGGTGCAGTCGGTGCAGATCTCGCCGATATCGGGGATGTTCCCGCGGATGAGTCCGACGATTTCGCCGAACGGCCGCCGGTCGCCGGGGGTCAGTCCCAGTCGTCGAAGGATCGCGCGGTCCCAGCCTCGGAGCTTCTCGTTCTGCGCCGCGGCGTCGGTCTTTCGCCCGCAGCCGCCCTCGGCGTAGAGCGGGCAGACGGCGCACACGTCGTCGATGTCATCGGCGACCTCGACGGTCGCGTCCGTGTCCCGTCTGAGCCGTGAGACCAGCTCCGGGACGGCGTTGTCCACGCCGAAATAGCCGTGAGCCGTCCGTGCCCCCGACCCCACGTAACAGAACACACAGCACAGGTGATGTCCACGGACGCGCAGGGCCATCGTCACCGCCTTTGATCGGGACCGTGGACAACCCTATCAGGTCGGGGGGCGCTTTTCAAGGGGCGCTTTGCGGTGCGGTCCGCAAGGGGAAGGGGCTCAGCTGCGTCTGGCGCGTCGGCAGGCCGACAGCCCGAAGACCGCCGTCAGAGCCAGGACAAGCGTACCGGGTTCGGGGATGCTGTTCATGTCGGCCGCCGCGTCGCTGATGACCAGAAGCGTGGAGACGTCGTCCGGGTCCCAGACGGAGTTCAGTCCGTTGTCCTCCTGGGGCGGATCGCCGCTGTAGGTCCAGAAATTCGACCCGGCTCCGGGGCCCCCGGCAGCGGCCGACGCATAGAGCATGTCGTAGTATCTCTCGAAGAGTGTGTCGCGCTCGGTGGTGGGACTTCCGGGCGGCTCACTGCCGTCACCGTCGTGGTCGTCGTCGCGCAGGAGTCCGAACTCCTCCAGCACCAGCGGCTTGCCCAGGTCGTTCTGGGCGGAGGTGAGATGCTCGGCCAGGAACGTGGTGCAGCGGTCGTACATCTCGGCCATGTTGTCGATGTCGCCGCTGGCCTCCGGATACCAGCTCCAGTTGAAGGGCCAGATGTGGACGGTCGTGTAGTCAATGTTGTCGGACAGGTGGTCGGCGACGAAATTGACCCCCGTGCTGCCGTCTTCCCACCACTGGGTGCCGCCCGTGTTGAGGAAACCTTCCGACCCGGTGGTCACCATGTGGTTGGAATCGAGCGACTTGATGTAAGCGGCCGTGGCGTCAATCCAGTTCGAAAGGACGGTCTCCCCGGCGATGTGTGCCCGGGGCTCGTTGGCCAGCTCCCAAGAGAAGATGGTCGGGTCGTCCTTGTAGGCAAGTCCCCCGTTCTGGGTGTTCGAACGGTTCACAATCGTGTCGATGAACGCCTGGTAGGTCTCCTGGCAATTGTTGTCGGTGTAGAACTGATCATGGTATGCGCCCTGACCCCAGGACCAGTTGGTCTTGGTCTTGTCGGTGGTGGGACTCCAGTCGACGTACTGGTTCATCCCGCCGGACCAGTCCCAGCTGTTGTTGAGGACCATGACGCAGCGGAGGTTGTGGTCGTTGGCGGATTTCAGGGCGTAGTCGAGTCCCTGGAACATGGTCTCACTGTAGCTGCCGGCGGTGGGCTGAAGCGTGGGGGTGAGCTGGTCCGCGCCGCCCGCGCCTTCGGAAGAGGCCCAGATGCGGACGTTCCTGATGCCGAGCGCCTGAAGACCGGCGAACGCCGCGTCGAGGTCGTTCCGCGTGCTGACCTCTGCCCCCAGGTTCATCGCGTTGTAGTACGAGGCCCCCACGTAGTAGTAGGGCTGTCCGTCCAACTCGAAATGGGTGCCGCTCGCGTCGACAAACCCGACGTTCGTCGCCGACAACTCCGCCGCGCCGATTGACGTAAGTGCAAGCACGGCAAGAATTAACAGCTTTGCGTACCTCAAGCCCCACCCCCCAAAAAAAGGACCCGGAGCGGGATCCTGGAGGTCCCCCGTCTCCGGGCGTACGTGAACTATAGCCTATTCCGTGGACGCAGGCAAGGCTTTCCCACGAAAAATATGGTTTTCCTGGACCGGGAGGCCATGACGCGGGACCTCAGAAGAACCCGGCCGTGTGGGCGTCCGCCCGCCCTGTGACCATCCGCTCCAGCCAGTCCCAGAAATGCAGCCGGTCGAGATCAGCGCGGCCGCCGCTGACGCTCTTGCGCAGCGCCTTCGCCCGCGACTGAGCCTCCTTCACCTGCACGTCACTCGCCGCGTGCGCGTCCCAGTGCGCCAGCACCTCGACGAACGCCTCGCCTTCGTCCTCGTCCGCGAGCACCCGGCCCAGCGTCGTCCGTCCGAAGTCGCGCAGTGAATCTTCGGGCCTGTGAATGAAGTGCGAGAACGCGAGGTAGTTGAGTGCCCAGGGGATGTAGCGCGAGGTGACTTCCCCGTGGATGCTGACGCCTTCCATGCCGGCACGGTATGCCCGCAAACATCCTTCCTTGATGGTGCTGACGATCTGCTGGTAGCGGCCGGCGGGGCCCATGGCGGTCCATTGGCTGCCCTGGTGGAGGAACCCGACACTGCGCTTCGCGGGCGCCCGAAGGTCGACGGGCCAGTACTGGTTCTCGAACGCGGCCCGCGGAGCCCCGTCGTCGAGATATGCGGTGAGCGGCAGGGCAGGGGAATGGACCACGCCGCTCAGCGTCCACTGCGGGATGCTCTGATCGGGGGCGCGTTCCACCAGTGTCGGCACGTGGCGGCCGATATAGGGCCAGTGGTCGTCCGCGAATTGAAGCGGCAGGCCGAACGAGAAGCTCGTGTAGGTGGCCCAGGTGATGAGCTTGTCGGGCAGGTGCTCCTTGAGGGCCTCGAGTGCCGGGAGATAGGCGAGTGCCTGCATGCGGAAGAAATCGGGGTCCGCCTCGGGCCAGGATTTCCTGTGCTCCTTGCAGCGTGGGCAATGGCAGACGACGAAGTCACCGTTTTCGAGGTTGACGCCTCCGATGTTGAACTCACGGAAGAGCCAGTCGAGTCCCTCCTGCACCCAGTCCTGAAAGGCGGGGTGAAGCGGACAGGCCCCCGCTTCTCCTGAAGGCATGGGCTGTCCGGTTTCACTGACGAGCCTCGCCTCCGCATGCTTGCGCAGGAAGGTGTCGAGGTTGAAGGGGTGGTCGCCCTCGTAGTAGACCCCGCCGTACCAGGTGAGACCGACGCCGGGCATGACGGCCACGCCCTTTGAGGCGGCGTAGTCGGCCACGCGCTTCGCGGACTCGACGCCGCCGTGCGAGTCACGGAGGAAGCCCCAGATGACAATGCCCTTCACGCCCAGTGCGGCGGCGAGGTCCGTCAGTCGGCGGTAATCCTCGACGTAGGTCTCGGGGCGCTTCAGATAGCGGTTGGCACACCCGAAGTTGAGGAGTCCCGGGTCGTCAAGCACCCAGTTGGCGCTGTGATCCCAGGTCCAGAAGTATGAGTGGGGCAGGGCCGGTTCGCCACGGGACAGCTTCCAGTTCATTCGGCGTCCTCCACGGGTAAGACGGTGCCGCATGATTGCCACATGACCCGACGGATTTCAAGCGGAATCCGCGAGGCGAAGGAGAACGGCATGCCGCTCCCTTGAAAGCGCCCCTGGCGCAGCCTAGAATGGACGGGAGACAAAGGCGCACGAACGCCGCGGGAGAATGCATTGAGAGGAACCGGTGCCGGAGCACGGTGTGTCGGGTACGCGGGGGTCGCCGCCGCGGGCCTCTTGTGCGTCGGTCTGTGGACGGGGAAGGCCCCCGGCGGAGCGACCGGTCCCGCCGACGAGAGTTGGAGCGTCGCGACGTTGAAGGAGACCATCGAGAAGCTCCGGCCGCTCCACCGGAAGCTCGGCAAGCCCCGTCCGGGCGAGTGGCTCTATCATCACCCCGAGCCCGGACAGACGTTCGACCAGTACGTGCGGTCGAGCCCGGTGGTCCCGCGCGCGGACCGGCGCACCATTTACGTCCAGCCGCTCGGGGAGTTCACCCCGGGCCGTCGACGCATCGTCACGCTCACCGCCGAGTTCATCGGCGTCTTCTTCAGCGTGCCGGTTAAGGTCAGCAGTGACCTGCCGCTTTCCGTCGTCCCCGAAAGCGCCCGCAGAACCCATCCCGCCTGGGGCGACAAGCAGATCCTCACCACCTACGTCCTCGACAAGGTGCTGAAACCGAGATTGCCGAAGGACGCGTTCGCCTGCATCGCGTTCACCTCCTGGGACCTCTGGCCCGGCGAGGGGTGGAACTTCGTCTTCGGACAGGCATCGCTGCGTGAGCGGGTGGGCGTCTGGTCGATCTACCGCTTCGGTGACCCGGACAAGGACGAGCAGAGCTTCCGCCTGGCGCTCCTCCGTGCCATGAGAACCGGCACGCACGAGCTGGGACACATGCTCACGATCCTTCACTGCACCGCCTACGAATGCGGGATGTGCGGGTCGAACAGTCTGCCGGAATCCGACCGCCGGCCGCTGGCGCTCTGTCCCGAGTGCATGGCGAAGGTCTGCTGGGCGACGCACGCGGACCCCGTCGAGCGCTATCAGAAGCTCGCCCAGTTCTGCGAAAAGCACGGACTCAAATCCGAGGCGGCACGCTACCGGGAGTTCCTGCGAGCACTCGGCGCACGTTAGAGGTCGCTCAGTTCGATGCCCCAGCCGGGACGGTCGGTCAGGTGCATCCAGCCGTCGGAGATCGGCTCACGGTACTTGCGCCGGCTGCCGTCGACGTCGAAGGGAATTTCCAGTGAGGTCACGTTGGGATAAAGGGCCGCCGCCTGCATCGAGGCGGCGGTCGAGACCGGTCCGGAGGGATTGTGGGGGGAGACCTCGACGCCGTTTTCGGCCCCCAGCACACACACCTCCAGGAGTGCCCCGAACCCCCCAACGTGCTTGACGTCCGGCATGATCACGTCCACCCACCGGTTGTCCAGGATCTTGCGGAACCCCCGGGCCCCGAAGTACAGCTCACCCGCCGCCAGCCGACACGACGTCTTCTGCCGGATGGAAAGGTACGCCTCCTGCGGGGCATAGGGCTCTTCAATCCAGTAGGGGGCCAGACGTGCGATGTGACCGAGGATTCTGTCGAACGACCGTGGCGTGAACCGCTTGTGGAAATCGACCCGCATGCCGAGCTGCGGGAACTCGGTTCGGAGCATGCGCAGGACGGCGAGTCCGGGCCTGCTCGCCTGGACCTCGTCGGACCCGGATGTGACCTGGTCGAACGGTGCACACTTGAAGTGCCGGAACCCCCGTCGCGCCACGAGTGACACCACCTTGTCATACGCCGATTCGGTCCTCTCCGTCAGGCACCGGTTGATGGTGGCGTAGACCTCGAGTCGGTCCTGGACGGGTCTGTCGACGAAGAGCTGCCAGACGGGGACGCCGTTCTCTTTGGCGATGAGGTCGTAGAGGGCCTGGCTGAGGCCGGAGATCGCGGTAGCGGTGAGGAAATCGGAGGCCGAGGAGAACGGACCCTCCTCGAGGTCGCGGACGGCGCCCAGGGAAAGCGCCCGGTCCCGCACGTGCTCATCGAACAGCTTCCGGACCGTCTCCACGCACCGCCGGTCGTCGCCACTGTGGGTGGCCTCGCCCAGACCGGTGTGGGTGCCGTCGGAGACGCACACCACCACCCAGTCGCCCTTCAGGAGCAGTGCCTCGCCGAAGCCGGTCGGGTCGGGAATGACCTTGAAGTCCAGTTCGAGCGCCATGGCACGCCTCCTCCTCTGCGGGACGAGCCGCCGCGGCCGTCCACCATCATAGCGCCGCCGTCATCCCCTGTCACCCGTATTCCGCATGGAACCTTGATGACCTCCGTCCGCACTGCTATAGTGATGGGCAATGCACACCGATGACGCCCGGTCGAGACGGAGGAGAACGTGAGACGCATCCCCTGGGAAGACCTCGTGAAGTTGGGCACGTCACTGCTGACGGCGAAAGGCGTTCCCGGAGAGCGTGCCGGACACATCGCCGAGATCGCGGTGCGGACCGAGGCCTATGGCATCCGCACGCACGGCGTGAGGATCTTCCACTATTTTGACCGCATGGTGGGACCGGAGATCGACCCGCGGGCCGAGCCGGTCGTCGTGAAAGAGACGGGCGCGACCGCGCTCATCGACGGGAACCGGGCCTTCGGCCAGCTCGCGATGAGACTGGCCACGGAGATCGCGACGCGGAAGGCGAAGACCGAGGGCATCGCAATGGTTGCGGTGCATGACACCTTCTGGATTGCGGGACTCGCGGTCTACATGATCCCCATCGCGGAGGCGGGATTCATGGCACAGCTCTGGGTGCAGCACTCCTCGGGCAAGGACTGCGCGCCCTTCGGCGGCACGGAAGCGCGATTCTCCACCAACCCCGTCGCCTTTGCGTTTCCGACGGCCGGTCTTCCCATGGTTTCCGACTTTTCCACGTCCGTTGTCGCAATGGGCAAGGTGGGCGACTGGATCCGGGACGGGTGGAAGCCCGAGGACGAGCTCTTCGTCGATGCGGACGGCAGAGCCACCAACGATCCGGCGGTGATGCGGCAGGGCGGCACCATGCTGTTCGAGGGGGGCGTGAAGCGGGGCTACAAGGGGTTTGCGATGTCGCTCTGGTCGGAAGCCCTGACGGCCGCGGCGGGCGGACGCACCAACAACCCCGCCAATCCCTCCAGACAGGCCTTCAACCTGACGGTCATCGACCCGGAGGCCTTCGCCGGGAGGGCCGCCTACCACGCCGAGATGGCGCGACTGGTGGCGTGGGTGAAATCGAGCCGGCTGCGCCCCGGGGTCACCGAGATCCGCCTGCCGGGCGAGCGGGGACTCAAGGCCCTCACCGACGCCCGTGAGAACGGCGTCCCGCTCGACGACGCCGCGATAGAAAGACTCAACGCACTTGCCCGGAAATCCGGCCTGCCCGGCGTCAGCGCTGAATAGTCCCCCGGCGGCTCAACGGAAAGGGCTCCGTGGCGTGTCTTCCACGGAGCCCTCAGAGTTCTTGCGCTGCGTCCCTGAAACCTACCGAATCCGGCGACGACGGACGTAACCCCACAGACTCAGAAGTCCTGAGCCGATCAGCAGGGCCGTTGCCGGCTCGGGGACCTCCGTGTAGTCCAGTTCGAGGTAAGGGCTCAAGCTCGCCGTCGCGTTCTCTTTCGTCGCGATATCCCGGTAGACGTCCCAGGTCGTGCCGCCCAAGGCCCGGATCAGGATATTGACGTTGTCCTGGTCCGCCGCCAGGGCCGCCTGTGCGATGGCGGTCAGGTCCACGCTCACCCAGCCCGTCCTCTGCGCACTGGTGAGAGCCAGCGACGCGACCAGACTGTTGTCATAATCCGTCATTCTACCGATGCAGCCCGCAACGTTCCAGCCGTTGGTGCCGTCGTACGTGTTCCAAGTGGCGCCCGCTTCGGTCCAGTCGTCCTGCAGCACCCTGTAGTGTTCAAGGGTGATGGCGGTGCTGGAGCCATCCGTCATGTAGTAATGCAGTGTGGCACCCAACACCTGGAGAATGGTATCGGGGAAGTCACACGTCATGAGACCCCTGTTGCTCCAACTGTTCTCAACAAGGTCATTATTGAATCCTCTTTTTACCTTCAAAGTCCAGTCGCTGCCGTAGTTGGTCGTTGGCCCATTAGAGAAAATGTGGGTATCCGCACTGGACGTGATATTGTCCGCCCACGCCACGCTGCCCGCCACAA
>DATKVD010000149.1:0-2220 GCA_035530235.1 Planctomycetota bacterium | reverse complement strand
AGCGGCCCGTGCTTCCTCTACCACAACACGTTCGTCACCACCGTCCACGACACCGACAAGTACTCGTCCAGGAAGGACGTGAACGGCATCGGGAATTCCGGGGCCTACCACAACATGACCTACCGCAACAACATCATCCAGGGCACCGACCACGCCTACTGCGACTGGCGGCGCGAACGTCCCAGGGGACTTTCGATGGACTACGACAACCTCTGGACGACCAGCGGGACGCACTTCTTCATGTACGGCAAGCGGTATGGCGACTTCGAGACCACACGGAAGGAGACGGGCTTTGAGGAGCACGGGATGAGCGTCGATGCACAGTTCGTGGACCTCCAGGCGGGCGACCTGCGTCTCAAGGCCGACAGCCCGCTCATCGACAAGGGCGTTCGGCTGCCCAACATCAACGACGACTTCGCCGGCGCCGCCCCCGACATCGGGGCCTTCGAGCACCGCTGAGGGGAGGAGCGTGTCTTTGCCCGACCAGACCGTCACCGTGCTCGCCACGCGCGACCCGAACTGCCTGCTCGTGCAGCACCGCGTCTCCGGGGTCGACCTCCTCGTCGACTTCGGTTTCAAGCCGGATGACATCGTCGTGCTGGAAGGGATGCTCGAACGGCTCGGCACGTCGGCGGGTGCGATCGGTGCGGTCCTCATGACGCACATGCACGGCGACCATTTCCGGGACGCGGGTCTGCGGGCGTTTCTCGAGCGTCGGCCGGCGGATGCACCCCCACTGCCCTTTTACGTCCACCGCGACGAGCCGGTGCACCCATCGTTCGACCTGTGCGGGCTGGACGTCCGCCGGTTCGACGAGACGCCGTTCGCCGTCACCGGTCCTCGCGGGAGCGTCACCGTGCAGCCCGTGCGGATGACGCACACGCCGGGCACGTGTGCGTTTCGCATCGGCGACGATTTCCTCGGCTGCGACAGCTCGCTCCGCGAGGTGTTCTCCGACCGCGTCCTCCGGATCATCAACCCGCCGGGCGGCTCTCCCCTGCGCGGGCTCTACGTGGACATGCAGGCGCTCGACCGCGAGGCGGTGCTCGCGTCGGATTTCACCGGGGAACGCAAGCGCAACGTCCTCGCCTGGCACGGGCTGGTCTCGGACATGGTGTCCATCCTGGAACGTCCGGAGCTGC
Source organism: Planctomycetota bacterium (assembly GCA_035530235.1). Taxonomy (GTDB): domain Bacteria; phylum Planctomycetota; class DG-23; order DATKVD01; family DATKVD01; genus DATKVD01. Next base: position 1,078 of record DATKVD010000149.1, on the reverse strand, counting down.
GCACGTTCTTCGTCGGGCTCGAGCGTCTCGTCTGCCTGCACGTCACCGCCGGCGTCAACGACGCGTCGGGTCGCACCAATGTGCGTCTCATCACCGAGGCCCGCGACCGTCTGGGCTTCACCTTCGAGGTCCCCGTCGTCCCTGCCGGCATCCAGACCCTCGCCCCACCTTGTCCTTGACATTTCCCCCCTCCGCGGTCATCCTGTCGATACGTCCACGCTTACTCCGGAGACCGCTCACATGGCATGGATCGTCGCCGCCGCCGTGCTCGTGCTGCTCGCCCTCGGAACGTGGTGGGCCTACAACCGCATCGTCCGTGACGGCAACCTGGTCTTCGAGGCGTGGAGCGGCATCGACGTCCAGCTCAAGCGGCGCCACAACCTCATCCCCAACCTGGTCGAAAGCGTCAAGGGATACGCCCGGCACGAGAAGGCGGCCCTCGAGGACGTGACCCGCCTGCGCGGCGCGGACCTCGACACCGCCGAGGTCAAGACGCGCCAGGCCGGCGAAAACGCACTCACCGACGGACTCAAGCGGCTCTTCGCCCTTGCCGAGGCCTACCCGGACCTCAAGGCCAGTCGCAGCTTCCTCGACCTCCAGGGTAACCTCTCGGAGATCGAGGACCAGATCCAGATGGCCCGTCGCTACTACAACGGGGCGGTGCGGAACTACAACATCCGCATCCAGTCCTTCCCGACCAACCTGGTGGCGAAGGCGACGGGCTTTCAGCATGCCGACTTCTTCGAGATCGAGACCGCGACCGAACGACAGGTCCCCGAAGTGGAGCTGTGACGATGAAGACCTCCCGGATGGCTCTTCTGTCGTTTCTGCTTTTTCTTCCCGCGTCGGTGGACGCGGCGGAGGAGCGGATCCTCAACTACGACAGTCAGGTGACGGTCGAGGCCGACGGGTCGCTCACGGTGCGCGAGGACATCAGGGTCAACTCGGCGCAGCACAAGATCAGACGCGGCATCTACCGTGACTTCCCGGTCATCTACGCCCGCGGATGGTTCACGCGCAAGACCGTCCCCTTCAGGGTGAAGCAGGTCCTCCGTGACGGGAACCACGAGGCCTGGCA
>DATKVD010000148.1:0-5418 GCA_035530235.1 Planctomycetota bacterium | reverse complement strand
CTGCAAATGTCGCGAACCACTGAGCGGTTCCACCTGAGTTCTCTAATGTACGAGCGTGGTGGGGCTCCCGTCCCACCACGCCAAACCCGGCAAACAGGCGGCGCACGCAGGAGCCCCGCCGTCCAGACACTTTAAGAAACTTAGGTGAAACCGCTTAGCGTGCTCCCTGTGCCTCATTTCCCCGCGTCGGCGATCCGGTAGAGGTGCACTTCGTAAGGCTTGAAGTCGTCGGTGAAGATCCCGCGGGTGAGCGGCAGCCGGCGGCCTTCGTCGATGACCTCGACGGTCGCCGCACGCGGCGCCGGCTTGAGGGTGAAGGTCGCCTTCGCGGGACGGTCTTCCATCCGCACGGCGAAGAGGTAGGTGGCGCCGGCGTGCTTCTTGACCATGACCGCCACCGGTCCCCCGCCGACGGTCCCGGCCAGGTCCGCCGACACCCCGGGCGGGTCCGCCTTCACCGTCACCGCATTCTCGATCGTCGGGTCGTTCAGCACGGGTGCGAGGGCGTGGATCTGCCGGTTGATCTGGGCGACGGCCGCGCTCATCTCGCGGTCCGCCAGGAGTCCCGCCTCGATGAACCGCGGACCCATGACGTGCACGAAGTAGATGATGCCCCGCGAGCCGTGGATGAGCGACATCCACACCTCGGCACGGACGTGTCGCGGCGTCGGCCGGTGGTCGGGGCTGCTGATGGGCGTGCACTCGAGTGCGTTCCAGACGATCTGCTCTTTCGTGGTCCACCTGCGAAGCCGGCTCACGCCGTGGGCCACGAGGTGAAGCTTCCCGCCCGTGGCGGCGTGCTGCGAGCACATGGGGTAGACGTCGAACGAGACGATGTCGGCGCCCCTGGCATATTCGGCGTAGTCCTCGGGGTGGTTCGAGCGGTTGCGTCCGTGCCAGGCGTCCCAGGCGACGCCCTGTCCGAGGTTGAGGAGCACCGGTCGCGTCGGGTCGGCGGCTTTCATCTTCGTGTAGAGGGCGGCGACGTCCTTGGGCGGGACGCACGGTCCCCACTTTCCCCACGCTTCGAGCGTGCGGTCGGGGGCGTCGGGCCAGGCCCGCTTGATGTCCCGGACGCTCTTCCAGTACTTCCCGATGGGCTGGGCGTTGTCCGGCTCGTCCATGTGCATCCAGCCGATGATCGTCGGGTCATTCCGGTGTTTGAGACCGACGTCATTCTGCGAGCAGATGACCTTCATCCCGTGCCTGGTGAGTTCGGCGAGCTGCTCCTCGGTGGGGCCCTTCCACAGTCCGACATAGGTGTTGATGCCGATGGCCTTGTAGTCGGGGGCCTTCCTCGGCACCTGGAGCCAGACGGCGATGGGGAAGAATTTGGGGTCGGCCGACGGACCGTTCCGCCAACGGGCATACGCGCTTCCCTCGGCCCCGGCCGATTCGACGAGCGCCGCGAGGGACGCGACCATCGCCGCTATGAACAGAGCACGTGTCTTTCGCATGGGACCCTTTCCGCGTCGAAGACTACTCGAACGGCTCGAACGCCCGATAGAGCCGGAACTCCGCGACCTCCAGGATCGGCGCCCCGTGGTTGGAGAGCACCTCCAGCTTGACCTGCTTCGCCGTCGGCGGCCCCTCGGGACTGAAGAACCCGATCGGGAAGACCCGGCCCTCTTCCCGGCGGTAGCGCGTGTACTTGCCGAGGTCCCGCCACGGCTCCGCCTCCGACGCACGGACGTGCAGCTTGAACTCACGGACGTGACGCTTGAACTCCTGGAGGTAGGCCGTGTGGCTCGCCAGGATCATGAACGCGCCGATGCGCGTGGGCTCGGGGAGTTCGAGGACCACCCAGCCGGCCGTCGCGTCGTCGGCCGGGCGCCAGACGGTGTAGAGCGCGCCGTCGATGAGGTGCCGGGCGTGACCCGCGGCGACCTCCTTCATGTCCAGGGACTTTGTGCTGCTCGGGTAGTAGGCGTCGAGTCTCGGACCGGGATTCGGGTCCTCGCTGGAGGCTGACACCACGCGCAGTCCGGTGATCTCCGGGAGAAGCGGGACGTTGGCGAGCCCGTACTTGCCCGACGCCCCGACGCCGGTCAGTTCCGATGCCCTTGTGCCGAAGTCCTGTCCGTCCGGCGCCTTGCCGGCCGCCGGGCAGCCCACGAGCAGCCGGAAGTCGCCTTTCCCGGGGTCGCGGAACAGCTTCGCGTCGTTGTTGAGGACGCCCTTCTGCTCGGGATGCAGCTCCGAGTCCTTCCGGAGTTCGGCGACGTCGGTCCAGGTGGTCCCCCAGCCGCGGGTGCGGTCCCAGAAGAAGTCGAGCCACGGGGCACGCTGACGGTAGTAGTTGCCGACGAAGACGTTGTCGGTGCCCACGGCATGGACGGCGGTGCCGACCGGATTGTCGACGATGAGGTTCCCTTCGATGCGCATGCCGACGCTGGGTCCGCCGCTCTGGTAGTAGCCGTAGCCCGAGGTCCGGTAGATGGTGTTGTGTCGCGAGACGCCTCGAGCGCTCTGCTTGGGGTTCAGCCCGAAGCTCCCGTTCCACCCGACGAAGTTGTCCTCGACGAGGACCGGTGCGCCCTCCCTCCCGGCCAGAGGCCCCACGCCCTCGGTCACGGAAGTGTTGACGGTGTTGACCTCGATGCCGACGTAGGCGTTGTGGACGACGATGTTCCGGCGGACGTGGACGGGATCGGCGAGGACGTGGCACCGCTTGTCGGCGCCGACGGTGTTATCGACGACGCGCACGGCGGACTTGTCGATGAAGTAGAACAGGTTCCTCTCGATGATGGTGTTGCGGATGGCCGTCTTGAATGCGGAGCGGACGTCGAACAGGATCCCGAAGCACTCGTTGTGCCCCACGATGAAGTAGAGGGTGTTCCCGCGGATGGTGCAGTCGGAGACGGCCATGGCGCGGATGCCGCGCGTGGCGTCGCCTTCGCCCTTCAGGAAATTCGAGATGTGATGGATGACGTTCCGCTCGATGAGGATATGGTGGGCTTTGGGTCCCCTGAGGTACATGCCGTCCTGGAGGTAGTTCCGGATTCCGATGCCGCGCACGGTGACGTGCGGCGCCTCCACCGTGACGGCGATCTTCCGTTTGAAGTCGCCGTCGAGGACGGCCCGCTCGCCTTCAGCGCCCTGGAGGATGAAGGGCTGACCCTCGGCGCCGCCCTTCTGGATGACGACGGCTTCATGGTAGGCGCCCTCGCGCAAATTGATCGTCACGCCCGGCCCCGCCGCCTGAACCGCCCTGGCCGCCGTCCTCCACGGCCTCGCCTGCGACCCGTCCGCCGCGTCGTCTCCCCTTGGGGAGACGAAGAACTCCTCGGCGCCGGCCCCCGGCGACACGACCGCCAGGAGAACCACGACCACAGCCGCCTGCCACCGTGTCATGGGCTTACCTCGCGGTGGACTGAGCCGTCTCACCCAACTTTCTCAAAGTGTGTGGGCGGCGGGGCTCCTGTCCCGCCGCCTGTTCGCCGGGCTTCGCGTGGTGGGACAGGAGCCCCACCACGCGTGCTTCCTAAACAACTTGTCTGAGACCGGTCAGAACTCCGCCGACTTCGGGGTGCGGGGATAGGGGATCACGTCACGGATGTTCGCCATCCCGGTGACGAACTGGACCGTGCGCTCGAAGCCGAGACCGAACCCGGCGTGCGGGACCGTCCCGTACCGGCGGAGGTCGAGGTACCACCAGTAGTCCTTCGGGTTGAGTCCGGACTCGGTCATTCTGCGTTCGAGGACGTCCCGGCGTTCCTCGCGCTGGCTGCCGCCGATGATCTCCCCCGTCTTCGGGACCAGGACGTCCATCGCCGCGACCGTCTTTCCGTCGTCGTTCAGCCGCATGTAGAACGCCTTGATCTCCTTGGGGTAGTCGCGCACGATGACGGGCTTCTTGAAGTGCTTCTCGGTGAGGAACCGCTCGTGCTCGCTCTGGAGGTCCGCGCCCCATTCGACCGGGAACTCGAACGGTTCGCCCGAGTTCTTGAGGATGTCGACCGCCTCGGTGTAGGTGATGCGCACGAAGTCGCTCGCGACGATGTGTTCGAGCGTCTCGATGACGGTCTTGTCGATCCACTGGTTGAAGAAAGCCATGTCCTCGGGTGTGCGTTCGAGCGCGGCGCGGAAGAGGTGCTTGATGTAGTCCTCGGCGAGGTCCATGTCACCGTCGAGGTCGCAGAAGGCCATCTCCGGCTCGATCATCCAGAACTCGGAGAGGTGCCGGGAGGTGTTGGAGTTCTCCGCCCGGAAGGTGGGTCCGAAGGTGTAGACGTTGGTGAGGGCACACGCATAGGTCTCGGCCGAGAGCTGTCCGCTGACGGTGAGGGAGGTGCGCCGGCCGAAGAAGTCCTGGCTGTAGTCCACCGAGCCGTCCGGGAGCCGCGGGAGGTTCTTCGGATCGAGCGCCGAGACGCTGAACATCTCGCCCGCCCCTTCGCAGTCGGAAGACGTGATGATGGGCGCGTGGAGGTAGAGGAACCCTCGGGTCTGGAAGAACTCGTGCGTCGCTGCGGCGAGACAGTTCCGCACGCGTGCCACGGCGCCGAAGGTGTTCGAGCGGGCCCTGAGATGCGCCACCTCGCGAAGGAACTCCATCGTGTGACGCTTCTTCTGGAGCGGATAGCTCTCGGGGTCTTCCACCCAGCCGAGGACGTCGAGCTTCCCGGCGAGGATCTCGACCGCCTGTCCCTTGCCGGGCGACTCGCGCAGCTCGCCCTCGACGCGCACGCAGCAGCCGGTGACCAGGCGCAGCACGTCACTCTCGTAGTTCGGCAGGCTCTGCTCGGCGACCACCTGGATGCCCGCCAGGCACGACCCGTCGTTGACGTCGAGGAACGAGAAGCCGCCCTTGGAGTCGCGTCGGCTTCGCACCCAGCCGCGGACCGTGACCCGTGCGCCGAAATCCCGCCGCGCCAGAAGCTGCTTCACCCGCTCCGCCGTGCCGACCGTCTTCATCCCGTGGACTCCCTGTCGTCTTGTGGCACGCGTGTTCAGCCTTGGAACGATGATAGCGCGGTGCAGGCGAAGCGTCAAGCCTGCGGGGTCGAGGTCGGGCCGCAAGTTCAGAAGTCGCCGCCGAAGACCTTCTCGAGCTGCTCGGCCTGCGCGAGGTCTTTCGGGGTGATCATCAGGAGGTCGAGGGGCGGCGGGCCGCCCTCGTACTTGCGGATCGTCGCCTCGTAGGGCTTCCAGTTCAGGTCGCCCAGCCGCGCCAGTCGGCCCAGCTCCTCCCCCGTCGCGTTCTTGTAGGCCCTGTAAACGAGTTCCGAGCAGTAGAGCGGCTCGTCGTCCATGCGATACCTGAAATCGTACGGGCGGCCCATGAACGGCTCCAGCTCCCGGACGAACCGCGGGATGTTCTTCCGGTGCGGCTCCTTCAGGCGATAGACGGCGAACTTGCCGCCGCGCCCGCGCATCACCCAGCGCCAGAGCGGCGTCTTCCGGACGGTGCCGATC
>DATKVD010000147.1:0-8547 GCA_035530235.1 Planctomycetota bacterium | reverse complement strand
CGAGCAGCTTCTGGTAGACGACCTCGCCCTTCTCGATATCCACCACCGTCAGCAGCCTGCTGTTGTGAAGGCAATAGACGAGCCCGTCGTGAACGACCGGACTTGCCTGGTAATCGTCGCCGTAGAAGAGCCTGTAGCCCGAAGCGTCGAGCTTCACCTTCACGTGCGACGCCAGCCGGATGCGGTCGCCGGCTTCCGCCGGCATCTTCATGATGTGCAGCGTCCCGTTGTTGTCGAGCTTGAACACGGTGTCTCCCCGGACGACGGGCGAAGGCTTGATCATTCGCGACGTGTCCGCGAGCACCTGCTCGCCGTCGCCGGCACGCCAGATGCCGCCGTTCGCCGTCATGAACATCGCCATGCCTCCGATGCTCAGCGGGCAGGACGTGCCCTGGAACGCATACGACCACTGGTTTTTCGGATCCTTGCAGATGGGCTTGACCCAGAGCTGCCTGCCCGTCTGCGCGTCGAGACACCGGATGTCCCACATGTAGACGATGAGCTTGCCGTCGACGAGGATCGGCGAGGTCGAGAAGCCGTGGTGCCCGGCGCCGCGGTTGTCCATCGCGATCCACTTGCGGTTCCCTTCCAAGTCGTAGCACGCGGCGATGCCGCTCACGTACCACGCCCAGACGTTCTTCCCGTCGCTGACGGGCACGAACCCCGCCATCCCGAGGTCCTGCTCCTTGGTGAAGGTATACTTCGTCTCGTCGATCTTCCGCATCGCGTCGTAGAGCTTCTTCTGCAGGTCGGCCTTGGCCTTGAGCTGCTCCGGGGCGAGACCCGCGGGTGCCCCCGCCGCATCGTTGAGCTTGTTCAGTTCCGCCGCGAGCTTGCCCGCCTCGTCGAACTCCGGCTTGCCCTTCCGGTCGGCCTCGGGCGTGGCCTCGAAGTAGTTGTTCGACCTCGCCCAGAGCACCTTGCCCGTGTTCTTGTCGAGGCAGATGAGGTCATACGGCTCGCTCTGAAGGAACATCCTCTCGCCCACGATGATGGGCGCCGCCGCCCCGCCCAGCGGCGCCGTCCACAGCACGTTCTTCGTCTCGAACCGGCCTTTGGGGTCGCCGTAAAAGGCAGAATGGAGGAACCAGCTGTAGGTCCCGTACATCGAGCTGGGCATGGTCCTCAGCAGCACGCGGTTCCACCCTTTCGTCAGCGGAAGGACGATACTCCTGCGGCCAAACTGGATGTCCTTCTCGCGGGTCTTGAACACCGGCTTGCCGTTGACCCACACGGCGGTCCGGCCGCCGATGATCAGGTTCATGAAGAGCGTGGTCTCGACGGGCGAATAGACGTAAGCGTGCGCGTAGGCCGCGGCGTCCGTCTTCTTGCCGATGGGCGTCGTCAAGTTCACGAGTGCCGCCTCCGACTCGACCTCCTTCCAGGCCAGCTCGCCGAGCTTCTCCCCGGTGTCGGGCGAGAGGTCCGCTTCACCCTTGAGGATCTCGGCGTCGGCGGCGGCGTCCTTGGGCACGTCGACCGGCCCGAGCACCAGCCAGCTTCGGATGATGCCGTCCTCAAGGGATTTCCCGGCGGGAGCGTCTCCCTTCGGTTTGGCCGCCTGGTACGTGAGCCCCTTGAGCGAGACGGCTCCTTCCCACCGGGTCGGAGGGGTCGCATCGGGGTAACACCCGCTTCCGTCCAGACGCCACCCGACGACCTGCGCGGCCGGCTGAGCCTGTGCGCTTCGAATCCCCAGCGTCCATGCCGCCGCAACCAGCGCTGCCGCCACCCACACCGTCGAAAGTCTTGTGCTCACGAGACACCTCCCGTATTCTGCCGCCAACCGTTGTTCCCGCATACTTACTCCTTCGACACCTTGAAGCAGATCAGCTCGCCGGGCGTGCGGACGTAGAGTTTTCCGTGCGCTAGCACCGGCATAACCCATCCCCCGTCTTCGCCCCGCTTGTTGGTGACGTCGTGCAGCTTCTCCACCTTGCCCTTTTCGCGGTATCCTTCGGGGGTGGCCTCGACGAGGGTGATCGACTGGAACGACCTTGCGAAGAGCAGTCCGTCGGCCGCGATGAGCGAGACGCCCGATTCGAATCCTTCCTGTTTCCACGCGACCTGTCCGGTCTTGCGATCGATGCAGGTGAGGCGATGCCGCCAGATGGCAAGGGGTTTTCCCGTATCGCTGGTGGTTTCGAGGAATCCGTAGTAGGCGTCGCCGCTGGGAATGAACCCGTGATAGGGATTGCCCGAGGCCAGTCGGGTGATGCGCGCGACCTTCGCGGCGAACGGAGGCGTCTTGAAGTCGACGTCGATGAGCACCTGGTAGACCCAGGGTGACGAGAGGTTGACGATCTGTCCGTCGAGGATGTAAGCGGGACCGTTTCCGGGACGACCGTCCGGGGCTTTCCACTCGAATTCCCACACCGGCGTGCCGTCCGAGAGACGCAGGGCGCGATAGGAGGGCGTCGTGCCGTCGCCGTTGATGATGACGCAGCGGTCGTCGCCGAACGTCGCGAGAAAGCCGCCGGTCGGGCTGCAGCCCTTGATGTCCTTGAGGTCCGTGTCCGCCGGGTAGACCCACTTCAGCTTGCCGGTCTCGGCGTCCAGGGCGGCGCAGCGGTTCCTGCCTTTCGAGGCGAACGGCACCAGGACGACCCCTTCGGCGACGAGTGGCGAGAAATTGGTGCCTTTCCACTCCGGGTAAGGTCCCGGCCAGTAGGTCTTGTTCAGGTCCTCCTGCCACACGACCTTGTGGGTCTTGCGGTCCAGGCAGGTCAGTCGTCCGATGGAACCCAGGGCATAAACGTATTTTTCCGTGATCGTCGGCGTCGACCGCACGCCACCCCACCACCATCCGATGTTCTTCTGCTGGTAGTGTCCGCCGATCTCGTAGGTGTGACGCCACAGCTCCCTGCCGGTGTCCGCATCGAGGCAGATGACGGATTCGGTGTCGCTGATCTCCCACCGGTCGCTCCACGCCGAGCCGTGGACGTAGACCTCGCCGCCGGCGACGGACGGACACGACCAGCCCTGGCCGATCTTGGCGCGCCAGAGAACCCGGGGCCCGGCGACGGGCCACTTGCGAAGCAGTCCCTTTTCCGGAGACGTGTAGTCGCTGTTGGGTCCCAGCCAATGCGGCCAATCGCTTCGGTGGGCCGTCGTCTTGGAGATCTCCGGGCCCTTCTCCTGTGCCTCAACGGCAGGCATGGCAACGGCGATCGAGATCACCAATAAGACCCAGAGCCGCACCGATGGGTGCTCGGCAATCATCATTTTCGTGAAGCGCATCAGACCTCCTCTCAAAGAGAAGGCGCCTCCCGAGAAACGGTCCTCCATCGTTCTTCTATGATTCTTCTCCAATACAATACAGATATTCCTCCCCCTCGCAGATCAATGATTGCGAAGTTGCCGTTTGAGTCTCTCGGCGTCGGCCGAGCAATCCTCGTGCTTTTCCATAAGTTCTTTCGCCACGTCCCGCCCCTGTCTCAGTACCGGAGCGTATCCCGGCTCGTGCACGAGGTTGCTGAGCTCGAAGGGGTCCTCGGCGAGATCGTAAAGCTCGTCGAGGTCGTCCAGGTGCGCGACGTACTTGTAGTGCTTCCAGCGGATCATCCGCTGGAAGTACTCGACGGCGGACTCGCCGTGATCTTCACACATGAGCGCGTCCCGGCCGGGGGCCTCCGGGTCGCAACAGAGACCGAGCATGCTCTCGCAGTCGAGGTCTTCAGGCAGAGAAGGGCACCCGGCCGCATCGAGGGCCGTCGCCGCCGGATCCATGTTGCTGACCAGTGCACGGCTGACCTTGCCGCCGGCGAACCGTGCGGGCCACCGCAGAACCATGGGCACGCGCTCCGTTTCCTCCAGCATAAGCGTGTCCTTGTTCATTTTGCCCCCGTGCGCAGCGATCAGATCGCCGTGGTCCGCGGTGTAGACGACGAGCGTGTTGTCCGCGAGACCCAGACTGTCGAGCGTGTCGACCACGCGTCCGAGCGCGTGATCGACGATCATGACCTGCTCGAAGCAGCGCGCGAGTCCCGTCTGCCACCACGTCCAGTTGCGGGTGCGCTCGCCCTTGTCCCACCGCTGAGTGCTGAAGGCGAAATTCCCGGGCATGCCGTCGAAGTGCTGACCGAAGCCGGGGTATGGGTCGAGCGACGCCGGATTGAGGCGGTCGATGAACTCACCGGCGGAGTGGTAGGGGGAATGCGGCCCCCAGACGTCGACCCGCATGAAGAAGGGCTGACTTCCGCGCGCGTTCTCCTCGAGCCACCGGCAGGCGAGATGCGCCGTGAACTCGGCCTCGTGCGTCTCCAGAGGTGCATCGAGCTTCCCGGCCGCCACCCAGGGGCCGAATCCCGCGACTTCGACCTCGCCCAATCGGAAGGTCTTCCCGACGTTCTCCGGATTCCTGACATCCCACTCGATGAGCACCTCGGGCCGCGGCAGTCCCTGCTCGTCGAGGTAGTCGGCGTATTTCTTCGACTTGTAGGGGGCCCCGTATCCGGGCAAGGACCAGCCCTCAAACCCCCAGTCCCGGGCGATCTTCTCTCGTCCGCAGTGCCATTTGCCGAAGTAGACATTGCGATAGCCCGCCCCCTGAAGGTAGTGCGTGACCATCTTCTGATCCGGCGCGAAGCGGAATCGACCCCCGGACTCCTCGTCGTTGAGAAGGATTCCGTGGCGGTGAGGGTATGTGCCGGTCAGCATGGAGGATCGTGCGGGCTGACACAACGGGCACACCGAATAGGCCTGGTCGAACACCACGCCCTGCCTGGCTAATTCCTCGTAGGTCTCGAGCTTCAGTTGGTCATAGAGATCGATATGGTGCTTGAAGGCCCAGTGATCGCCCACCAGCCAGAGGATGTTGGGTTGAGCCATGTGTTTCGTGTTCTCCCTCTCTGTCGGCCGGCTTCCGCCGGTGCTTCCGCCACCTACTGTTCGTTCCTTGCGCCTAACCCATTATTATGATATGAGACAGGCCCTCATCTTTCCACACGCGGTCCCGCCGAGAGCTTGAGAATGCTCGGCGACCCCGTCGCCCGCCGGTGCAGCTCCAATCCCGCCTGATGCCTCTATGGCCGGCTCGGCGGAGGCAACATCATCCGTCACGGCTTCTTTGCTCGGAAGCCTCTCGATGCCCGTCATGGTTTCCTCAGGTCGTAGCACACAACGTTCTTGCCGGTCCTCACGAAGAGCTTGCCGTCGGCGAAGGCCGGCGACATCCACGGCACGAGGCCGAGGTTGGCCTTGCCGATGAGCGTGTATTTCGCCGGATCGGCCTTGATGAGGTAGAGCCATGGGCCGGCCTGCGCGATGACCTTGCCGTCGGCAATGATAGGCGAGGAGAGTTCCACCCCCGCGCCGATCATCTCATCCCACACCACCTTGCCCGTCGCCAGCTCGACGCACAATGCCTTTCCCTTCTTGTCCTTCGCCTGCGCGGCGCCACCGATGGCGTAGACGAAGCCCTTGTAGATGACAGGACAGGAGTAGCGTTCCGTGAACGGCACGCTCCAGGATTCTTCGGGTTTCTCGGGCGAAATCCTGTAGGCCGAGAGCGCCCACTTAGGCGCCCCGCCGCAGAAGACCATGACGTCGCCCGAGACCGCCGGGGTGCAACCCGTATAACCGGTCGTGACGGGAACGGGCCAGAGGACCTTGCCGGTCTCCATGTCGAGGCAGTAGATCCTCTCGGTGCGCGTGGCGAGGATGATGCGGGATTTCCCGCCGGAGATCCACGCCACGGGGGAGCCCTCATGGCTGAGCGCGGACCCGCTCCATGCCAGCTCCCCCGTCTTCGCGTCGAGGGCATGGATTCCGTTGTACGTGCCGAAGATCACCTTCCCACCCGCCAGGAGCGGCGAGGAGGCCAGGACGCCGCTGAAGGGCTTCGACTCCCAGAGCACGTTCCCATCCTTCGTGTCGAGGCAGAAGACGACTCCGGTCGAGGTGGGGAGCCAGCATTTGCCACCCTGGACGCAGAGTGTCGTCGAGTTGGGACGCCCCTCCCCGCTGCCTGGGAACTCCTTCTTCCAGAGGGTCTTTCCGGTGGCCTCTTCGAGGCAGAAGAGGACGTCGGTGCCGCCTGGCTTGGTCGTCGGGACCCTTTTCATGATCGTCTTGGCGGTCGCATCGTCGATGCCCTGCTGCTTGATCCATGCGTCGAACTCGGCTTGCGAGGCGAACGGCTTGTCCGCCACGGCCTCAAGCTTTGAGAGGGTTTCGAGCGGGAGGGCCTGTGTCCCCAGCGCGACGCGGTTCCTGACGGCGCCCTGGAACTTCCTCTGCTCGGGCTTCATATTGGTCTTGATCCACTCGTCAAGCCACTTGTTGAGTTCGTTTCCCTTGAGCTTCGCGCGGTCCTCCGACGTGCGCGCGGCCTCCATCGCCTTGACCAGGTCGTCAGGAACCCCGGCAACCGAGCCGAGGGAACCGAGGGCCTGCTTCGACAGCAGGCGCGTGTCGATGGGTATGCGGAAGTGCTTGGGCTGGTTGACGAACACCCTCCCCGCGGCGACCACCGGCTGGGCCCAGCCGCCCTGGGATTCTCCGCCGGGGATCGGCTCGCTCTCCCAGAGCTTCTTCAGACCGTCCTTGGGGAACTCTTCCACCAGCGGCGGCGAGTCAAGCACGATGCCGTCACGGTTCGGACCACGCCACTGCGGCCAGTCCCCCGCGAACGCCGCCGCCGATACCAGCATTACCCACGCCGCCAGAATCGAACCACACGCCACGCCGATCATCGTCCTCACGCTTTCTTCTCCTCGTTGCCGAGCAACGCCGCGTCCCGCCGGAGGAGGGTGGAAATTGGGGTTCGGCGCGGCCTGTCCCGAAGCCCAAGGCGGGAAAAACCGGGACACCCATAACCGTGCGTGTCAAGCAAGATGTCGGTAGGGCTCCCGAAGAGCTTCTCGCGCGTGTTTGCAGACACCCATTCGCACCGGTGCAGCATGCCCCGTTTCATATGGAGCAAAAGGGCTGACTCTCCCGCTTTGCCCCATAAACCGGCAACCTTCATTGTTTTCTCAGGTCGTAGCACACAACGTTCTTGCCGGTCCTCACGAAGAGCCTGCCATCGGATAGGACGGGCGACATCCACCGGCCCTGATAATCGTGGAGGTCCAGCTTTCCCAGGAGCTGGTACTTCTCGGGCGAGGCCTTGATGAGGTAGACCCATGGACCGACCTGGGCGATGAGCTTGCCGTCGGCGACGAGGGGCGAGGAAAGCTCGGCGGGGCCGACCGTTTCGTCCCACACCGTCCTGCCCGTGGCGAGTTCAATGCAGAGCGCGTGCCCCTTGCCGCTGTCCCCATAGGTCGCGTTGGCCCCCCCGATGACGTAGACGTGTCCCTTGTAGATGACGGGACAGGCGAAGCCGTCCTTGAACGGCACGCTCCAGAGCTTTGTGGGCTCACGGTTCGACAACTTGTAGGCCGTGAGGCCGATCTCGGGCGCAAAGCTGCAGAAAACCATGGTGTCGGCCGAGACGGCCGGGGTGCAGCCGGAGATGCCCACCGGGACGTCCCAGACGGTCTTGCCGGTCTCGAGATCGAGACAATAGAGCTTGCCGGCTTGCACGTAGGAGGTTGCGAGGAGGTAGGGCTTCCCCCCGGCGTTCCACACGGATGCGGAGGACACGTTGTTCGCGGCTAGGGGCCGGTCCTTCTCGTCGGTTGCCTTCCACAAGACCTCGCCGGTCCCGGCGTCGAGGGCGTGGAACCCCGCGTTGGTCCCGACGATCGCCTTGCCTTTCACGAGGAGGATCGACGAGGCGGTGCAGCCGATATTGCCGGTGCCCCAGAGGGGCTTCGATTCCCAGATCACGTTTCCATCGGCGGCGTTGAGACAGAAGGCGACCGCGGAGGAGCTGAGGAAGTAGCACCTGCCGGCCGAGACCGCGGGCGTGGAGGTGCCCGTGGCATAGGTCCAGCGGTTGCCCGGCATCTCCTTCTTCCACAGGGTTTTTCCCGTGGCGCTGTCGAGACAGTAGAGGAGGTCGGTGGCGTCCCGCTCGGTTGTCGGGACCTTCTTCAGGATCGCCTTGACGGCGTCGTCGTCGAATCCATGCGGCTTCATCCAGGCGTCAAGCTCGGTCTGTGAGGCGAACTCCTTATCGACGATGGCTTCGAGCTTGCGGCAGACCTCGGGCGCAAGGGCGCTTTGCCCGGCGAGGAGCCGCTGCTTGACCGGGTAGCGGAACTTCCGCCAGTCGGGCTTCTCGTTCTCCTTGATCCACGCGTCGGCCCACTTGTTGATCTCGTTGTAGTCCTTGAGCTTCGCACGGGCCTCCGACGTGCGGGCCTCTTCCACCGCCTTGACGAGGTCCTCCGGCATCCCCGCCTCCCAGCCGAGCTGCGTGAGGGCGCCCTTCGTCAGCAGACGCTGCGCGATGGGCACCTGGAACCGGTTGTGCACGAAGACGAACACCTTTCCCTCGGCGACGACCGGCTGGGCGTAGCCGCCGTTGTACTCCCCGCCGGGGATCGCCTCGCTCTCCCAGAGCTTCTTGGGACCCTCCTTCGGGAACTCCTCCACCAGCGGGGGCGAGTCAAGCACGGTGCCGTCACGGTTCGGACCGTGCCACTGCGGCCAGTC
>DATKVD010000146.1:0-4702 GCA_035530235.1 Planctomycetota bacterium | reverse complement strand
GCGCCCGAAGGCGCCGCTTCAGAAACGTCGACGTTTGTTTGCGCAGCTTGCCTGGCCTCACTCCCCCTTAAGGACGGCCTTCGGCGCAGGGAGCAGCGGGTTACTGACGTAGATGGGGAGAAGCCCCGTGGTGTTACCCTCCATCTCGACATGCAGGTGACCCTGGCCGCGCTTCTTGGCCGTGAAGGTCCCGATGCTTACGGGCCCGCCGCCCTGCCAGACGTAGACCGTGTACTCCGTCCCGGGCGTGAGACCCCAGCAGTTCACCTGGACCTGCGTCACGTCATCATCCGCCGAGTAGTTCAGGATGGCGTGACCTGATGCGCCCGGCTCGTTCGGGGCGGCCTCCGGGTAGGGCTTCAATTCGAGCTTGACCGCCTTGGCGAATGCAATACCCGCCGTGGCCAGCACGAACGCAACCAGACAAATCCATATGACGTTCTTTCTCAGCATACTCACTTTCCTCCTGACTCCCCGTTGGTTGACTTGACTTACCTGGGACGACACCATCCCATCCGGCAACGGATCGTTCTCTCGCGTCACCTCCTCTCTTCTGGGGAAGCGGGCGCCAAGGCCGGTAGCGAAATGCACGCTCCGCACTTCCGAAAATTGCGTCGCGAAACAGTTGCACGACAGAACGCTTCGTGCTTCTCGGCGCCCCTCACGATCCGTCGCTCGACGCCGCGTCGGCGAACGCTATGGATACAGACGGCGTGGAGCCGGCCTGTGAAGCCATAGGAATCTGCCTTGACGGGCGTGAAGCCCGAGCGGCTCGGTCGCGGGGTCGCCGGTTCCGAGCGGTAACGTTGGACCCCCTGTGGTCAGCGCACTGGACGGCGCCAGCGGCCAACCCACCCCTCTCAGTGGAAGTATACCCCGTTCACCACGCTTGTCAAAGAAGGTGCGGCGGAGAATTCGTGAGCGAGGGGTGTGCCCTCTTGCCACCGGGGAAGAGCATAAGGCGAGAAGCTCCGCAGGTGGCGTCACCCGCTCCTGGGTGTGCCGACCATGAAGATGCAGGTGGGGGCGAGGACGTAGCGGTAGCCGGTGAGCCACCGCCAGATGCCGAGGTGCGAGAGGACACGGAGGAACTTCGCGGACAAGGCACGCAGGAACTGTCCGCGCTTCCAGTAGACCGAGAAGTCGAAGCGGATCCTTCCCGCGTCTTTGTCCAGGGGATGGAACTGTCCGGGTCTCGACATCTCCGCGGCGCAGCGGGCGGGGTCGAACTGCACCCGGGGGAACAGTCGCTTGACGCCTTCGGGCGTGAACCGCCAGTAGTCGGACGGGTAGGCATGGAACGCGTATGCGAACGGGACGGAGAGGACGAGGTGTCCGTCGGGCGCCAGGAGGCGCGTCAGGTTGTCCGCCATCGTGAACGGCTGCTCACAGTGTTCGAGCGTGGCGAAGCAGAAGATGGTGCCGAAGCGCCGGTGAGCCAGTGCCGAGTCGACCTCGTCGAACGGCTTCGTCAGGTCGAGCACCACGTCGACGCCGGGGCCGCCTTCGGCGTCCACACCCACGTACACGTCGTCCGGGGCGAAACGCTCGCGCAGGTCGGGGGCGACGCCGTAGTCGTGTGAGCCTACCTCGAGGCACGGTCCCGAAAGGGGCGGGGCGTAGCGGTCGAGAAAATCGAGTTCCTGGGTGCGGCGCGGACGGCGCGTTCGATTTGACATGGTCTCAGTCCGGCTTTCGTCCCACCATGAAGACGTTGGTGGGGACGAGGAGGTAGCGGTATCGGGTGAACCATCGCCAGACGCCGAGACGGCCGAGGAGCTTGAGGAGCCCGGCGGAGACGGCGCGGACGGGGTGGCCGGCTTTCCTTTGGACGTCGGCGCTGAAGCGGATGCGGCCGAGGTCGTCGGTGACCGGAAGGAACTCCCCGGGCTGCGACGTGGCCGCTGCGGCGTGCGCCGCGTCGAATGCCAGCCCCGGAAACAGCACCTTCACCCCCTCCGGCGTGAACCGCCAGTAGTCCGACGGGAACCCGTGGAACTTGAAGGCGAACGGCACCGAGAGGACGAGGTGGCCGCCGGGAGTGAGAAGCCGCGTCAGGTTCTCCGCCATCCGGAAGGGCTGCCGGCAGTGTTCGAGGGTGCTGAAGCAGAAGACCGTGCCGAAGCGCCGGCCCCCGAGCGCGGCGTCGACCGTGGCGAAGTCCGCCGCGAGGTCGCACACGAGATCGACCCCCGCACCCGCCTCGATGTCCACACCCACCCAGTCGCGCGAGTCGTCGAAGAGCGGCTTCAGGTCCTTCGCGCTCCCGTGGTCCTTTGAGCCCACCTCGAGGTAGGGTCCCGAAAGGGGCGGAGCGTAGTGCCGGATGAAGTCGACCTGGTGCGTGCGGCGCATCGTGAATGCCTCAAGAGCGTGTCGGTCCGCGTGGTGAAATTATAGCGTCGGCGGCCGGGCGGGGTAAGGGAATTCCGTCGCGACTACTCTGCGGCGGGGGGGCGCCAGAAGGGAGGGGCGTCGCCTTCGACAAGTTCGTGGACGTGGTTGAGGAAGGATCGTCCCCATTCGGCCGAGCCGCCCGAGATGTGCGGGTGGTCCGCGGAGAAGGTGGCTCCTATGCTCGAACGGACCTGCCCGTCGGCGTGAATCACCATTCCGAGGATGTAGGTGCTCTTGGAGAAGTTGACCACGCCGAATAGGAAGGGCCTCTCGGCGGGCAGCGACACACGTTTGGTCTTCAGCTCACCTCCGGCGAAGAGTTCGGTGGTCTCCAGGCCACCGGGCTTCTCCCAGAACATGAGTACCCGCTCGGCGTCCCCGCCCCGGTGGGTCAGGCTCGGCTTTCCGGGCTCGACCGACACGTCGACCCAGGCCCGGCTGCCGGCCGAGTGTGTGGTAAGCTGGAGGACCTTTCCCGGCGCGATGCGGAAGGAGACCGGCAACTCGGAGTGTCTCGGCCAATTCAGCCCCACCACCGCCGCAAGCACGACCCCGGCCACGATGGCGGCCGTCAGGATCAGGAGCGACGTCCCGTCTTTCATTTTCATCGCACGCGCTCCGTCCGGTCACTCGTTCGGGAGGGGTGCCCGGTAGCGTTCGATGACGGTGATGAAGGCGTCGGCCGGGGAGCCCGGTCGCTCGGGCGGCAGCGGGGTGTGACGCTCCGAGCGCACCGCCCAGTAGACCCAGCCGTCCCGCTGCTCTTCACGGTAGATCCTGCCTTCGCGTTTCAGACGGAGGTATTCCGCGTAATCACCGGCGCGCACCTCGGTCATGGTGACGACGTCGCGCAGGGCGTCGTCCACGCGGGGGTTCTCCTCTTCGAGGCGCCTCGCACGGGTCTCGGGATATCCCAGGAAGTCGCCGCTGGTCGCGCCGCAGCCCACGAGACAGACCACGAGCACGGCACGTCCGACCTTCATCACCCGTCCTCCCCCTGTCTTGTGCACTCGATGACGTAGAAGCAGTTCTTGCAGTTGCAGAAGACCCGTGAGGCGCCGAAGCGCGTCCCGTGGGTGAGTGCGAGGACGTCGTCGGGGTCCACGCATCGGATGTGCCAGCCGAGCTTCTCCTCGAAGAACCGGCGACTGGGATGGTGACCGGCGACGTCGAAGAGCAGCCGGCCGCCCGGCGGCAGAACGTCGTGGAACCGCTCGAGCGCCTCGCGGATTTGGTCCCTGGACAGATAGTGGAAGAGCCCGATGACGAGGACGAGGTCGAACTGGTCCTTCCACCGCCCGTCGAGGTCGAGGGCGTCCCGCCTTTCAAAGCGGAAGTGGTGGAGTCCGGCTTTGCGGGTCAGTCGTCGGGCGTATTCGAGTGCCTTGGGGTTGGCGTCCACGCCCAGGAAGTCGACCTGTCGTCGCCCGGGCATCGGGGCGAAGGCGAGGGCCGCGTCGCGCGCGCCGCCGCACGCCAGACTCAGCACCCGAACCCGCCCCTCCTTCCTGAGCAGTGCTTCGGCACGCCACGCCAGCCAGGCGGCCACCACAATCAGACGCATCCGGACGGCAATCGACATGGGGGAATGGAGGAAGTACCAGTCGGCGCAGCGCTCCAGCAGCGAGCGTCCGGCGGGCTCATAGCGGTAGACGAGGTCGAGTGCCAGGTACCCCCCGGGGTCGCGACGGGATTCGCGGATGAGAAGACTGCGCGAGGCGAGCCATTCCCACCCGCCGATGACGTGACTCAGCCGGGTCCGCGTGAACCGCTCCAGCAGCTTGAGCAGTGTTGGAAACCGTCGGATGGTGCTGTCGCGTATCTGAATGGGACCGCTCCGTAAAGGTCGGGGCAAACGTGCGTTCCCGGGCGGCCCAACGCCACGCCGGTATCGCCGGGTACTATGACAGACGTCGGCCGCCGATGCAAGGACCTGACCCGGGACGATCCGTTCGGCGGCGCGCCGCGGGCTCCGGACGCCCCTCAGGCGTAATGGGTCGCGTACTTCTCCATCGCGTCCATCGTCGCCTTGATGTTCTCCAGCGGGATGCCCGGGTAGACGCCGTGGACCATCATGAGTCCGCCCGCCTTCGAGCCGAGCGTCTCGACCTCCTCACGGATGAGCCGGTCGACCTGCCGCGGCGTGCCGAAACGCGTGACCTTCTGGCGGTCGACGTCGAGGTCGATGCAGACTCGGCCCTTGAGCTCGCGCGCCATGGCGTCGATGCCGTTGACCAGGTCCTGGAGGTTGACGATGGTCACGCCGCAGTCGATGACCCGGTCGATGATGTCCATCACGTAGCCA
>DATKVD010000145.1:0-2843 GCA_035530235.1 Planctomycetota bacterium | reverse complement strand
CGACATCCGGGTGAACGTCACCGAGCTTGACATCGGCGACATGGTGACGGTCAAGGAACTCCAGCTTCCCGAGAGGGTGACGACCATGAACAACCCGGAACAGGTCGTGGTCACGGTGCATCCGCCCGTGACGGAGGAGGAAGTCGAAGCGGCCGAGGTGGGTGTCGAGGAAGGGGCGGTCGCCGAGCCTGAAGTCATCGGGGCCAAGCCCGAAGAGGAAATCGAGGAAGAGAAGCCCGTCGGGAAACCCGGGAAGTCACGGACCTCTCCATGAAAGCGGTTGTGGGCATCGGGAACCCGGGAAGGGAATACCGGAACACCCGACACAACGTCGGCTTCGATGTGGTGGACCTGCTGGCACAGGCCGACGGCATCGACGTGGGCAGGAAACGCTTCGACGCCCTGGTGGGTGAGGGGGTCATCGCCGGCGAGCGTGTCGTCCTGGTCAAGCCGCAGACGTTCGTCAACAACTCGGGACGTGCCGTCAGACAGGTGCTCGACTGGTGGAAGCTCTCGTCCGACGACGTCCTGACGGTGTCCGACGACGCGAACCTGCCCCTGGGCAGGATCCGCTTTCGTCGGGAAGGGACGAGCGGCGGACACAACGGACTCGAATCGCTCATCGTTCATCTCGGCACCGAGCGGTTCCCGAGACTCCGCATCGGCATCGGACGGGAGACCGACCGCGACCTCGTCGACCACGTCCTGAGCCGCTTTTCGAAGGCCGAGCGGAAGGTGGTGGAGGAGACGTATATCGAGGCGGTCCGAGGTGTGACGGTGTGGCTGACCCGCGGCATCGAGGACTGCATGAACGAGTTCAACGGATAGGGTTCCCCCTCCCTGTCAGGGACAGAGGGAACATACTGCCAGAAGCGAGGAGCGGCTCTTGAACACGTACGAGGGGATGTTTCTGCTGAACAGTGTGGAGGCCAAGCGTGACTGGGAGGACGCCGTGCGACACGTGAGGGGCATCCTCACGAAGTACGGTGCGGAGGTCGGCACGAACTACCGCTGGGACGAGCGGAAGCTGGCCTACGAGGTCGCCCGGCAGAAGCGGGGGACCTACTACCTGGTCTATTTCAGGTGTCCTTCGGAGGCGATCGTCTCCATCCGTCGGGACTGTGAACTCAGTGAGATGATCCTGCGTCAGCTCATCGTGTACTGGGAGGGCGAGATGCCGCCGATGCCCACCGACGACGAACTGGCCAGACACCAGGCCGAACTGGCGGCGATTGGCGGTCCGGGAGCACGGCACCGTCGCACCTGATGACAGCACACCGGCACGGGACGCTGCGGATGCACGTCCGGGCAGACGGGTGACGGTTCTTGAGGGGGGTGTGTCATGGGAAACTATAACAAGGTGATGTTGATGGGGAATCTGACCCGGGACCCCGAGCTGCGATACCTTCAGAGCGGCACGGCCGTCTGTGACTTCGGCCTGGCCGTCAACCGCAACTACACCCGGGCGAGTGGTGAGAAGGCCGAGGAGGTCCTGTTCATCGACATCACCGCTTTCGGAAGACAGGCCGAGGTGGTGAGTGAGTTTCTCCAGAAGGGCCGGCCTGTCTTCATCGAGGGACGTCTGAAGCTGGACCAGTGGACCGGTCAGGACGGTCAGAAACGCAGCAAGCACGGTGTGGTGCTGGAGCGGTTCCAGTTCATCGATTCCCGAGGGGGCGGGGGGGGCGCCGGACGTGCCCAGGGCGACGGTCCCCGACAGCAGCGACCGCCGCAGAAGCCGCAGGAGAAGCCGCCGCAGAAGCCGCAGCAGGAGTCCCCACCACAGGACGAGTTCGATACCGGGGATGACGCCATCCCGTTCTGAGTTGAAGCGTTATCGCATGTGCGAGGAGCATCATGGCGAAAGGCAAGGCGAAGAGCAGAAAGAAGAAGAAAAAGCGGAAGAAGGCGCAGTATGCCCGTGAGAGCAAGTGTCGGTTCTGCCGGGCCAAGACGAAGGAGGTGGACTACAAGGACCTTCCGAGTCTGTCGAAGCTTCTGACCCCGCAGGGGAAGATGTTCTCACGGAAGCGCAGTGGCAACTGTGCCCGACATCAGCGTCAGGTCAAGCGTGCCATCAAACGGGCGCGCTTCATGGCGCTCCTGCCGTACGTGGGCTGACGGGCGGGCCGTGCCGGACGGCAGGTTCGGCCCGGTGGACGAAGTGAGGGCGCGTGTGCGTGTCACGCGCCTCTCTTTTGCCGGAAGCGCCGTCCGGGAGGCCGGAAACGGGCTCTGACGGGCGAAAAAAGCCTTTGATTTTTGCCGACCTCGACGTTATAGTCATGTGTCTAGGACGTCCGGCCTCCCTCTGTGACGGGCCGGGAGACGGTCCGCATTCAGTCGTGGAGACCTTCTGATGCAGCTCTTGCTCAAACAGGACGTTCGCGACCTCGGCAAGCGTGGTGACGTGGTGGAGGTCTCTACGGGCTACGGTCGCAACTTTCTCGTCCCGCGCGGCATCGCGGTGGCGGTCAACCCCGAAAACGTCCGGCTGCTGGACGTGGAACGCCGACGTTTCGAAGCCGTGGAGGCCGAGCGCCGGGCGTCTCTCAAGGAGGTCGCCCAGGCCCTCGCCAAGACTTCCGTCACCATCCAGGCACGGGCCAACGAAGAGGGACATCTCTTCGGGTCCGTCGGTGCCGCGGAAATCGCCGCCGCACTCAAGGAGGAGGGGTTCGACACCGCATCCGTCGTCGTCCTCCTCGAAAAGCCCATCAAGGAACTCGGTGTCTTCGACGTCGAGATCCGTCTGGACCCCGACATCTCGAGTGTCGTCAAGGTCTGGGTGGTCGGGGAGTAATTGCGACAGTCGATTCGACCCCGGCAAAGAGATGTGTTGA
>DATKVD010000144.1:0-3712 GCA_035530235.1 Planctomycetota bacterium | reverse complement strand
ACTCCGCGGGGCCCTGGTGGACCTGCTGGATTTCAGACGTCTCAGCAAGGTCTGGCTGGGCATGGGTCTGGCGGAACTGGTGAACACCCGGACGAACGAACCGGCGGGACTCCGGGTCATTCAGCTTCAACCCGGTTCCCCCGCACAGAAAGCGGGCATCCAGTACGGGGACAACATCAACCGACTCAACGGACGACGCTGTGTGGACGTCCTCGCCTTCGAGATCGACATCCTCGAACGTCGCGTCGGCGATGAACTGGTCGTCGAGGGCCTGCGGGACCGAACGCCCTTCAAGGTGACCGTCGCCCTCGAGCGCATCCCCATGCCCGACCCCAACGCCGTCATCGTCAAGCGTCTGGGACTGTCGGTGGCCGAACTCTCACGGGCCGACGAGCAGCGTGTGACGGTCGAAGCCGGAAGCGGCGTCATTGTGCGCTCCGTCGAACCCGACAGTCCCGCCGCCGCTTCCGGACTCAAACTCGACGACGTCATCGTCCTCTTCGCCAACTTCCGTGTCGGCGACCCCGAGGACCTCGCCTCCGGACTCGGACGCATCAAGCCCGGTGACCAGGCCGTGCTCGTCCTCATCCGCAAGGGCTTCAAATACTACACCTGGGTCCGGGTCCGGTAGGAAAACCAAGACGCTGAGACGCTAAGACGCTGAGACGCTGAGTTAGAAACAGAAGAAGCGGCACAACGGCAGCTTCACCTCTTCGACCGAATTGAGTCTCTTCTTCCCTGTCTCTTCTGCTGTTGCCTTACACTCAGCGTCTTAGCGACTCAGTGTCTTAGCGTCTTGTTGTTACAGCGTCTCAGCGACTCAGCGTCTTGCTGTCCTTGCACTGTCGCGCCTGGTCTGCTTGGGTGCACCATGAAGATCGTCGTCGCACCGGATTCCTTCAAGGAGTGTCTCGCCGCCCGTGAGGTCGCCGCCGCCCTCGCCCGGGGCGTCCGTGACATCCTCCCGGACGCCGAGGTGGTCTCCGTCCCGATGGCCGACGGCGGCGAGGGGACCGTCGAGGCCCTCGTCGACGCGACCGACGGCGGCTATGTCGAACGCGACGTGACGGGACCCATGGGCCGGAAGGTCCGGGCACGGTTCGGGGTGCTGGGTGACGGCACCACGGCCGTCATCGAGATGGCCTCGGCCTCGGGTCTGCCCCTGGTGGCCCCGGGTGAGCGGAACCCGCTCACGGCGACGACATTCGGGACGGGGGAACTCATCTCGGCCGCACTGGACCACGACGTGCGGAAGGTCCTCATCGGGATCGGCGGAAGTGCGACGGTGGACGGGGGCGCCGGGATGGCAGAGGCCCTCGGGGTGAGACTGCTGGACGCCGACGGAAACGACCTTGCCCCGGGCGGAGGGACGCTCGGCCGACTGGCACGCATCGACGTCTCCGGTCTCGACCCGCGCGTGCGGAGCGTGACGGTCGAGGTGGCGTGTGACGTCGACAATCCCCTGACGGGTGAGACGGGCGCGGCACGCGTCTACGGACCGCAGAAGGGTGCGACGCCGGAACAGGTGGACGTCCTCGACGCGGCTCTCGGTCGTCTGGCGGAGGTGATCGAGCGTGACCTCGGCGTGACGGTGGCCTCACTGCCCGGCAGCGGGGCCGCCGGCGGACTGGGGGCGGGACTCGTGGCATTCCTGGGGGCGACACTGCGACCGGGCGTCGACATGGTGGTGGACGCGGTCGGCCTGGCCGCAACGGTGACGGGCGCCGACCTCGTCATCACCGGTGAGGGCCGGCTGGACCGGCAGAGCGCCTTCGGAAAGACCCCCGTCGGCGTCGCACAGACCGCCAAGAAACTCGGCATCCCGGTCGTCGCGATCGTCGGCGCCGTCGGCGAAGGGGCCCACGAGGTGCTCACCCACGGCATCGACGCCTTCTTCTCGATCCAGGACGGTCCCGCGACGCTCGAGGAGACGTTCCGGGACGCACCCGCACTCCTCAGACGCACCGCCGAACACGTGACGAGACTCTTCCTCCTCGGACGTGCGGGCCGACCGCTCAAACCCCCGGGGTAGGAGGACCCCGACGCGTCGGGGCCGGTCATGTGAAGCAGGAGGACAGACATTCTTGTCTGTCATAAGAAAGCGTCAGACAGGAATGTCTGACCTCCTATGGGGAAAAGGAGGTCCCCGATGCATCGGGGACTCTCATTGAGGTGAAACGATGAGTCCTATCCGATTCAAGGGCGGCGAGTTCGCCCTGATTGACTGGATTCGCGGTCGGACACGGCCTCCCGACGACACGGTCATCGTCGGTCCGGGGGACGACGCCTGCGTGTTGAACGTGGGGTCGGAGACGCACGTGTCGCTCACCACCGACATGCTGCTCGAGGGGACGCACTTCGACCTCGCCGTCGTGACGCCGGCCCAGGTGGGGTGGAAATGCGTGGGGGCCGGACTGAGTGACGTGGCGGCGATGGGGATGACGCCCGTGGCATGCGTGGCGGCGGTGGGTCTGCCCAACACCTGTCCACGGACGTTCGCCGAGGAACTGTATGACGGGATGAGGTCGCTGGCGGACCGGTTCGACGTGCCGATCGCCGGGGGCGACGTGACGGGATGGGACACATCGCGCGTCGTGGTGTGCGTGACGGTGCTCGCCAGACGTGCCGGGACCGAACCCGTCCTGAGAAGCGGCGCCCGCCCGGACGACGTCGTGGTGGTGACCGGAGAACTGGGCGGGTCACTTCTCGGCCGACACGTGAGCTTCATCCCGCGCGTCGCCGAGGCCGCACGCATCGCCCGTGACTACGCCCCCCACGCCATGATCGACATCAGCGACGGACTCTCGAGCGACCTGGCACACCTCTGCGTGGAATCGCACGTCGGGGCCGTCATCGACGAGACGAAGATCCCCATCTCCGCCTACGCCGGTGAGGCCTCGAACCGTGACGGACGCCCCGCACTCGAACACGCCCTCGACGACGGCGAGGACTTCGAACTCCTGGTGACGATGAGCGAGGACGACGCGAAGCGGCTCGTGGACGAGCCGCCCTTCGACACGAAACTCACCGTCATCGGTCGCATCATCGAGGGGGACGACCTCGTGATCCGCGACGCCGACGGGGACGAGCGAATTCTGGAGCCCGGAGGGTATGAGCACCTGCGCGGGACCTGACGTGACGATCACGACGCAAGCGACCGACGAGACGGTATCCCTGGGCAGACGTCTGGGGGCGCAGCTCGAGGCGGGCGACGTCGTGGCCCTTTCCGGACCCCTGGGCTCCGGCAAGACCTACCTCACCAAGGGCATCGCACTCGGACTCGGCGTGACCGACAGCCGCGCCGTCCGGAGCCCCACGTTCATCCTCGTCAGTGAATACCACGGCCGGCTCACACTCTATCACGTGGACGCGTACCGTCTGACGGGACCGACGGACCTGACGGCCCTGGGGTCGGACGACTTCCTGTTCTCGGACGGCGTGACGGTGGTGGAGTGGGCCGAGCGGGTGAAGCAGGCGCTTCCCGAGGAACTCCTGTGGGTGGAATGCCGGCACGCGGGCGAGCACACGCGCACGTTCCGCTTCTCGGCGGGTTCCGAGCGCTTCCGCGACGTCGTGAAACGTCTGTGCAGCCCCACCACCGACGTCCAATAGCATTCAACGCCAGGGAAGGAGAAGTTCAGCTTGTTCCTGACTGGGGTGCTTGGCCCCGAAGGGGCTGCGGGACTCGCTCCCATGGCGGGTTGGCGGGTCT
>DATKVD010000143.1:0-12120 GCA_035530235.1 Planctomycetota bacterium | reverse complement strand
CCAACACGCTCGTCTCGGCCAGGCCGACGCCCCGCATCAAGATGGGACTCGTCGCTTACCGTGACCGCGGCGACGCGTACGTCACGAAGCGCACCGAGCTGACCTCGGACCTCGACGCGGTCTACCGGGAGCTGATGGACTACGCGGCCGACGGCGGCGGCGACACCCCCGAGAGCGTCAACCAGGCCCTGAACGAGGCCGTCACGCTCATGCAGTGGAGCCGGGAGGCGAAGACCTACCGGGTGATCTTCCTCGTGGGCGACTGCCCGCCCCACATGAACTACGCCGAAGACGTGAAGTATCCCGTCACCTGTGAGGCCGCAGCCAGAGCGGGGATCATCATCAACACCATCCAGTGCGGCGGTCACGCCGACACGGTGCCCGTGTGGACGGAGATCGCGCTGAAGGCCGAGGGACGGTACTTCCGCGTGGAGCAGTCGGGAAGTGCGATCCTCGCGTCGACGCCGTTCGACGCCGAGCTTGCGAAGCTCGGAAAGGAACTCAACGAGACGCGGTTCTTCTACGGCACGAAAGAGGAACGCAAGGTGCTCAATAGAAGTCTCGACGTGGCGGCGGCCATCGAGAGCGGGGCATCGACCGAGGCCAAGGCGAGACGTGCCGACTTCCTGGCAAAGCCCGCCGGGGAGGCGACGCTCAGTGCCCGGCAGGAACTCATCGGCGACGTCACCGGGGGCAGGACCACACTCACCGACCTCGAGACCGACCGCCTGCCCGACGTGATGCAGAAGATGTCACCGGCCCAGCGTGAGGCGTTCGTCAAGGAGAACATCGCGAAGCGGAAGCGAATCCAGGGCCAGATCAACGAACTGGCGGCAAAGCGTCAGGCAAACATCGAGGAGCAACTGAAGAAGCGTGCCGACGGGGGAAAGGCGTCGCTCTCCCACCAGCTCTACGAGGCGGTGAAAGACCAGGCGGGCAAGAAGGGCATCGCCTATACCGACGGCCCGGCGCATTGACCTCTCCGCGATAATCGTTGCACGGCGGCCGGGATTCAGCTATGCTCGCAACTTACAGGATGCATAGGCACGACTGCTGAAGCAGCCGACCAAGGCTGTTTCAGCAGTCGGCACAAGAGACACGGGAGAGTGCTGTGAAGTCCGAGCTTCGGGTCGGACGTTGGACGGCCACGCCCGGGGAGCGAGACATGAGAGAGTCCGGAACAAGGCAGTTGGTGGTACCGGCTGCTCTGTTGCTGCTCCTGGCCACGGCAGCGCCGTTGGGCTGCAGGACAGAGGAGGTCCGGCGCGAGACGACGGTGCAGGCGGCGCCCCCGACGACGGGATGGATTCGCGGCACGGTCCTCGATGCCCGGACGGACGCCCCCCTCAACGGAGCCACCGTCCGCACGCACCCGCCCGCCGGTGTCCTTATCCTCCACCCGTCGGGACATTACGCCTTTGGCGGCATGACGCCCGGCCGATACACCGTGACCGCCGCCAAGGACGGATACGAGCCGGTGAGCACGCAGGTCTCGGTCGCGGCGGGTCAGACGGCGGCTGCGGACATCGCCCTAGCGGCGATCGTGAAACCCGAAAAGAAGAAGCTCCTGTACCTCAAGGAAGGCCACCCCTCCACGTGGACGGTGAAGGGGGGACGACTTCATCAGTACGAAGAGATCGAAAGGTGGAAGTCCGCCGGCTACGACGTCACCACCCGCGACATGGCCGAGACGGTGATCACACCGGAACTCCTCGGGGAATACCAGGTGCTGAACTTCAACGGCTCGCACTATTTCTCGAAGCGGAAGATCACCGACGAGGAAGGTGAAGTCCTCTACCGGTGGGTTCTGAACGGGGGTCGGCTCTTCGCGAACGTCTACGGCGGCAGCCCGGTGCTGCTGGCCAAGCGGTTCGGGGTGGAGCGGATAGAATCCGACCAGAGGGGAAACCGTCCGTGGCCCTACTACCACGGCGCGCCCCTGACGGTCGGGCCTGTCGCCAGCGACGTCTTCTCGGTTGAGCGTCTGGCGGCCGAGCAGTTGGACCGCGTGACCCTTGCGCCGGAGCATCACCTGACCGTGGCCGCCCGGTTCGACGGCTACCCCGCCGTTGTGCATGGCCGCTTTGACGGCGGCAAGGTCGTGATGGTTTTCCTCGCCAACTGGAGTCACGACGCCACCAACCCCGGGAACCTGTACAAGGCGACCGTGTTCGAGCACGGGAACCTGGAGTTCATCGAGCAGGCCATCAAGTATCTGAACGAATAGGGGCATTCGGGAATCATGGAAAAGCACCAGATCCTGGTCATTGAGGACGACGCGGCGATCCGACGGGGCATCGTGGACGCCCTCGCGTTCGAGAAGTACGGGACGATCGAAGCGGCGAACGCCACCGACGGGCTCGAGAAGGCGCTGAAATACACCTACGACCTGCTGCTTCTGGACCTCGTGCTTCCGGGCGGCGACGGCCTCGACATCCTGAAGGAGGTGCGTGCGGTCCGTCCCGGGACCCCGGTCATCATCCTGACCGCCCGTGGGGAGGAAGGCGACCGCATCCGCGGTCTCAGGATGGGCGCCGACGACTACGTCGTGAAGCCCTTCAGCGTGAAGGAACTCCTCGCACGGGTGCAGGCGGTGCTCCGACGCTCGCCCGAGCGCGCGAGACAGCTCACCACGGTCGAGATCCCCCGCGGGACGGTGGACCTCTCGCGGAGTGAGGTCCGCTTCGACGACGGCTCGCGCACCGAACTCTCCGACCGTGAGGCGAAGCTCCTCGAGTACCTCGCCTCGAACGCCGGACGCGCCATCTCGCGGGACGAGATCCTCACGCGCGTGTGGCGCATGAACCCGCGCGGCGTCGAGACGCGCACCATCGACATGCACGTCGTCCGCCTGCGCGAGAAACTCCGTGACGACCGGTCGAACCCCGTCGTCATCCTCACCGTCCGCGGCAAGGGCTACATGTTCGGTGCCCCCGCCGGGACGGCCGGAGAGACGCCATGAACCGACCGTGGCAGATCTGGCTGGCGTTCGCGCTCTGCCTCACGGTGGTGCTCGCCGCGACGGGGTGGGTGAGTCTCACCGCACTTCGTCTCGACCGTGCACAGGCCGACGCCCGCCGACGGGCGAAGCTCGAGGAGAACGTCCGACTGGCCCTCTGGCGGATGGACTCGGCCGTCTCACCCCTCATCGCCCGTGAGAGTGCGCGGCCTTACTTCACCTACACCGCCTTCTATCCCCCCGGACGGGCCTACACCCGCATGTTCGAGGAGATCCTGGAGGGAGAGGTCCTGCTGCCCTCGCCGCTCCTGACCGAACTGACGCCCAACGTCCTGCTGCATTTCCAGCTGGAGCCCGACGGCACGCTCACGTCACCCCAGGTGCCCCTGGGAAACATGCGCGACCTCGCCGAGGCACGTCGCTACACGACCCCCGAGAAGATCCAGGAGGCGGGTGCACGTCTCGACGGACTGCGGAAACTCGTCGGCACAAAGGAACTCCTCACCGCACTCGTCCTCGACAGTGCGTCCTTCAACGTCGCCGAGACGGAGCCCCAGACCACCGACGGCCGGAAGGTCACCTCCGAGGTGGTCCAGAGACTGCGGAGCAACGTCGAGTACGTCGCACGTCGACAGTATCAGCAGGAAGCCCAGAACAAGGCACTGGACGAGGTCTCGAATGTCCTCCAGCTCCTGACCACCGCCATCACCGGCGACGTCATGCGTCCCGTGTGGGTCTCGGACACACTGCTCCTGGCCCGCAAGGTCACCGTCGGGGAGAAGTCCTACATCCAGGGCTGCTGGCTGGACTGGCCGGCCATCCGCACGGCGCTGCTTGGGGGCGTCGGGGACCTGCTGCCGCAGGCGAAGCTCGAGCCCGTGAGCCTGTCCGGCCCGCAGGCCGCCGAACGACTGCTCGCGTCACTGCCCGTCCGGCTCGTCCCGGGGGACATCCCCGCCGGCGACGGCGACGGTTTCTCCCCCATCCTCCTCTCGCTGGTCATCGCGTGGGTGTGCGTGGTGCTGGCGGCGGGAGCGGTGGCACTCGTGCTGTCGGGGACGGTCTCGTTGAGTGAGCGTCGCGGGGCGTTCGTCAGCGCGGTCACCCACGAGCTCCGCACCCCTCTCACCACGTTCCAGATGTACACCGAGATGCTCGAGAACGACATGGTCACCGAGGAATCCCGTCGGAAGGAGTACCTGGGCACGCTCCGCACCGAGGCCGAGCGTCTGGGACACCTGGTCGAGAACGTCCTGGCCTACGCACGGCTGGAGCGCGGGAGCGCCCGCGGACGCATCGAGGCCGTGGGCGTCCGTGACCTCGTGGACCGGTCACGCGACGTGCTCTCGGCACGCGCAACCCAGGCGGACATGGAACTCGTCGTTGAGCTGTCGGAGCCCGGTGCGTCGAGGGCCGTGCGGGCCGACGCCGCCGCCGTCGAGCAGATCCTCTTCAACCTCGTCGACAACGCCTGCAAATACGCCGCCACCGCCGACGACAGACGCATCCACCTGCGACTCGCCGCGTCGGCGACCGCCGCACAGCTCAGCGTCTGCGACCACGGCCCGGGCATCGCACGCGAGGAGGCGCGACGACTCTTCCGACCGTTCCGCAAATCCGCCCGTGACGCCGCCAATTCCGCACCCGGCGTCGGACTCGGTCTCGCCCTCAGTCGTCGTCTCGCCCGGCAGATGCACGGCGACCTCACCCTCGACACCAATACCCCCGAAGGCGCCTGCTTCGTCCTGACGCTGCCGCTGGCACCCCGCTGAAAGACTGCGTTGCCGTGTAGCGCGGGGACCTGTGCCCCGCGAAGGCCGTTGGTCCTCGCGGCCCACAGGTGGCCGCGCTACAATCGGTTGAGATCTCCGGGAGACGTTCAGGGCTCACCGCGCTTCGAGTTTCTTCACCTCGTCGGCGAGGAGCTTCATGTTCCGCCAGGGGGCGTCGAGGGGGACGGCGCATTCGGGACCGATGATCTCGATGCCGAAGGAGGCTTTCTCGGCGACGTCGGCACGGATGGACTCCGGGGTCCCGGTGCGGATGACGTCGAGGTTCGAGGTCCCGCCCATGAGGGCGAGCTTCCCGCCGGCCAAGTCACGTGCAACCCTCGTCGGCACCTTCGAGTCGAAGTGGAAGCACGCAAGACCCGTCTCGCGGCTGTAGGGGATGCGGTCGGACGTGTCGCCGCAGATGTGCAGGATCAGGGGACAGGGGATGCGCCCGGCGAGTTCGGCGTGGATGTCCTTCAGGAAGTCACGGTAGGCGTCGGGTGAGCAGAGGTCGCGCGTGGCGTGGTCGGCCAGGCACAACGCGTCCGCCCCGGCGTCGATCTGCGCCAGCGCGAACCGCACCGTCACCTCCTTCAAGGTCGTCATCGCCCGGCGGATGGCGTCCGGCGCCAGCAGCGTGTTGATGAGAAACTCCTGAACCCCGAACATGTGATACCCCAGCGTCCACGGACCGAACACCTTCCCCACGATCGCGATCCCGTCGCCGTACTCCGCCTTCAGCATCCGAAGTGCTTCGAGCGGCACCGTGCAGCCGCGGCGGTCGAGCAGATCGTCCGGGATGGTGATCTCGTCGTCGATCCGATAGGGGGCGCCGTGCTGCGTGGGCATGAGATCGACCTGTCCCCAGTCGACGTCGCAGCCCATGGCCTCGGACTCGTGGAAGACACTGAAGAGCGGCATGACGTTGTCGAAGCCGATCTCGGTCGCGCCGGCGGCGGCCAGGGCCGCCATTTTTCCGGGGTCGAGGTGTGCTTCCGGGAAGAAGACGCCGGTCTTCCGCATCAGGTCGACGGTGACGACGGAGGTGGCGCTTCCGGTGGCGGGACGGGGCGTCGGCTCGCGGGCGAGGGCCTTCAGGAAGATGTCCCGTGGTTTCATGTGGGTTCACTCCTTCGCTCTCGGGGCTCCGAAGCCCTCCCGATGATACCAGGGGAGTCAACGGTTATCAACCCTTCGCCCGCCGTACAGAGAACCGGCACGCACCGGGACCGGCGCGTGCCGAAAGAGGTGTCATCGCTCACCGCACTCAGTCGGTGATGACCACGAAGTCGTCGATGTCGATGATGATGGCCATGCCGCTGAAGAAGTTGATCTGGACGTACCGGCGGTCGGCGGACACGGTCACCTGGACGTCGTTGACGACGCCGTCGGAGACGGTGCCGATTTCGGGATCATATCCGACCGCCCCCTGGCCGCCCACGAAACCGGCGACGCCCAGGAGCATGAGGACCGCCAGAGCGACGCGCAGTGCCATTTCAAAGCCCCCAATCAGGTGAGAACGCTAGGTCTTCAACGGCATTATACCGGTATCCCCGGCGCGGTCAAGCGGCGCCGGCCGGCTTCACTCCGGCTTTCTGACGAGCCAGAAGACGCGCACGGAGGTCAGTTCGACGTCGAACGTCCCGTCGGGCCGACGGAACCGGTCCTCCCAGGTCTCGGGCTTCAGCAACGTGTTGCGTCGGCAGTAGTTCTGCACCTGCCTCTTGAAGTCGGCGTGCGTGGCGTCGGCCCCCGGCTCGCCCTTCGTCACCACGTCGAAGTGCATCCGCACCAGCTCGACGGACTTGAGCTTCTTTCCCAGCCGCCCACCCGCACGGATGCGCTTCTTCAGATGGGCCACCCCTTCCGGGGCCAGGTACTTCCTCAGGATCAGCGGGTCGTCGGCCATCTCTTTGGCCGTCAGACTTACCGTGGACTCCATCGCCGTCGGACGTCCCGGGGACTTTCCCGCCTTCATCAGGAAGTGGAGCTTCACGTCGCCGAAGTCGCCCACCTTCTC
This sequence comes from Planctomycetota bacterium, assembly GCA_035530235.1. Classification (GTDB taxonomy): domain Bacteria; phylum Planctomycetota; class DG-23; order DATKVD01; family DATKVD01; genus DATKVD01. Next base: position 5,369 of record DATKVD010000143.1, on the reverse strand, counting down.
CACCGGCACCGCGGCCGACCCTTCCTGCACGTTGATGCGCCGGACGTCCGCGGCCAGCTTTTCCTTCTGCCCGGACGTGAGCAGCTCATCCAGCACCGGGAAGGTATACCCGAAGAACTGTCCGGCTTCGACCGCGGGCACGCCGTACGACCCCGCCGGTGCGTGGACGACCGCCGTCTGCGCGATGCTGACGGTGAACTGGCCCGAGGGAGTCCGCCACGCGTGCGGCCACTTGTCGAAAAGCGGCCGACCGTGCTCGTTGTTCCAGTACTGGTCACGGTCCTTCACGAATTCGTCCGCCGCGCCTCCCCCGATGTCGAACAGCACCCGGCGGATCCTCACCATCCGGTCGTGACCTTCGAGCTTCACGGTGGCCAGCATGTCCCTGAGCACGTCGGCCACCTGCTTCTCGCTGAGGTGTTTCCTGAGTTCCCAGTTCCAGGGGACGGTGACGACGTAGAGGAGTGCCGAGGGCCGCTGGGCCAGGCTCCGGACGGTCTCCCCGCGCAGCCGGCGCTCCTCGATGAGGTAATAGACCTCGACGCGTTCGTAGTAGGGCCCCTTGTCGAAGGTGAAGCGGTAGGCCGACCCGGGCGGCACGGTGATCTCGTTCCGCCGGCGTGCGATGTGCGCGAGCTGGGCGGTGTTGAGGATCTCCTCCAGGCCGATCGGCTTCTCGGCCACGTCCGCCTCGCCGGCACACGCCGTGCCGACCGCGAGCGTCACCACCAGCAGTGGAAGGACCGTCGTCCGCATGATGTCTCCCGGCGAAGATCACACCCGCTGTGCGCCGTTCGATTATACCACGTCCGCCGGCGAATGCCACGTCGCAAAAAAGGCCGTCCGCACGACGCCCCCACGTCCGGTCCGGACGGGAAATCCCTGGCATTTCAGACGTCGGACGCTATCATGCCATTCACGTCGGGCCGGCCCGGGCCGGATCCGACGCCGACGCCGGAGGACCACGACATGCCCCTCGGCAGGAGGCCGATCCGCATCGTCAACACCGTCGCCCCCATCCGCATCTGCGACAACGGCGGATGGACGGACACGTGGTTCGCCGGACACGGCAAGGTCTTCAACATCGCGGTCTACCCGTGGGCCGAGGTGCAGATGCAGGTGTACGAGCACACCGGGTCCCGCAAGCGCATCACCCTCAACGCCGAGAACTACGGCGAGCGCTACACCCTCGCGGAGCCCGAGGGCCAGTACGGCAAGCACCCGCTCCTCGAAGCGGCACTCGATTTCATGAAGATCCCCCGGGACGTCGCCATCGAGGTCTCCATCTACAGTGAGGCCCCCGGCGGGTGCTCCACCGGGACGTCCGCCGCGGTCAGCGTGGCCCTCATCGGGGCGCTCGACGCCCTCACCCCCGGACGCATGACGCCCCACGAGGCGGCCCTGGCCGCCCACAGGATCGAGACCGAACTCCTGGGACTCCAGTCGGGCATCCAGGATCAGCTCGCCTCGGCCTTCGGCGGCATCAATTACATCGAGATGCATGCATACCCGGACGCCCGGGTCACTCCCGTCCGCATTCCCGATCCCCTGTGGTGGGAGCTGGAGAGCCGGCTGTCGCTCATCTTCCTCGGCGAGAGTCACAGCTCGTCGAAGGTGCACGAGATGGTGATCCGTGAGCTGCAAGAGGCGGGTCCGGACGCGGCCAAACTGGTCCCGCTGCGCGGGACGGCCGAGAAGTCGCGGGACGCACTCCTGGCCGGGGACCTCGAAGCCCTCGGCCGCGCCATGATCGAGAACACCGAGGCCCAGGCGGCACTCCATCCGGCGCTCGTCGGGACCGCCCACCGCAAGGTGATCGATATCGCCCGGGCACACGGGGCCGTGGGGTGGAAGGTGAACGGTGCCGGGGGCGACGGCGGCTCCGTGACGATCCTCAGTGGACCCGACCGTGCACGGAAGCGTGAGATGATCCGCGACGTCGCGGAGAGCGACGCGAAATTCAGGAACATCCCCATCTACCTGAGCCGCTTCGGGCTGAGGGTGTGGGAGTCGCCGCGGACGGGACCCTGAACGACCCGGATCGCGGGAAAGGAGCACGACCGCAGCGTGAGCGTGACGGCGAGACTCTCGAAAGACACGTTTGAAATCCGTGAGACGTGCGATCTCGACATCCTCGTGACGTCCACGGACGATCTCCGTCCCGGCGACACCGTCGAGGCACAGTTCCCCAACTCGTGGACGATCGTGAACGGTCCGAGCTTCACGCGCGACCTCCAGACGACGGACCCCTCGGGCGAACATTACGTGACGGTCGAAGCCGAGGGATGCCGGTTCGACGTCGAGATCCGAAAGCGTCACCTCTACACGCCGGGGAAGTCGGGCCGGCACGGCCGGCACATCGTCGCGACGTTGGCCGGGGAAACGGTGCCCGCGGGAACGCCCGTGCGCGTGCTGTATGCCAACACGTTCGCACCGTACGTTTCGGAAGTGGAGACCGTGTGGCTGCGGGTGAAGGACGAGGCGCCCGGGGCGCCGCCGACGCTCACCGTGACGCCCGGACCCGCCGAGACGATGCGCGTCATCGCGCCCTCCGCCGCCCGGCCGGGGGAAACGTTCGACGTGCTCGTCGTCTCGCTCGACCGGTTCGAGAACGCCTCGTCGACGCGATACGAAGACCGAACGCTCCTCCTGGACGACGGGAGCGTCCGTGCCCTGGGGCTCAGCTTCACGGGCAGCGTCCGCATCCCCGTAAGTCTTGAGAAAGCAGGGGTTTACCGCTTCCGGATGGGGGAGCGGGTCTCGAACGCCGTCCGGGTTGCCGCCGACGCGCGCCGCCCGTGGTGGGGCGACACCCACATCCACACGAAGGTGTCGAGTGACGCACAGGGCACGGACCCCTACGTCTACGCGCGTGAGGTGAGCGGGCTCGACTTCGCGGCCGTCGCCGATCACTGCGACTCGATGGGCGAAGCCGGCTACGCACAGGTCGCCGGGTGGGCCGAGGAGGGGGATGACCCGGGCAGGTTCGTCACGCTGCCGGCCGACGAGCGGAACCCGGCGTCGTGGACCGGACATCACAACCTCTACTTCCGCGCCACCCGGGCACTGATGGAGAACGCGGTCAGCGACGAAGACGGGCAGCCCATCCCGGGCGACCCCGCCGACGTGATGCTCATCCCGCACCACACGGGGATCGGGTGGGGCGGGGGACCGACGGCGGGCATCGGTGCCGCCGTCGACTGGGACGCCGTGGACGATCACGGACTGCGTCCCGTCATGGAGATCTACTCGCACCACGGGCAGAGCGAACTCTACGACCCGCAGCACGTCCTCGCGTATGAGTTCAACCGGATGCGCAACCCCGAGCGTCGGTCCAACGTCTCGATGCCGGGACCGTTCTACGCACAGGACTACCTCACGATGGGAAAACGGATCGGCTTCATCGGCTCCTCGGACGAGCACTCGGGGCAGGGGGGTCGTCGTCACGGGGGCCTGGCCGCGGTCTTCACGGAGGAACTCACGCGTGACGGTATCTTCGACGCGCTGCGCCGCCGACAGTGCTACGCGACGACCGGCGAACGGATCCTCGTGGACTTCTCCGTGGACGGCGTGACGATGGGATGCGAGGCGACCCGGCCGAAAGGGTCCACGCTTCCCATCCGTCTTCAGGTGTGGGGGACCGAACGTCTGCTGCGCGTGGAGGTCCTGCGCTTCCGGCCCGGGAGGGATTCACGGTTCACACCCGTCTTCTCGGCAGCCCCCCGACCGGAGAGCACCGACGCCTCGGTCGAGATCGAAGAGGAACTGGAAGGGGACACGATCTACTACGTCCGTGTCACGCAGGAGCCGCTGGAATGGCCCGGCATGGCGTGGACGAGTCCCGTGTGGATCGACGTCGGCTGACCGGAAACTATGTTCAACATAGTTTCCAGGGGAAGAAGCGTCCGCGGGTGGCGGCGTATTGCCGCCATGCGTCGCCCAACGCGGCTTCGAGCACCCGGTCCTCCCGGCGTGCACGGACGTTCATCACGCCCACCATGAGCATGGCGACGCCCGCGAAGAAGAGGTTCGCCGTCACGAGTGCCGCACCGACGGTCATCAGCATCGCCCCGGTGTACATGGGATGACGCACGCGACGGTAGGGGCCGTCGGTGACGAGCGGCTGTCCCTCGACCGGCTCCAGACCGAACCCGAACGCGGCGCCCAGGGCCACGTGACTGCGGAGGAGAAACGTCAGCCCCGCGGCGAGGACGACGACCCCGGCGGCGAACGCCGCGACCGACGTCGGGAGACGGGCGAACGCGAAGAGTCCCGGCCACACGACGAAGAGCAGCAGCCCCACGTAGTAAGCGGTCCCCGCGAGGAGCATCAGCCCGTCGAGCAGTGTGAAGGGCCCCGACAGCCTGTCCCGGACGGACCGCCGATCACGGCGGCTCATCCGGCCGAAACACGTCCGCAGCGCCAGGTCGCTCACGAGCGCCACTCCCAACACCACCCGCATGAGGACGACCAGCGTTTCAGACACGCCGGACCTCCCCGTAGACGTCGAGGGTCTTCTCGACCATCACGTCACTCGAGAAGTGCTCACGGACCCCGGCGGCCGCCCGTTCGCCGAGCGTGGTTGCGAGGTCCGCGTCGTCGATGAGCCGGGCGAGTCCGTCGGCGAGTGCCCGTGGATCATTCGGCGGAACCAGGAGGCCGCCTTCCGTCAGTGAGACGATCTCCCGGTGGATCCCGTGATCGGGCAGCACCACCGGGAGGCCGGCGGCCTGTGCTTCGAGACACGCGACCGCCTGACGCTCCGGCACACGACTCGGCACCGAGAACACGCTGCACCGCTTCAGGAAGGCGACCTTTGCCGCCAGGTCGGGGGACGCCGTGAACTCGATGCGATCGCCGAGCCCCGCATCCTCCAGACGTCGACGCTGGACGTTCCAGAACGCCTCGTCCGAGGCGGCAAGCTCGGCCGCCGTCGAAAGCACCACACGCCCGGGACGCCCGCGCGCCAGCAGCTCGAACGCCTCGCACAGGAGATCCATCCCCTTCTCCGGGACGATGCGCGAGAGGTAGCCGATGCGGAAGACGTCCGCCGGGCGTTCGGAAGGGCCCTCGAACGGCGCGAGTTCGATGCCGGGACGGACGACACGGATGCGCGAACGGTCCACCGCCAGCCAGTCGGCCATCGCGTCGGCGTAGCCCTGTCCGGGGGCGACGAACAGGTCGATCGACCGGGCGTGCTGACGGATGAGTCCGAGGGCCTCCGCCCGCCACGGCTCGCCGATGCGGTCGATGAACGCGTCTTCCCCCTGGAGGTTGCAGACGACGGGGACGTCGAGGGTCTGTCTGAGCGCGGGGGCGATGGCGGAGAGCATCGAGTTGGTGAGGTTGACGACGTCCGGTCGCGCGTC
>DATKVD010000142.1:0-28481 GCA_035530235.1 Planctomycetota bacterium | reverse complement strand
TTCGCCATTCTCCACAAGCAGGACTGGTTCATGAACATCGCGATTGTCTGGGCGATGATGAGTTTCATCGGAACGATCGCCCTGGCCAAATACCTCCAAGGCAGGTTCTACGATGAGTGAACTCCTGGCTTACATCGTCATCACCGTTGGACTGGCGTTCGACGTGTTCGGGACGGTGGGACTGGTGCGTCTGCCCGACATCTACAACCGTGTGCAGGCCGCCACGAAGTGCGTGACGCTCGGGACCTGTTTCATCCTCCTGGGGGTCGCCATCTACGCGTTCGGTCACGGTCTCGGTGCCATGTGTGTCAAGGCCCTCCTCTGTGCGGCTTTTGTGCTTCTGACCTCCCCCGTGGGTGCACATGCCGTGGCCCGAGGGGCTCACGTCAGTGGCGTTCAGCTCTGGGAGGGGAGCGTCATGGACAAATACAAGGACGATTTCGGCCAGCCCGAGAAAGAGCTGGACGATCACGAGAGGTAGTTCATGAAGAAACCGAAGCTGAGAGAAGTGGTGGAGGCCGTCAAGGCGATCTTCACCGGTCCGTATACGCCCAAGGAGTTCATCACGCCGCCCGAGAACCTTCGGGCACGCGCCAGGTTCTCCGAGGAAGACTGCATCGGCTGCGGTGCGTGTGTCGAGGTGTGTCCCGCGAACTGCATCCTCCTCGAGGACGACCTGGAGCACGACCCTCCCGTCCGCCGACTCACCGTCCGCAGTGAGCAGTGCATCGTCTGCGGACAGTGCGAGCGATACTGCACCACCGACAAGGGCATCCAGCTGACCCCCGAGTACGATCTGGCCACCTTTGAGCCGCATCAGCCCATCGACACCGTGGAGAAGGAACTGATGCTGTGTGAGCGGTGTGGCGAGGTCATCGGGTGTGTCGATCACCTCAAGTGGATCGCCCGGAAGATCGGTCCCAAGACCTACGCGAGTCCGTCACTCCTGGCGGCCATGGACCCGCAGCACCGTTCGGGCGGGGCCAAGTCTCAGAAGGGCGCCTCAGACGACCGGAGCGATCTCATGCGGGCCCTCTGCACCTCCTGTCGACGCCAGGTCCTCGCCGCCGAGGTCTGGGGGTAGGTCCGCCTGCATTTCACCGCGTGTATGTCCTTGCCTGCATCTCCCGACCGGCGGCCAAGACTGTCATTCTGAGTCCCGATTCTTGCCCGCCTCGGGCGGGCATCGGGACGAAGAATCTGGCCTCGGAGCCCGGCAAGAGGTCCGGTTTCTGCCCTGACTTCAAGATCACAGGGAGCGTCGGAGCCAGATCCTTCGACTCCCCCGACACGTCGGGGTCGCTCAGGATGACACTCAGGGCTCGGCATCCGCTCGCCCGATTTTTGTTGCCTCCCCCCGGGCCGGTTCTTAGGATTCGTCTTTCACGGGTCAGTGAGGGCGGTCTCGGAGCGACGCGATGGCGGCATCGTGGAAAACGGCACTGATGAACCATCTCAGGGAGCCCGCGGCCATCGTCGGCATCGGGAACCCGCAGTCCGGTGACGACGCGGTGGGGCCGGAGGTGATTCGACTCCTGCACGGACGCACCCGTGCCGTGCTTTTCGACTGTCAGACCGCCCCGGAGAACTTCATCGGTCCCATCGCCAACGCCTCACCCGCTTCCATACTGCTTGTCGACGCGGTCCCGACCGGCTCAACGTCCGGCACCGTCGGCGTCTTCGCCCTCGAATGCATGCACGAGACCACGTTCCACACGCACGCCTCGACGCCGGCACTTTTTCTGGACATGGTGGTCGAGCGCACCGGCGCCCAGTGCTGCATGCTGGGCGTGCAGCCCGGGAACGTCGGCCTCGGCGTCCCGATGACGCCCGAGGTGACCGCCGCCGCACGTGACATCGCCGACTGCATCGCGACCTGTCTGCCGCCCCTGGAGGAGCCCAAGTGAACGGTCTGCCCATCCACACCCTGTGGGACGTCTGGCAAAACGCCGTCCGGAAGTGGCCCCGCAAGACCGCCGTCGTCTGGCAGGACCGCCGCTACAGCTACGCCGAGCTCGACATCGCCGTCGCCCGGCTCGCCACGCGTCTCGCCCGGGACTTCGGTCTCGCCAAAGGGGACCGTCTCGCCATCGCCGCACCCAACTGTCTCGAGTTCTATCTCACCTACTGGACGTCGATGCGCCTCGGCGTGGTGCTGGTGCCCGTCAACACCCGTCTCAAGCCCGACACGATGGCCTTCATCATCGAGCAGGCCGAAGCCCGCGTGCTGGTGGTTCACAAGGACCTCGCCGAGACGATCGGCGGCATCCGGGACGGGCTCGGCTCCGTGGAAGCGCTCATCGCGATCGATCACGAATCGCCCGGCGCGCAGGCCTTCCAGTCGCTGCTCGAGCCCGTCGAATCACCCGTCACGCCGTGCGATTCCCTCGCCTCGGACGACCTCGCCGTCATCGTCTACACCTCCGGGACCACCGGCGTCCCCAAGGGACCGGTCATCACCCACGGCAATCTCCTCTACAACATCAAGAACACCATCATCCCGCACTCGTTCCGGCACGAGGACGTGCACATGCTGGTGGTGCCGCTCTTTCACTGCACCGGACTCAACAGCATCATCACCACCAGCGCCTACCTCGGAAGCACCGTGGTCATCGTGCCCTATCCGAACGTCAAGGAGCTGGTGTCCCTCGTCGAGCGTCACGGCGTGACCACGTTCCTGGGGGTGCCCACGCTCTTTCATTTCGTCACGGCGATGAAGGACCTGGGGAAGCACGACCTGTCGAGTCTCAGGCTGATTGCGTATTCGGGTTCGCCCATGCCGGCGGGGACCATCCGACGTCTGAGGGAGAAGTTCCCGGGGGTGTGGCTGCACAACTTCTTCGGCCTCACCGAGACCGTCTCCATCACGCACGTCCTGGCCGACTGCGACGCCGACTCGCGTCCCGATTCCATCGGAAAGCTCCTCCCGGACGTGGGACAGAAGATCGTCGACGAGGAGGGCAACGAGGTGCCGCCCGGCACGGTGGGCGAGCTGTGCTTCCACCGCTCCGAGATCATCCGTGAGTACTGGAAGCGCCCGGGACTGCTCGAGGGGTCGATGGTGGGGGACTGGTTCCGGTGCGGCGACTTCGCGGTGGTGGACGAGGAGGGCTACGTCTATCTCAAGGGACGAAAAAAGGACATGATCATCGTGGGCGGCGAAAACGTCTACGCCCTCGAAGTGGAAAACGTGCTGCTGGGCCACGAGAAGGTGCTGGAGGCGGCGGTCGTGGGCATCGAGGCGACCGGCGCCCGGGCCTACCTGGGCGAACTGGTCAAGGCGGTCGTGGTCAAGCGTGACCCTTCACTCACCGAAGGGGAACTCAAACGCTTCTGCTCCGGGAAGCTCAGCAGCTATCAGATCCCGCAGGTCGTCGAGTTCCGTGAGACGCTCCCACGCACCCCCTCCGGCAAGGTGATGAAGAGCGAGCTGAAGTGACCTACCCCCGGAGCGCCCCCGAGGTGAGCCCGCGGATGATGTGCTTCTGTGCGAAGACGTACACGAGGAGCATCGGCAGGATGGAGATGCTGAGCGCCGCGCACGTCAGCGGCACGTCGCGACCGTACTCCGTCGAGAATTCCCACATGCCGAGCGGAATGGTGGCGAGTGCTTTCGTGTTGATGAGCGTCAAGGCGAAGATGAACTCGTTCCAGAGCGTAACGAAGTTGAAGATGACGACCACCGCGACGGCCGGTCGGGCCAGGGGCAGCATCACGTGCCAGAAGACGCCGGCCGCACTGCACCCGTCGATGCGCGCCGCTTCCTCCAGCTCCGTCGGCACCCCCTCGAAAAACCCCCGCAGAATGAAAATGCTCACCGGCAGGGAAAACGCCACGTAGCTCATCACCAGCGCCGAACGGGTGTCGGCCAGGTGCAGGGAACCGAAGATCTTCAGCAGCGGTATCAACACGATGTGAACCGGGATCATCATCCCGGCAAGAAACACGTAGAAGAGGAGCGACCTGCCCCGGAACCGTGTCCTCGCGAAGGCAAACCCCGCGAGCGACGCCGCCACCACCGTCAGGAGCACCGCACTCACCGTCACGATGACACTGTTGACGACGTAGCGCCAGAAGCGGTGTTTGTACAGCACCTCGTGGAAGTTTTCCCAGTGCCAGGCGTCGGGAAGTCCCCACTTGTCACGGCTGACCTCGGTGCGCGTCTTCAGCCCGCACGTGAACATCCAGAAGACCGGGTAGAGGGCGACCACGACGAAGGCCGCGAGCACGAGGTAGAGGACGGATTGACGGAGGACTCGGCCGGTCATGGATGCACCTCCGTGACGGCCGGCCTGCGGTGCCACCGGAAACACATGACGGCCACGACGACGAGCATGGAGATGAGAAAACCGGCGACGGCCACGGCGCTTCCGTAGCCGATGGTCTGCTGGTCGATGCCGATCTTGAACATGTACGTGGTCATCAGCTCGGTGACGTGTTCGGGCGGGCCGCCGCCCGTCATCACGTAGACCAGGTCGAAATACTTGAGCGACCCGACGATGCTGAGCACCGCCGAGATGCGGACCACCGGCGCGAGCGAGGGAAGCGTGATGTGACGGAAGAGCTGCCGGGCGTTTGCGCCGTCGATGCGCGCGGCTTCATAAAGCTCCTCCGGGATCGTCTCGATGCCGGCAATGAAAAGCACCATGTGAAACGGAACGTACCGCCACGAGATGGTCAGGATGACCGAGAGAAGTGCGAAGCGCGGATCGCCCAGAAACCCGTCCGCTGGCGACGGAAGTCCAAGCCACGCAAGCAGTTGCGTCAGGAGCCCCGCGCTGGTCGCGGGCAGAAGAATCTGACGCCACACGAGCGCGATCACCACCGTGGGCAGCACCATCGGGGTGAAGTAGACCGTGCGGAAAAATCCCCGCGCAAACACGCGACCGCTCAGGAGCGCCGCCAGAAAAAGCGCCACCGGAAGCTGAATCACCAGCGAGAGCACCACGAGCGCGACGTTGTGCGAGAGCGCCTTCCAGAACACGCCGTCATTGACGAGCCTGGCATAGTTCTCCAGTCCGACGAATCGTGCGGGCGCCGCGGCGTGCGTGGGCCAGTCGAAGAGGCTCACGTAGAAGGACTGTGCGATGGGGAGTGCGACGAAGGACAGGTAGAACGCGAGCGCGGGGACGAGGAACAGCCACACGGTTCTGGGCCGGGCGTAACGGTTCATCAGGGCGAATCGCTCTTGGGCTTGGCGGCAATCTCCCGGGCGAGGGTTTCCATCTCTCGGGCCGCCTCCTCCGGCGTGATCGTGCCGGCAATCAGCGACTGCGTGGTGGACTTGTGCATTTCACTGAGACGGGGTCCGAGGTACTGGTCGTAGTAGAGCTGGATTTCCGGCGCGGCGAACAGCAGACGCGCCGCCTTCAGGACCGTCTCGTCGAGCATCCCGTCGACCGCTTCCTGCTTGAGGGCCGGGATGCGTCCGGTCTTGGCCCACTTCATGGCCGAGGCCTCACTGATGAGTTCCCTGAGAAGCGCGAAGGCCTCCTTGGGGTAGGCCGAGCGTGAGGAGACGGCGTAGGCGGCGTTGATCCCCCCGACGATGGTGCCGGCGTTGCCGCGTCCGTCGGCGACGGTCGGAAACGCGAAGCAGTCGAGTGTCTTGAGCAGTTCGGGGGCGTCACTCCGGATGTCCGCCAGGAACCAGGTTCCCATGAGCATCATGGCGGCCTTCCCGTTGATGAAGAGGTCACGGGCGTCGTCGTAGGAGAGCACGTTGACGCCGTCGTTGAAGGCCCGCAGGTTCACAAGCTCCTGGAGTTTCCGTCCGGCTTCGATGAAGCTCGGGTGCTCGAACGTGTCGCCCGGGGCACGACGTGCCGCGTCCGCGAACGGACGGGTCCCGCCCATCCGCGTCGAGAGATAGATGAAGTAGAACGCCCCCGGCCACTTGTCCTTGTTCCCCAGGGCGATGGGGGCGACACCGGCACGTCTCAGCTTCACGCAGACGGACTTCAGCTCGTCGAACGTCGCCGGCGGTGCGATCCCGTGCTTCTCGAAGATGCTGCGGTTGTACCACATGACCACGACGGCCACGTCCGTCGGGACGGCGTAGACCTTGTCGTCAAAGGTGGCGAAGTCGAGTGCCGCCGGGAGGATGCGTTTCGTCAGGTTGTCGGCCTCAACCGCTTTTGTCAGGTCGGCCACCTCGCCTTCCCTGACGAACGCCTCCAGTCTCCCGCCTCCCCAGGTGTGGAAGACGTCGGGGGCGGCTGCGGACGCCATGGCCTGTGAGAGCTTCTGCTTGAAGGGGTCGTTCTTGAACGCGGAGACCTGGACGGCCACGTCGGTGTGCTCGCTCTCGAAGCGTCCGACGGCGTCCGCCGTGGCTTCCCTCGTCACGGATGACGTCTGGATGTGCCAGAAGGTGATCTGTTTCGTCCGGGCGGTGGTCACCCGTCCACGGTTGTCGCAGGCGGTCAAGGCGGTAAGGGCGGCCAGCAGGACGACCGCAGCGGTCCGGACGAGGCGTCTCATGTTCGTCTCCTATCGTTCGACCCTGACGTCGGCCCAGGCACTGCTGCCGTGAAGCCACAGGGCACCGCCGGTCGCCTCCACGGAAAGCGTCAGCTTCTGCACGCCGCGGATGTCGAGGTCGATTCCGGCCGAGGCACGCTTCAGCCGGTCCACCTTCTCGACGTGAAGCACGCGGTCGTCGCCGCGCACCACGAACCTGATCCGCTCCTTCTCGACGCGTGCTCCCGAGAGGGGCTCCTCGGGCTCGGTGGTGAAGCCGACGACCGCCGAAAGCCGCTTGAACCTGCCTTCGAGCGGGAACTCGATGCGACTGGGACATCGCACCCCGAGGCCCCGTTCGTAGGTTTTCGCGCCGATGACGATGGGGTTTCCCCGGAAGCTGCGGTCGAATCCCACCGCACCGCGCATCTGACTGATGATGGTGGGCTGCAGCTCGGAGAGGTACAGCGTGTCGACGTCGGGCGGCTGGACGTGAGCCGGGAACCCCTGCACCTTCACGCGGGCCCCGGCGGCTTCGGTCGGCCTCCAGGACCGTCCCCGTGCGAACGACCAGTCCGTCCCGAAGAACCCCACGAGCGGATAGGTCTCCGGGTTGACGGTGGTCCGGTCGAACACACAGTAGTCGAACCACTTCCGCTGGTCGTGGACGCCCCAGTTGAACCAGTTCCCGAAGCGCGTGTAGACCTGGTAGAGTCCTGCCGGGGACACGGACGAGAACACCGCCGTCATCCGGCCGGGGGCGTTCGGGGTCGGGCAGCAGAAGATCGTCCCGACGTCCTTTCCCGTGAACCGCTCCTCGCCCACCACGACGCCGTCGTCCGTCACCTGGATGGGCATCCGGTCGAGTGCTTTCCTCATCAGCGTCTTCGCCCCGGGTCGACCGAAGAAGACGATGTTCCTGCCGGTGAGCATCTCTTCGGTCACCGCACCGTCGGAGATGACCCTGGGCTTCGTCCCGAACCGACGGAACCATTCGGCGACGAACCGCCAGGCCTCGGCTTCCGCCGACTTGAACCATTTCTCGTCGCGACTGCCCACGGCGACGGTGAAGGGGGCCAGGAGCACGTCCTGCACCGGACCTTCGAGTCCCTTGACCTTTCGGGGTGTGTCGTCGGGGGGCCAGTCGTCGACGCGCCGCCAGGAGCCGTCCGGCTGTCTCGCGAAGCAGATCACGCCGCCGGCCGGTGGGACGTTGAGCGGCATCGTCTGTCCGTCCAGCTTCAGCACGGTACCGGCTCTCGCCGCCGACGGCATGTCGTCGGGATGGAGGCTGAATCCGAGGACGTTGTGCGTCCGGATCTCGAACTCCGCGTCGTCGAGCTTCACGTCGAGCGTGGCGGGGGTGCGCACGTCGGCCATCTGGAGGACGGTGGTGTAGTAGGAGCGTGCGCGGCGGAGGTCGCGTGTTTCGAAGTGGTATGCGGAGGGGACGCCGAGCCGCGGTCGGGAGGCCAGCCAGGCCAGCTGCTCGGGGACGACGTGTTTCGGGAAGTCCCCGTGCCGACCGACCAGGAACTCACGGTACTCCACGGGGGCCCCAAGGGCCCGGAGTCTCGCGACGGCCTCGCGGGCGTGCTCCACCGGAACCACGCCGTCCCCCGCCGCGTGCACCACGTAGACCGGGGTGTGTGCGAGGTTGCCCAGGTAGGTGACGGGGCTGTCGGAGGCGAGGAGGTAATCCCGGAGGTCACGGTGCTGTCCGTCGAGGTGACGGTTCCAGCCCCAGCACGCTTCCCATGCCCGGAAGTCACAGTTGCCGGCGCGCGGCCCCACGCCCGTGAAGAGACGCGGGTGGTGGACGGCGAGGTTCCATGCCCCGGTTCCGCCCATGGACGTCCCGGCGACGAACACACGGTCCTCGTCGATCCGGTAGTCCTTGGTCACCTCATCGATGGTGCGGAGGACGTCTTCTTCGCCGATCCACATGAAATCGGTCGCCCCGCGGCCCTGTGGCGACAGCACGATCGCCCCCGTGTACTCCGGTGCCGGGTGGCCCTGAAAGGGCGTGAACCACCGGTGACCGTGCAGGTGCACGACGAGAGGGAAGGGCCGGTCCCCGTCATAGCTCTCGGGAACGTAGACCGAATACGACTGGAGTGAATCATCGATCTCACTGACGTACGCCTTGAGGAATGCCCCGCGCTTCACGCCGATGACGTCGTTGTCCCCCTGGAGTCCCTGGAGGTCCTCGACCAGGAGAGTCACGCCCTTCCGATAGGGCCGGACGGATTTGCCCGCGTTACGGGCGCTCTCCATCTGGTAGCGCAGGAAGCGGGACTGTGCCAGCAGCGTCGCCGCGCTCCGGTCGTAGTCGGACGACCCGGTGAAGACGAGCGGGGACAGCGTCGCGTCCACCTTGTTCAGTGCCGCCGTCATGTGCCGGCAGCCCAGCCATTCCCGCACTCGACATCCCAGGTACGCCGTCACCAGGAGTGCCAGAAGGATCAGGACGGCGAGAATGGCCTTGAGCATGACGGTTTCCATGGGTCGACGCCTGCACGGGAGCTTTTCGGGAATGATGGGTTGGACGGGTTTCAAAGTCAAGCCCAAAAACGGGTTAGGTCGTCCGGGACCGTGCCGCCGCAGGGGATCCCCTACTTGTAGGCCGGGATGATGATCCCGCGCATGATCGTCTTCTGGGCGAAGATGAACACCAGCAGCGTCGGAATGGAGGCCAGCACGGTCGCCGCCATCGTCACGTACTGCGGGGCGAACTGCTGAAGCTGGAAGATATAGACCATCAGCGTCCACATCCGGTCACTCTGACAGACCACCAGTGCCCAGATGTAGGACCCGTAGATCGCGGTGAACGTCTGGAGCGCCATCACGGCGAAGATGGGCTTCGACAGCGGGAACGCCACCTGCCAGAACATCCGCAATTCGGAAGCCCCGTCGATCTTCCCGGCCTCGAACAGCTCCTCGGGCAGGCTGTCGAAGAACCCCTTCAGGAGGAAGATGGCATACCCGTTGGCCATGCGCGGCAGGATGAGTGCGGCGAACGTGTTCAGCAGACTCACGCTGCCCAGCTCGGCCACCCCGAAGAGACGACCCACCACCGGGGTGAGGTAGAACCCGCAGACCACCGCTGCACCCAGCCCCACGGGGATGGCGAGAAGCTTCTTTTTGCCCGTGGTGAGACGCAGGACGACCGCCGCGACGATGAGCCCGCACACCCCGCCCACCAGGCCCGTCCACAACGGGAAGCGGCGCAGCAGCAGGAAGTTCGGGATCATGGCCACCTCATACGGAAACGCCATCGTCGAGAGCAGGAACAGCAGGATGCCGTTGGTGTATCCGAGACGGAACCGTGAGAGGGCGTAGGCGGCGAGCGGGTTGACGGTGAGGGCGCAGAGGATCATCGAGGCGACGAGGATGAGGGTGTTCCAGAGGGCACGTCCGCGAATGGCGACGTAGTCGACCACCTCGACGTAGTTGCGCGTGAGGAACCACTTCATCCAGAACCCGCGGTCCCGGTGGAACTCCCACAGGTCCTCCTCCTCGTAGGGGGGACGGACCGCGTCGAACGAGGTGCAGGACGTGCCGAGGTGACGGTTGAGCGCGTCGACGCTGCCGAACCGACCGGCGAGGAAGACGGCGTAACGCTTGTCGGGGGTGTCGATGGTGACGTGGTCGAGGTCGACGCGGCTGCGGAGGAAGTCGCTGACGGCGTCGAGCTCCTTGGGCGTGGGCGAAGCGGGGGGCCAGCGCACGGGTCTGTCGTCGGCGTAGTCGGCGTCGAGCGCGGCGTTGATGCCGGCGCGGCCGCCGAAGCGTTCGAGGAGGTAGGCGCCGTACTTCGCGTCACCGTCATCGACGCGGATGAAGCGGTAGGGCAGCTCGTTGCGGACCGCGTGGTCCCACTGGAGACGGAGCTTGCCGTCGGCCGGCCGCGTCGCGTGCAGCGCACAGTAGCGGAAATCGACGTACGAGCTCCCGAGCGCCGCGTTCAGTCGCTTCACGTCCTGGAACCGGTAGCGGAGGAACCGCTGCCACAGGATGGTGCCGTCTATGGGTCGACGGTAACGTGCATCGAGCGTCCGCTTGAACTCACGCCAGTCCTGGCCCTCGCGTCCGGCCACCCCGGGCCACAGCCGGCCCTCGGGGTTCTCGTAGGGACAGAAGACCTCGGTGAACGAGACGAAGTCCTTGCCGTAGGTCTCGTTGAGCTCGGTGACGGTCTGGAAGCGTTCGCGCATGCGCTCGCGCCACTCCAGGTCGCTGCGGCCGGCCATGTTGGCTTTGATGGTGAACCACACGCCGAAATCGAGCGGCTCCAGCGTCTCCTGGAACCCGCGCCAGAGCGTCACACGTCGCTCGATCTCGTCCCACGTCCCGTCGATGACGACGCGAGGCGGCAGGGGCTGTCCGGTCTGCGGGTCCTTGCGCTCGCCGGTCGGCGGGGCCGCGTCGCCCTCGTAGGTCGGCATGCCCATCTGCGGGAACGTGCTGTACTCGTAGACGTGCATCTCGCTGTAGTCCTTCGCACGCCCGTACTTCTCGTAGAGCACCTTCTGGTACTTCACCTCGTCGTCGTGGAAGTACCGCGGGACGACACGGTATTCCTTGTAGTCGACGAAGCTCGTGAGCGACGTGGCGATCATCAGCAGGAACGGGTAGAGCATGGTCACGCCGCCCGCCGTCAGCAGCACGTACAAGAGCGCGTAGATCAGTCTGACCGACCACGTCTTGCGCCCGACCTGTGAGATAATGGGCATGGGAGCTCCAACTTGAAACTCAAAACTCGAAACTCGAATGTCGACGGCAACAACAGCACCTCATCGCGAGCGACTGCGCCTCCGGTCGTTGACTTTCGAGTTTGGAGTTTCGACTGTCGTTATCAGTTCTCCGCGCGTGTGAAGCGCAGCTTCTTCAGGATGCGCAGCTGCTGCAGCGTGAACCCGATGAGGAGGCTCCCGAGGATCCACGCTTCCGCGGTCGCATAGCCGAACTTCAGGTGCGTGAACGCGTTGAAGAAGATGTCCATCCCGATGGTCATCGTCTTGTCGCCCGGACCCCCTCCGGTCATGACGAGGATGTTCTGCATCGCGTGAAACGTCCCCACGAAGGCCCCGACGAAGTTGATGATGATCAGCGGTTTGAGGTACTGGAACGTCACGTGATATGCCTTCTCCAGCGGTCCCGCACCGTCGACGTCCGCCGCCTCGTAGAGGTCGTCCGGGATGCTCTTCAGCGCCGCCAGGTAGATGATGCACCCCGGCCCGGCACCGCCCCAGATCCCCGGCAGAATCACCCACAGCATCGCCCAGTAGCCCGAGGAGTCCTGAAGCCACGCGTAGGGCCGCGACAGCGGCATGAGCAGCGCCAGGAGACGCAATCCGACGCCTGCGCCCATGAGGACGAACGACGTGACGAGGACCGTCGTGGCCGCCGCCCGGTGCGTCCCCGGTCGCCGCTTCAACAGCAGCAGCACCGCCAGGACCGTCAGGACGATCATCCCTCCGCGCAGGACGCCCGTCAGGGCGAAGACCACGGGCATCGAGAATCCCATCAGCTCGGGAAGGTGCGTCATCCGTCGCGCCGCCACGCGGAGCGCGTGCAGGGCCGCGTCGAACAGTCCCGGCACCTCGATCTCCTCTCCGGGAAGCGCTGTGGTCGCACCGAGGTCGGGCACCCGGGCTATCCACTGGTGCTCGCTCAGACGCACGAAGAGGGGTCGCGTGTCGGGTTCGGCCCCGGCGGCGGCCTGCGGTGCCTTATGCGTCTCGCGCAGGTGAGCGAGGACGCTGAACTCGGCGGCGAGGTCGATCCAGAAGGGCGCCACCAGCACCAGCAGCGCCAGGGCGATCACGACGGACCCCCGGGCGTATTGACGCACGAGACGCGTGACGATCCCCAGCACCACCGCCAGCAGCATCCCCCACAGCGCGCAGAAGAGCCCGACGAGCAGCAGGCGTCCGGGATCGGTCCCCGTCAGCCAGGTGAGACCGCGGTTGAAGATCCCCTGAGGCGAGTTGTCGTACATCAGCTTCCAGATGAACATCACCACCAGCCCGCTGGTGACCGCCGGGAGGTAGTAGATCGTGCGGTAGAACATCCTGAAACGCGGGATCTCCGACAGCATGAGTGCCAGCATGATGGGCAGGAGGAACCCGACGCCGAGCGACATGACGGCGTAGATGGCGGTCTGGATGAGTGCCTTGTAGAACGCGGGCTGCGTGAACGCTTCGATGAAGTTGTCAAGACCCACGAAGCTGCTGTTGCCGAGGATGCGGTAGTCCATGAAGGCGAGTCGTGCTCCGCTCGCGAGCGGACAATAGGCCCAGATGAAGATGGTGAGGACGGCGGGCAGCATGAAGACCCACGCGAGGAGTTCCATGCGTTTCTGGAGGGTCCGTCGGCCGGGGGTCTCGGTCCCGGTGAGGAACGCCCGGCGCATGGCCGCGTCGGCGCGACGCGAACGGATGAACCGGTAAATGGCCCGGCCGAAGAGCACCGCCGCGATTCCCATCACCGTGTAGAAGACCACGCGACCGGTGGTGCGGTGCCGGGCGATGTTCTCCTCGCGCAGCGTCCCGAAGAACCGTGTGTTCGCCTCGTGTGCGATGCTCGTCGCCACCTTCTGAGGGTCGCCCCTCTCGTTGTAGAGCACCTCGTCCATGCGGGCCAGCACGTCGGTGGACACCTGTGCGTAGGCCGGGGCGTAGGGCTCGAGCATCCCGTGGTCGACGATCTCGTCGTAGAGCTTGATCCACTCGGGCGGCATCTGTCGCAGCTCGGTCTCGTAGCCGAACTTGCGGAGCCACTTGGGGTTGACGCTGAGTGCCCACCCGGCCTCGACGTAGACGCGCGTGCGGATGCGCTTGGCCTCGTCACTCGTGAGGAACTTGATGTACTCCCAGGTGGCGTCGCGTCGACGCTTGTCGTGGGCGATGAGACGGTTGATGCCCCAGAACTCGCCCTCGAGCATGCTGGCCTTCCCGGCCGGTCCCTCGGGCAGCGGCGCCAGACCCACCTGTGACGGGTCCAGACCGCTCTGCAGGAACGCCCCCACGTCGCCGCGCGTGCTCACGATGGTCATCGCCGCGCGACCCTCGACGAAGTGGTTCATCTCCTGGCCGGCCGACTCCACCTTCATGCAGCCCTGCATCACCTTCCCGTCACGCTCCCACTTGCCCCACACGAGGTCCCGGTAGAACTTGAACGCCTCCACCGCCTCGGGCTCGTCCACCGACAGGTACCACGAGCCGTCCGGCTTCTGACGACACATGCGTCCGCCGGCCTGCCACACGAAGTTCGCAAACCGCCACGACGCCCCCTGCGAACCCGGCAGCGTGATCCCGAACTGTCCCTTCTCGGGCACCGTCAGCTTTCGGGCGTAGTCGCGCAGCTCGTCCCACGTCTTCGGGGCGCGGTTCGTCTCCAGACCCGCCTGTGCGAACAGGTCCTTCCGATACAGGAGCCCGCTCACGAACACCTTGTCGGTGATCGCGTAGACGACGGGTGCGTTGTCCTCACCCGGTCGGCTGATCGCCGGGAGGAACTTCTGAAAGAGCGGCTGTCCCGTGATCTCCGGACAGTCCTTCAGGTAATCGTTGAGCGGGTAGAGGAACTGCTGGTCGATGTATTTCTGGGTGGAGCGTCCGTAGACGTAGAGGGCGTCGGGTGCGGTGTCGCCGGCCATCGCCATGTAGAGGGTGGCCTCCCCGCGGGGACCCGGCACGCGCAGCTTCACGTACGGGTCGACCTCGATCTCGGGGTGACTGGCGAGAAAGGCCTCGAGCACCGCACGGTCGGCCACCGACTGCATGCCCCGACTGCTCTTGGGGGGCACCTCGAGTCGCAGACGCACGCGCTTCTCAGCGCCCCACACCGGGCCGCCGAGCGTCAGCGTCACGACCAGGAGCACCGGCATGACCCGTCTCATCCGCAAGGTCCGCCTCCGGGGAATGAACCGAGCCGCATGCGAAGAGCCCGAAGTATAGTGGGAAACCGACGGAAATCAAGCGTGAACCGCCGCGGGGCGGGAGAGGCATCAACCGGCGATGTCGCGGTAGAAGCCGGTGAGCGCACGCACCTTCTCGGGCGACCTCCGCACGCCGGCCGCCTGCAGCCGATCAGACGATGAGCGGAGCACGCACGGAGGGCCTTGAAATCACCCGGGCTGTGCCTGTTTGCGTTGAAGGACCATGACGTCCGGGAGAAACCCGTCTCGTCGCCACTCCGCGGGGAACCGGACCTGCACCGCCTTCCCTTCCACCAACGAGAACTCGCAGTCCCCCAGACGCACTTTCTCGACGAAGCGGTTGAATGAGCACTGACCGCTGGTGTGGACGGTCCGCGTCGTCCTGCCTTCGGCGTCGCGACCGACCGCCCGGACCTCGCTCCGGCCGTGCTTCGTGATGGTGCAGGTGACCTCCGTGCGCTGGAATGTCCCGTGCCAGACGCCGTTGAAGTCGTCCGCGGTGATGCCGTTGATGCCCACCTCGGCGTTCGGCTTGGGCGGCTTCTCACCCTCGGGCACCTTCTTCAGCGTCATCCGGGTCCGGACGTCTCCTTTTCTGCTTCGGATGTCGATGTCGAGCGTGTCCGTTCCGGTGAGGTGGAGCGTCGCGATGCCCAGGCCAACGGTCGTGCCGTCCCTGCCGAACACGCAGGTCGCCTTCTCCCACCAGACCGAGCCGCCCCACGTCTCGGGATCGTTGTGATGCCACCGTATCGCCCCGACGCCCCCATCGACGACCGTCAGCCTGATCTCCCCGCGCTCGCTGACGCCGTACCACAGGCCGACGAGGTTCCTGAGCCCGGGATGTGCCGGGGCGGGCTCCGCGTCGGCGGGGGCATCGGCCGCACGGGGAGAGGCCGCGAGAAGAAACGTGGCCGCGAGAGCGCAAAAGAGCAGGGACGAGGTCCGTCGACAGGACATGGCACGCCTCCTTCGAGCCGGGCGAGGCAGGAAAGCCGCGGCAGCGGATTCACAACGGATTATATCGGTCCGTCGAGGTGTTTTCAAGCGGGCGGCGTAACCGGTCGGGGCTCATGAAATCCCGGATATTCCGCGGTAGAACCCCGTCAGCGCGCGTACCTTGCCGAGCGACCGGCGGATGCCGTCCCAGGCGAAGATGGTCACCCCCGTGGCGGGTGGTCGGGTCGCATGGTCCATGACGGCGGCGACCTCCGAGGGGTCGACGGGCTCACCCCAGTCGGAGAGCTGGACGATGGGCCAGATCTTGTGCCGTTCCCCGGGCTTCCCTTCGATGCCGAGATACCGGCCCAGCCACGAGACCTGCCGGGAGATCCAGTCGACGTCGCCCGAGTGTCCGAACCGTGCGTGGTAGGGCATGATGCTGAAGACGTCGAGGTGCTCGGCCTGTGCACGGAGGTCGATGGCGAGCTTCTTCAGGCGTGCGCCGTCGCGGTCGTCATCGCTCCACGGGTTGTGGAACGTCCCGAAGAGGGCGGCCGGACGCACGGCGTCGCGGATCTCGCGATACTCGCGGACCCAGTCGGTGAAGAGGTCGCACCGCCAGCGCACCCACGCGTCGCTCTGCGGTTCGGCGTGCGTCTCTCCCGTGTCGCGCCGGAAGCGCTCGACGCAGCGGCCGCAGAAGCACGTGTCGGGCATCACCGGCTCGGCACGCTCCCAGCTCGCGTGGCTGTGATGGTAGTCGAGCCAGATCCCGTCAAGGTCACAGGTCTCCAGAAGTCGCCGGAACTCCTGCATCCGGCTCACACGGTAGCCCGGATGCGTCGGACAGATGCCCTGCCAGCCCTCCGGGGGAGGGCACACCTCTCCGTCGGTTCCCACCGGCGCTGCATCGGGGTTCTCCTCGAGGTACCTCTCATGGTGCATAGAGTTGAACTCGGCGAAGACCTTTGCCCCGTGATCGTGCAGGCGCCCGACGCGCTCGGCCGTGATCGCGCCCGAATGCATGAACACCGCATTGATGCCGGAGTCCGTGAGCTTTCGGCCGTCGGTCATCAGCTCCTCGGGCATCCCGCCGTAGATGCCTCGGATCTCGATGTGCGGACGTTTCGCAACCGTCATCAGGGGTCTCCAACGCAGGTGAAGTGAGGGCCGTGAGAGAAGATTCTTGCATACGCGGCCGCTTTCGTCAATCCTTTGCTCCTCACGATCATGTCTTGAGGAGGAAGACGTTGGCAGGCGAATATCGCAGTGACGACTGGAACGACTACCGCATGGAGTACGGCAGGCCGCACCGCGAGCTGGAGCCGCTTGAGAAGGAGACGGCAGTCGTGGCCGAGGCCCTGGACGTGCTGAAGGACGCCGGCATCCTGCCCCACACCCGCTACGACGCCGACAGGTTCCTGGCGCATCGAAAGGCCGTCGCCGAGCGCTTCGAGGTCCCGTGGACGGCCATCACGCCGCGGATGCAGCGGCTGCTCTACGCGATCAACGCCGTCGTGCAGCCGGAGAACATGATCGCGGCCGGGGTGTTCTGTGGGTTCACGTTCATCTCGAATGCAGGGGCGGCGGTTGGTCCGGGCGCGTGCTACGCGGCGAAGCAGCTCCTCGGGGTCGAGATCAAGGCCGAGGAAGCCGAGCGTGCCGAGCGGAACGTCCGGAAGCTCGATCCGAGCGGCGTCGCCCGGGTGGTGGCGGCCGACGCGCTCGACGTCGTCCGCGATTTCTCCGATGCGATTCACCTGCTCTATCTCGACGCCAACGGCACCGGCGGACGCGGCAAAGGCATCTACCTGGACATCCTGGAGGCCGCACTCGAGCGGATGCCCGCGGGCGCGCTCGTCCTCGCCCACAACAGCGTGAACTCGGCGGAGCGTCTGAAGGACTACCTCGCGTTCGTGCGCGACGAGCGAAACTTCCGCGCGAGCGTGAACGTCGTCATCGACCCGGAAGGACTGGAGGTCTCAGTGAAGTGAGCGGGGTTCGCAACAGTCGGCGACGAGCGGGGTAAGCTTCGTGGTGATGCGGACGCCGACGAGCTCGGGGACGAACGGGTTGGGCATGGCGTAAAGCTTCACCGTGCGATAGAACGTGCGGAGGACCCAGTAGAACTCCCCGGCCGTCCATTCACGGACGTGCTTGGCGACGGGCGGGGGACCGGGCACGTCGAATTTCGGTCCGCGCGTGCGGTTGGGGGTGGTGATGAGTGCCCGCGGGGCGAGTGAGCAGCACGTCCTCAGGAACCCCACGAAGTCGGCGACGTGCTCGATCACCTCCACCGCGACCACGAGGTCGAAGGGACCGTCATCCGCCGTCGGCGCACGGTCGACATAGGTGACGTTCGCCCGTGCACGGTGCTCGGCCGCCCACCGGCTCGTCTCGACGTCCAGCTCGGAACACACGATCGTCCGGGTCTCGTCGCGGGCGGCCACGATCGCGAAACACCCGGTGCCGCCCCCCAGCTCCACGAGCCGCTTCGCGTCACCGACGAGTCCCGCGACCGCCCGATTGAGTGCAACGACGTTCGGCCACTCGAACGGACCTCCTTCGGCTTCCCGCTGGAGCTTCTCGGCGAGGTTCCCGGGGCCCTGTTCCGGGTTTTCGAGGTAGGGGGCCACGGGGGCGTCGGTCGGAGCCGCGGGTCGCACGCTCGCGCGCCGGCCGACGTACTCGACCTCCAGCCCCAGTCGTCTCAATGTGCGCCTTATCCAGTGTTTCAGACGTCCGAGCGGTGCCGACATGAGGTGTTCCTCTGCGTTGAACCGGGAGGTAGAGAGACCTGGACTCCAGCCCGGGGTGCGCCGTCGGGGCGACGTGGGGGCCGAAATCAGCACGGGAGCCGATCCCGACGTTCCGGAAACGGCTCCCGTGCGGCCGATGGTGCTATTTTCCGGACTTCGCGGGCCTTGACGGCCTGTCCTCACCGCTGCCCCTGCCCGTCCGCTTCCTGATGAAGCCCAGGATGTCGCCGTAGGCCTCGGGATTCGTCGCTTCGAGACCGGCGATCATCCCGCCGATCGATGCCCCGCCCGAGGGCGTGAAGAGGTCGAGCAGTGAGTTGGGCTGACCGGCGTTGATGAACTTGATGTCGGCCTTCTGAAGGGCCTGTGCGGCGGTGACGCCGATCTTCTCGTCCTTCTCGATGCGTCGGACGTCGAGAGCGGCCTCGTTGATCTTCTTGAGTGCGTCGGCCAGTTTCGATTTCGCGTCGGCCTCGGCGTACCCGACCGCCCGGACACCCTCGGCCTCGCCGGTCTTGCGACGGATGACGGCCTGCTTGTCGCCCTCGGCACTCTCGATGGCGGCGTCACGCTGGATTTCGGCCTGTCGGACCTGCTGGACGCGCATGACTTTCATCTTCTCTTCCTGGGCGGCCTGCTGCTCACGGGCGATCTCCTGGTCGCGTTTCTGCGTCCGCACGCCTACCATCTCGTCGCGTTCCAGTTCGCGCGTCGCGGCGGCCTGCTCGGCCTCGGCTTCTTTCAGACGGGCCTGCTTGATCTGCTCGGCGTTCTTCTGACGGGCCTCACTGTTGATCTGCACCTCCGCGATGGAGCTGATGTCGTGGATCGCGGTCGACTTGCCGTCCTTCGGGTCCTGCAGGTTCACCAGCTCGCACGCCTGGAGCGACATGCCCCACTTCACCACCTCGGGCTCCAGGTACTCGTGCACACGTCGGGCGATGGCCGGACGGTCGTTGATGATCTCACGGATGGTCAGCTTGGTGGTGGTGTCACGGGTGGTGGCCTTGATGATCTTGAAGACCTGGTCCTTCAGTTCGTTCAGCCCGGCGGGGAACCTCTTGGCCGCCTTCATGGCGTCCTCGACCACCATGTAGGCCACGATGTCGCACTCGAAGCGCACACGGTCACGGTCGAACGCCAGGAAGTCCTTGACGTTGATCTCGAGCATCGAGAGCGGCATCGCGTGCACCCGCACCCCGAAGTGGGGTATCCACCTCGGGATCTCGAAGTACGCCGCCTTCCCGTGTGCGGACTGCTCCTTGTGGGGACTGAAGACCCGTGTGGCGCCGCGACGGATGACCACGTGTGCGGCGTTCGCCGGCACGATCCTGTACCAGCTGAACGCCAGAAGCAGTGCGATGATCGCCACGACGATGAAGACCACCCACCCCGGGTGCACCGCCGCCAGTACCCAGTGCATTCCTGTCATAGCCGTCCCTCCTCCTTCCGTGTGCGGACGAACGCGGTCACGCTTCCTCCTCGCCCGGCTTGTACTTGGCCGCCAGCTTGATGCGTCCGTCGTAGACCTTGGAACTCAGTTCCTGGTTCAGCAGCTTGATCACCTCGTCCCCGAGCACCACGTAGATGTCCTTGCCGTCGTTGATCTCCCGGTGGGCCTGCTCCAGGTCCTCGATGGAATCGAAGACGATCTTCTGGGCCGTGCTGCTCTGGTCCATGTTCATCTCTTGAATGTGAAACATGTGGGTCTTGGCCATCTGGGTCTCCTTTCAGTGGACCGGGTCCCATTCCCCAACTGGCTCACCTATCCGTCTATACCTGTTTGCATTCTACCGTCCGTCGGGGCGTCTGCAAGGGATTTTGCCCGTCCGGGGTCCCCTTTTTTGCCGTTCAGGGGGGCCGCCGGGCCCGGCCGCCGGGGGCCTGCTCGGGGCTGTGGGGGCTCTCAGTGAATGTGGGCGGGAAAATGCTTGCCTGTCGCGGGTGCCCCGGCAAGAATACCCCTTCACGTTGATGCCGGTGTCTTGAAGGAGGAGAAAGGACCATGGCCGGAAGAGTCGTGCGTGTGGGGATCGCGGGACAGGGACGGAGCGGCTACGACATTCACGCCCGGTGGCTGCGGGAGGCCCCCGGGCAGTACCGCATCGTGGCGGTGGCGGATGAGATGACGGAGCGGCGACGCGAGGCGGTCGAGGCGTTCGACTGCCGCGCCTACAGGACGTGGCAGGAGCTTGTCAGGGACGACGAGGTCGAGCTGTTCGTGAACTCTCTTCCGAGCCGGCTCCATCCGAAGGCGACGATCGCGGCACTGAAGGCCGGTCATGACGTCGTGTGCGAGAAGCCGCTTGCGGTGAAGGTGAAGGATTTCGACCGGATGGTTTCGGCGGCAAGGAAGGCCGGGAAACTCTTCGCGCCCTTTCAGAATTCCCGCTTCTATCCCTTTTTCCGGAAGATCCAGGAGGTCATCGGCTCAGGGAAGCTCGGACGGATCGTGCACGTCCGTTCGGCATGGGGCGGCTTCTCACGCCGCTGGGACTGGCAGACACGCCAGGAGCTCTGGGGCGGGAACCTCAACAACACGGGTCCGCATCCGATGGACCACGCGGTCATGCTCTTCGGCGAGAAGACGCCGAAGGTGTTCTGTCGGATGAAATCGGAAGAGGGCTCACTGGGCGACGCGGACGACTTCTGCACCGTCACGCTCTTCGGGGGACTTGCCGACCCGGTGGTCGAGGTGCTGGTCAGTTCCTACAACGCGTATCCGCCGGGTGACATCTACAACATCAACGGCACGCGGGGCGGTCTTGCCGGCGGCCCGGGGGGACTCCGGTGGCGCTTTTTCGATCCGAAGAAGGCCCCGAAGCAGAGACTCCTCAAGGGCTGGTCCGACCACCGGCGATACTGCAAGGAGGAACTCCCCTGGGTTGAGGAGACCTGGACGCCGCCTCCCACGGACCTGGACGGCTTCCAGCAGAACTCCAAGGCGTTCTACGACAACGTTCACGACGTGCTGATGGGGAAGGGGAAGCTCGTGGTGACGCCCGTGCAGGTCCGACGGCAGATCGCCGTCATCGAGGAATGTCACCGGCAGAACAGACTGCCTCGGATGAGAACGTCCCGGAAGAGATGATGCGTGCGGTGGCACTGCATCTGCAGAACTCCCGCGCAGGAGGTGCAGGTGAGACAGGCGATCATGAACGAGCCGGGTGTTATCGAGATCCGCGACGTGACGGAGCCCGTGCCCGGACCGGGACAGGTGAGGATCCGCGTCAGGCGCATCGGCGTCTGCGGGTCGGACATCCACGTCTGGCACGGGAAGCATCCCTACACGGGCTATCCCGTCGTCCAGGGACACGAGTTCTCCGGTGTGGTTGAATCGACAGGGGAGGGGGTGACGGAACCGGCGCCCGCGCAGAAGGTGACGGCGCTGCCGCAGGTGGTGTGTGGGGAGTGCGGTCCCTGCCGGCGAGGTGACTATCACATCTGTGACGTGCTCAGGGTGCAGGGGTTCCAGGCCCCCGGGTGTGCACAGGAGCTTTTCGTCACCGATGCGGAAAAGGTCGTTGGGCTTCCGGAATCGTTCACCTTCGAGCAGGGGGCCCTGGTCGAGCCGACGGCGGTGGCGGTCCACGCGGCGACTCGCGCACCGGATCTCGGCACGAAGAACGTCGCCGTGCTGGGGGCGGGTCCCATCGGCAACCTCGTTGCACAGACGGCACGCGCGAGGGGTGCGAACGTCCTCATCACCGACGTGAGCGGCTTCCGGCTCGACGTTGCCCGCCGGTGCGGTCTTGAAGCGACGTCCAATCCACGGGAAGAAAACCTGAGAGCTGCGGTCGAGCGTGTGTTCGGTCGGCAGGGGCTCGAGGTCGTCTTCGAATGTGTCGGCATCGAGGAAACGCTGACCGCGGCTGTCGAGACGGTCGGGAAGGGCGGCACCATCGTCGTCGTCGGCGTCTTTGCCGTGCCGCCTCGCGTCAACGTCGGGCTCGTCCAGGACCGGGAACTCAACATCCACGGGACGCTGATGTACAGACGTGAGGACTACGTTGAGGCCGTTGCCCTCATCGGTGACGGGAAGATCGCGACGGCCCCCCTCGAGTCGAAGCACTTCCCCCTGGCCGAATACGCCGACGCCTACGCGTTCATCGAGGAACAGCACGACAGGATCATGAAGGTCTTTATCGACCTGCAGGTTCCGGTCCGACTGGTGGGCGAGGAGGGAGTCGAACCCTCATGACCCTAAAGGGTCAGGGGATTTTAAGTCCCCAGCGTCTGCCGTTCCGCCACTCGCCCGGATCCTCATCCTACCCCCCGTGCAGGGGCCTGTCAAGTCGGGACCGTTCCCGACCCGTGCATTTAGTGCTTGAAATTCACTCTTTACACGGTGATACTGGTTTCGATCCCCGGACGTTCAAGGGTCCACGGACGAGAGGTGCACGCCATGCGACCGAAGCGAATGGGCTGTGTCTGTGTCGCCGTCGTCTTGTGTCTGCAAGCGGTCCCGGCAGACGCTCAGGAGATCGCGGCAATCACCCGACCCAGTGAGGACGTGACACTGTCGTTCGTGCTCCCGGGCCGTGTGGCGAAGGTGCTCGTCAAGGAAGGGGACGAGGTCCAGGTGGGTCAGCTGCTGGTGCAGCAGGACGACGTGGCCGAGCGCGTGCAGCTGACACAGCTCAAGGCCGAGGCCGAGAACCTGGTTGGCATCCAGACCCGTGAGGCCCAGCTCGCCCAGAAGAAGGTCGAGCTGGAGAAGCTCGAAGACGCCTTCAAGAAGAAGGCCGTGTCGAAGTGGGACGTGGAGCAGGCCCGGCTTGCCGTCGTCATCGCGGAGGCCCAGCTGGCCCTGGAGAAACTCAATCACGAACAGGACCGACGCAAGTACGACGAGAAGAGGATCCAGCTCGAACGGATGCGTCTGGAAAGTCCGATCGTCGGGAAGGTCGAGAATGTGTTCTTCGAGCCCGGGGAGTCGGCCGACGCCCTGGCGGAGGTGATCCGTGTGGTGAAGGTCGACCCGCTGTGGATCGAGGCGCCCGTGCCGCTTGCACAGGCCAGGGCGCTCGGAAACGGCGGACCCGCAGACGTGAAATTCCCGGACGCGGCCGGGCCGCCCGCGAGGGGGAAGATCATCCACGTCGCCGCGGTCGCCGACGCCGCGAGCGACACAGTTACCGTTCGCGTCGAGGTGCCGAACCCGACCGGCCGACCGGCCGGTGAGCACGTCCAGGTCGGCTTTCCGGGTCCCAGGTAACCGTCGGAGCGGACCCCACGGCACTCAGGAAGGAGTCAGGCATGACAGCAGGCGGAGACACGACGCAGGGCGACAAGCCGATCGAAGAGCAGGCCCGTGAGCAGACCGGTCAGCGGCAGATCCGTGTGGGGATGGATGAGCGGAACATGAAGACGAGCTACGCCAACGCCTTCCGCACGAACGGGACCGCCGAAGAGGTGATGCTCGATTTCGGACTCAACCTCGTCAACCCGGGAAGGGAGCAGGAGGGTCAGCCCGACGTCATCTTCCGGGTCAACGAGCGGATCATCCTGAACTACTACTCGGCCAAGCGTCTGGCCATCACGCTCAGCCAGCTCATCCGACGTCACGAGGAGCAGTTCGGGGAGCTGGAGCTTGACGTCAGCAAGCGTCAGAAGGGCGGCACGTAACCTGATCGGTCGGAGCCGGAGCTTCCGAAGATGTCAGAGTCCCTTGACCGATTTTCCCACATGGGTGCCGGCGGCGCAGGCCGGTCCGCGGCCGAGCTGAGTGCCCTCGTCGCCGGATTCGAGGGCACCCCCGAGCAGTTCGTACGGCATCTGCTCCGTGTCCAGTGTGACGCCGCGCACGCGGAGGCCGGGGCGATTCTCCTGTCGACGGGTGAAGGGGCGCGGGTGGCTGCCGTTTACCCGGAGGTCGAGGAGGGTGCCGCACCCCCGGAATGGCTTCGACAGTGTCTGAAGTCGGTTCCGGAGGTCGTTGAATCCGGCGGTCCGGTGACGGTTCCCCTCCACGATGCGGATGATCTCTACGGTCAGCCCGCGAGACGTCAACTGCTCATCCTGCCCATGACGACCGAAGGCTTCAGGGGTGCGGCGGCTTTCGTGGTCGTGTCCACCAGTGAGACGGAACTCGGGGCCCGCCTGGACCGTCTGGCACTCACGCAATTTCTCATGAGTCTTTACGAGTCACGCCTGGAGGCGAATAGACGCCGGAACGACCTCGAGAGACTGCGCGCCGCGATGCAGACACTCGCCGTCGTCAACGAGCATGCCCGGTTCAAGGGGGCCGGCATGGCCCTCTGCAACGAGGTCGCCTCCCGCTGGCGGTGTGACCGTGTGGGACTCGGAATCCACAAAGGACGATACGTCCAGCTCAAGACACTGAGTCACACCGAGAAGTTCAGTCGCAAGATGTCGATCGTCCAGGATATCGAGGCGGCGATGGAGGAGTGTCTGGACCAGGACGTGGAGGTGGAGCACCCGGCGGCCGGGGAGGCGACGTACGTCGCCCGTGCGGCCGGGGAGCTGTCAAAGCGTCACGGTCCGACGGTGGTGCTGAGCCTGCCGCTGCGGGTGAAGGGCGAGGCCGTCGGGGTGCTCACGGCGGAGCGCCCGGTCGATCAGCCGTTCACACTCGAGGAGATCGAATCGCTCAGACTGGCGTGTGACCTCTGCACGCCACGGGTCATGGGTCTGAGTGAACAGGACCGCTGGTTCGGTGCCCGGGCCGCCGCGGCCCTCGGCGAGGGTCTGGCCGGGCTCGTCGGACCGAAACACACCTGGGCCAAGCTTACCGCCGTCCTCATCCTGGCCCTGGTGCTCTTCCTGGCACTGGTGAAGGGCGAGTACCGTGCCGAGGCCCCCTTCGTCGTCGAGGCCACACAGCAGCAGGTGGTGCCGGCACCGTTCGACGGATACCTGAAGACCGTTTCGGTGGAGCCGCCGGACGTGGTCGAGGCGAACGTGACGGTCCTGGCGACCCTGGACACGGCGGAGCTTCGTCTGCAACTGGCGGCGAAGCGTGCGGAGTTCGAGGGGTTCCGCACGCAGGAAGCGGCGGCGATGCGCGACCGCAAGACCGCCGAAGCCCAGATCGCCCGGGCCCAGGCCGACAAGGTTCGGGCGGAGATGGACCTGCTCGAATACCGGATAAAACAGGCGAAGATCGTCTCACCCCTGGGCGGTGTGGTGGTGAAGGGCGACCTGAAGCGTCAGGTGGGCGCTCCCGTCAAGACGGGAGACGTGCTGTTCGAGATCGCCCCGCTGGAGTCGCTCCGGGCGGTGCTGTCGGTTCCGGAAGACCTGATCGCCGACGTGATGGACGCCGACCGGGAGGCCCGTGGAAGGGACGAGCGGGCCCACGGTGAGCTGGCCACGGCCGCCGACCCCGACGTCCGGCTCCCTTTCGTCGTGGAGCGCATCAACCCCGTCGCCGAAGTCGTGAACCAGAGAAACGTCTTCAAGGTGCGGGTCCGACTGCTCGACGTCGGGAAACCGGGCCGCATCAGTCCGGGGAAAGAAGGCGTGGCCAAGACCACTATCGGCCCGAGACGCTACGGCTGGATATGGACCCGTCGACTGGTCAACTGGCTGCGGATGAAGCTGTGGTTCTAAGCGGTGTCACCTAAGTTCTTTAATGTACCGGCGTGGTGGGGCTCCCGTCCCACCACGCAGAAGCCGGCAAACAGGCGGCGCACGCAGGAGCCCCGCCGCCCAGACACTCCAAAAGACTTAGGTGAGACCGCTTAGTGCTCTTTCCAGAAAGTCGGATTGTATTTCTTCCATGAAGACGTGCCACGGCCCCGACGGGTCGGGGCCGTGCTTATGGCGTGGCAACGCAAACAGACACACGGCTTGACGAGCAAGCTGTGGCACATCCCAAGACCCAAGGCGATTTTCTGGAAAGAGCACTAGGCTCGAGGACCCGTCTTGCCCGTCGATCGTCCCACATTCAGTGAGTCGTGGTACCGGGTGGCGTCTCTCCGTCCACGACTCCGCTCCACGGTCCAGGTGCACCGACAGCATTTCCGCGGCCGCATGTGGCACGTCCTCCAGGACCCCGCCAGCAACCAGTTCTTCCGTCTGAACGAGCCGGCCTATCACTTCGTGGCGATGCTCGACGGCCGCAGGACCGTCGCCGACGTCTGGGGGACCTGCAACGAGCAGCTGGGAGACGACGCACCCACACAGGGCGAAGTCATCCAGCTCCTGGGACAGCTCTACGTCTCGAACCTGCTGCAGGCCGAGCTGCCTCCCGATGCCGAGGCCATGTTCAACCGGTACCGCAAGCGCATCCGACGCGAGGTCCAGGGGTACCTGATGAGCCTGCTCTTCGCACGGATCCCACTCCTCGACCCCGACCCCTTCCTGAACCGGTGGGTCGGCGTCTTCGGACGGGTATTCAGTGTGTTCGGGATGATCGCGTGGCTGGGGCTGGTGGGAACGGGAATGTATTTCCTCACGGGACGTGCCGGGGACCTCTTCAAGGCGAGTACGCTGATCTTCGATCCCGCGAACCTGTGGATGCTCTACCTGAGTGTCCTGGTGGTGAAGGTATTTCACGAGTTTTCACACGGCTTTGCGTGCAAGCGGTTCGGTCGGGTGACCGGCACCGGGGGTGAGGTCCACGTGATGGGCGTGATGTTCCTGGTTTTCGTCCCGCTGCCGTACGTGGACGCGTCCAGTGCGTGGGCGTTTCGCAGCAAGTGGCACCGTGTCGTGGTGGGTGCCGCCGGCATGCTGACGGAACTCGCCCTCGCGGCGATTGCCGCCATCGTCTGGGCCAACACCACCGAAGGCGCCCCCGTACACACCATCGCCTATTACGTCATGTTCATTGCCAGTGTCTCCTCACTCCTCTTCAACGGCAACCCGCTGCTGCGGTTCGACGGCTATTACATCTTCTCCGACCTGGTGGAGATCCCCAACCTCTGGAACCGCAGTCGGGAATACCTCTACTACCTCGTCCGACGATATGTGTGGGGTGTGCGACAGGCCCGCAGTCCCGCACACACGCGTGGGGAACGGGGGTGGATGTCCGTCTATGCGATCGCCTCGACCGTGTACCGTGTGTTCATCTTCGCGTTCATCCTGCTGACGCTCACCCGCCGGCTGCCACGTGACCTGGCGGTCATTGCGGTCCTGTTCGGCATCCTGGCGGTCATCGGCTGGCTTGTCGTGCCCTTGGGAAAGTTCGTGCACTACCTGGCCACGAACGGAGAGCTGACACGTGTGCGGAGTCGTGCGACACTGACGACCCTGGCGGTGACGTGCGCGGCGCTGCTGGGGGTGGGGGCGATTCCGGCCCCCGACCGCACCCGCGTGGAGGGCGTGGTGGAGCCGGTGCACGTGGCGATCGTGCATCCTGCGGTTGACGGGTTCGTTGAGCAGGTCCTGGCGTCGGGGGTGGAGGTCTCGCCGGAAGGTGAGCCACTGGTCAAGGCGGTCAGTCCCGAGCTTTCGGCCAGGCGGGAGGAACTCCAGGCGGAGCGTCGTCGGCTCGTCGCCCGGAAGCGTCTCGCGGAGACAGAGGAAATCGCCGCGGCGCAGATCCTGACCCGGCAGATCGCCGCCCTGGACGAGCAGATCGCACGGGTCAACGAGGAGGTGGCTTCACTCGAGGTGCACGCCCCGATCCCGGGCACGTGGGTCGCACCCGAGATCGAGCGTCTCCGTGGGGCCTACGTGAGACGTGGCGACAGGATCGGACTCGTCGCGAGTCTCGATGACGTCTTCATCCGGGCGGCCGCCGGGCAGACGGTGGCCGCCACGGAAGCGTCGAAGCAGGTGGAGATCCGCGTCAAAGGGAAACCCGGACTCAAGCTGGGGGGTATTATCACCAGGATTCTCCCCGCCGGTCAGGAACACCTCCCGTCCGCGGCGCTGGGATACGCTGCGGGCGGAGCCATCCCCGTCGCCCCGGACGACGCACAGGGCACGAAGGCCGCCGAACGCGTACGTGAGATCCACATCAGACCCGATGCCGACGCGGGCGTCACGCTGCTGAGCGGTCAGCGCGTCGTCGTCCGGCTCGAGATGCCCCCCAGGCCGCTCCTTCTCCAGTGGTGGCGGTCTCTCCTCCAGGTCATCCAGAAGAGGTTCTTCATCTGACATGTCCGGTCCACCCAGCACAACCTGGCGAATGCTGTCGAGGGGCAGTGCCGGCGAGAAGCTTCCCAAGGGACTGGACGCCGCCTGGGACGCGGCCGCGGGCATGGTGGGACGACTGGTGCCGCGCACGCAGCGCTTCATGCGTCGTGCCGGACGGGTGCTGGCACTCCAAGCACACTTCGCCGGGATGACCGACGCGGCCCTCCGTGAGGCCGCCCGGGAGCTTCGCGACGTGTTCCGATGTCGTCGCGAGACGTCCGGGCAGGTCGAGCAGGCGTTCGCACTGGTTCGCGAGGTGGCCT
>DATKVD010000141.1:0-2886 GCA_035530235.1 Planctomycetota bacterium | reverse complement strand
CCATAGCGTCCCGTGCCGTCCCCCCGCCAGCCGACGGGATGCTGCGATGAGGGAACCCTCTTCCCCAAGGCGGGGTCTGCAGCCGCCAGGACGGCTACAGTCAGCGCCACGCAGAGAAGAGTGAATGGTCTTGTCACCGTTCCCCTTTCTCCTGAACCATCATCTCTCGTGTTGCACGACACGATTGCGCCGTGTCGCACGTTCCGGCCGATCCGCTACCGCAGCCGAAGGGGGTTGGTCCATGCCTGCCGGCCTTCGGCATCGATGACGACGGCACGGATGTATTTCTCGGCCGGGACGACCGGGGCCTCGTAGTGCTCGAGGCTTTCGCCCGGCCTGGCTACCCGGTGTTTGCCCGACGAAGGGGCGCAGATGAAGTAGATCTCGCGCACGGGCGAACA
Source organism: Planctomycetota bacterium (assembly GCA_035530235.1). Classification (GTDB taxonomy): domain Bacteria; phylum Planctomycetota; class DG-23; order DATKVD01; family DATKVD01; genus DATKVD01. Next base: position 2,485 of record DATKVD010000141.1, on the reverse strand, counting down.
GCGGATGACGCTTCTGCCGTCGGCGACGCGGAAGTCGTGGATGACGGGGCCGCGCGAGGCATAGCACGCACCGGTCCGCACGGCCTTGAGCACGTTCTTCTGTGTCAGCCTGGTCATCTTCAGCCACGTCCAGCAGGCGCAGACGTCCGCGTCGCCCGCGTCGGCCATGTGCGCGTCGTCCACGCCCACGCACGGCAGGAACATCCCGTTGTCCAGGGCGTGCGTCCACTCGTGCTCGCTGGAGCCGCGGCCGCAGCCGTCGCAGGTCGCGTTGAACACCTCGATGGCCGAAAGTCCCTTGAGACGGATGAAGTCGCGCAGCGACTGCCCGCTCCAGTAGGGATGGCCGAGGATGCTGATGCCCCCGGCGGCGGCGATTTCCGCGATGCAGCGGTTGCCACTGTCGAGGCGGGACAACTTGAACCCGTGCGGCACGCCCAGCCCCACGATGTGGTACCTGGTGACGGGCCGGGTGCGGGCCGTGGGGTGATACTCGATGCCGCTGACGACGAGCATGCGCTCATCCGACAGGCCCCGGACGCTGTTGGTAACGCGGTGGTCCGTCAGGGCCAGCACCTGGTAGCCGGCCTTGCGGTACTGTGCGACCCGGGCCCGGGGAGAGATGGCACCGTCGGAGGTGGTGGTGTGCGTGTGCAGGTTGGCCTTGTACCACCGACCCGGAATTCCGAACGGGTTGACCAGATCGCTCATGGGGATCCTTTCTCTGGCTCCGGGGTCAGGGCTTCTCTTCGATGCAATACAGGTTGACCTCGCCATCGAGGATGGCTGACGGCGGTCGGCTCCCGTTGACCGCCCCTTCAGTACCCTGCCGTGATTCGCGCCTTGCCCGGGAAATCCGGGATCCGCACGGTCTCGGAAGCGGGGTCGAACTCCCCGCCCTCCACGCGCACCGGATGTCGGCCCTCCGGATGCGGCAGGCGGACGCTCACCGTCCCGGGTCGGCGGTCCGTCGCGCACCGCACGTCCGCCGTGATTCGTCCCTGTGCCAGTTGCGAGGTCACCGAGAGCGACGCCGGTCCGAAGTACGTGGCCGCATTTTCCAGGCGGATTTCCTTGCCGTCTTCAAGCCACCGTCGCGGGATGCCCCGAAGGAACGCCAGCGTGTCGCCCTCTTCGAGCCACAGCATCCACCGCGTCTGCATGAGGAACCACGCTTCCTCGTGGGTCTTGTGCGGACTGACGTGGAAGTAGTGCTCCCAGAAGGTGTAGGTCTGCCGGTCCTGCAGTGAGGTGAACTGGTTGTAGTAGGTCTTGAGGAATTGCTTGACCTCTCCGCGTCGCAGGTGCGCGATGTCATGTCGGCAGTAGTACGGCTGGCTCCGCCCGGCGTTCTCCACGGTAAACAGTGACTGGTGAGACCGCAACAGGAAGGTCGCCCCGATCTCATCCGGTTCCAGTATCTCCCCGACGATCAGGTACAGCGCGCCGATCAGCGAGTCGCGGGCCCCGAATGCGCCGTGCGTCTGCCAGTTGCCCCCCTCAGCGTAGAGAGACACCGGCCCACGATATTCGGCCCAAGGCGGCACCGAGGGGATCCAGGAGCCATCGTCCAGCGGGATCACCGGGCTGCGTCCGACGGCTTCGTAGAAGGCCTTGCGGATGTCCTCGCGATAGGCGCGGGCCTCTTTCGCCAGGCGCCGCGACCGCGTCGGGGCAACCTTGGCGAGCATTTCCGCCGTCCGGGCGATGCCGACGCAGGACAGGGCGTTCAGCATGAACGAATGGAAGAAATCATCCGGGTCGGCGACCTTGCCGTCCTGCAGACCGTAGCCCCGTCCGCGGAGTTCGTCGCGCTTGTTCCGGTTGCGCCATTCCAGCAGATACTCGCAGGCCTTCAGGACATTCGGTTTGACCCGGCGCACCCACGCGTCGTCGCGCGTGTAGCGGTAGTGCTCGCCCATGCTCCAGAGGACGGGACCCGTCTCCAACTGGTAGCCGCCGAAGGTCTGGATGAACCCGTCGGCGCGCTGACGCTCGAGGAAGAAGTCCAGCGAACGCTCCGCCAGGTCGTGCCAACCCATCGAATCGAAAAACTGGATGATCGGCGAACTCTCCGAGCCGATCGGCGTGTACCACCCCACGGTCGCCAGCACGCTGCCTCGCGGCTCTCGACCGTAGGCCACGATGTCGCAGTGGAGGAGTCCGGCGCGGATGCGCTCGTCAACGGCCGGCTCGGGGACGTGGACCCGGGTTCCGACGGCCAGCTTGGCCTTCCAGAAGGCGCGACAGGCTGCCAGGTGTTTGGAGACATCCATCTTGGCGAGTCTTGACGCCCTCGCGCGGGTCAACGGCTGGTGGGGCACGAGCATGTCCACCACGGCCCTGCCGCCCGGCGGCAGCAGGACGGCCATCTCTTCCTGCGGCATGGGTTTCCCGTTGAGCAGATTGACGCCGAAGACCTTCGGGGTCTCACCCATCTGTGAAAACCCGGTATCGCCGTCGTAGGAAAAAGCCCTGGCAGCGA
>DATKVD010000140.1:0-2772 GCA_035530235.1 Planctomycetota bacterium | reverse complement strand
TCAACCCGCGGTGTTCGCCGCCGATGACGAGTGCGATTCGGTCGCCGAGTGCGGCGTCGAAGAGGTCCTCGCCGCCCGAAGGCGTTGTGGCCACTGTGGTTACGTCACGGGCGTTCAGCGCGTCCAGTTCCGCTGCAAGGTCATCGGTGAAGACGAGCGGCAGGCATTCGGAGGCGGCGGCGGAGCTTCGGGCGAGCGCGTCGCGCGACATGCTCCGGGCGTGGCTGTCGAGGACGGCGAGCGTTGCGCCCGCCGCGAGGGCCGTGCGCAGGATGTCACCGAGGTTGTGCGGGTCCTCGACCCCCTCGACGACGACGGCGAGGACGGGTCCGGCGTTGTCGGTGAGCACGTCTTCGAGACGGGGTGCGTCACGTCGGGCGAGGACCGCGGCGACCTCCGCGGCGCCGCCGGTCAGCGCGCGCATGGCGTCCGGCTCGAGCCACCGCACCGGCACCGCCGACGTTTCGGCGAGCCGGACCAGTCGCGACAACCCACGCGAGGAGCCTCCCCTCAGGACCACCACCTCCGAAGGACGCGCACGACCGTGCCTCAGCACGACCTCCACCAGGTGCAGTCCCGTCAGGATGGCCGGCTCGGGTGGGGTCATGGCTCGGTCAGGAATGTGGTGAGAAGCTTGCCGGCGAGGAGGTGTCCTTGGACGTTGAGCTGATCGGTCTCGGCGTAGTATTCACCCTCGAAGCCCTTGCCGCGTGCGGCGGCGAGTCGGCCGAAGTCGGCCGTCGGCACGCCCGCACGCACCGCTTCCTCGAGCAGCACCGACGATTCGTCCACCCGTCTGAACGCGTCGGGCAGGGCGGGCACGCCCAGTGCGACGACGGGGACCTTGCCGCGGCGGCAGATGCTGAAGACGGCCTGGACCTCGCGTCGCGTGCGTGCGATCGCGCCCGCACCCGAAACCCCCGGCGCCGAACTCGAAAGCTGCACGATGACCAGGTCCGGCTTGTATCGCCGGAGCGCCACCTGCACGCGCGACGCCGCGTCGGCCGCGCCGCTCACCGCCTGGAGTCCCACCGTCGACGCGGCGCCCCGCTTCCGGAGTTCCCCGTCGAACACGCCCCAGAAGAGGCGCGTCGAACGCACGCCCGCCGGAACGTTCCACAGCCCCGCCCCCTGTGCGACCGCGTCGCCCACGACGAGCACGCGCACGGGCTTCTTTGCCTCGACCCGTGCACGGAAGTCCGAGAGCTTGTCGCGGCCGCTGACGAATGCGGAGAGATCGTCAGGCCGGGAGACCTCGACGAGTCCCGCGGCTTTGCGTCCGGCGGCGCGTACCGCCTCGTCCTCGTCGGGAGGATCGATCGATCGCGCGAGTTCGATGCGGTCGATGATGTAACCGGCGGGACGTCTGGTCCCGGACGTGACGCCGAAGAAGAGCGAACGGATCTCGGTCGCGGTGATCTCACGGTCGAAATCCTGCCACCGCAGACGCACCGGCTGCCAGTCTCTGCTGCCGAGACGGAACTGCGCGCGCGGGTCGTCGGCGGCGCCGTCGCCGATGCCGACGACACCGACGCCTTCGGAGCCGTCGCCCTTCACCCAGAAACTCAGTGCACCGTACGGCGTGCGGTCGCCGGCGGCGAATCCCGGCGGACGATAGACGACGAGTCCGGCGGCGTGTTGTGTCACGTGGAACATGAGCTTGAGTGCGTGCTCGCCGCGGACGTGATCGCGCACGGGCGTGCGGGTGACGGAGAGCACGTCGGCGGTCCAGAGCGGGGCGTCCTGAACGAGGTAAAAGTGCAGTCCGGGGTGGTCCTCCCAGCCGCGGAAATCGGTCTCCTGGGCGGGGCAGACGGGCGCGAAAAACTGTCCCATCGCGACGCAAAGCATGACGGTCGCGGCACTTCGGCGGCTCATTTTGTCGCTCCGACGGCCTCAGATGTCGCCCGGGCGTCCGCTTTTGTCCTCAAACAGCACGTCAAGCGGACAGTCCGCGCACCCCGGACGCTTCCGACAGTATACCTTCCCGACCCGCACCAACAGAGCATGAAATTCGTTGAAAAGCGGCGCCTCCGCCGGCAGGTTCGACTCGAACAGCTCCTTGATCTCGTCGTAGTCGGCCGCGTCGTCGATGAGGTCGTGGCGCAGCATCACGCGATGGGTATACGCATCTACAACGAATGTCGGCTTCTCCGCCGCATACAGCACGATCGAGTCGCAGGTCTCACGCCCGATGCCGCTCACCCCCAGCAGCGCCTCGCGCAGGTCGTAAACCGGGAGCGCGAAGAGCGCGTCCAGGTTCCCGCCGAAGTCGTCGAAGAGGAACTCGAGGAGGTTTCTCAGCCGCTTCGTCTTGACGTTATAGTACCCGGCGGGACGGATGAGTTGGGCGAGGTCGTGGTGCGGGAGTTCGTGGATCTTCCGGGGTGAGAGCAGCCCGTGCGTCTTCAGGTTCCCGATCGCCTTCTCGACGTTGGTCCAGTTGGTGTTCTGGGTGAGCACCGCGCCCACCATCACCTCGAAGGGCGTCTCGCCGGGCCACCAGTGCTGCGGCCCGAACGCCGCCTCCAGGAGGTCGTACATCCGCCTGATGGTCTCACGTGTTCCCATTGAGCCATGCGGTCCCGCGCAGGTTCCCCGGCGTGTCGGCGGAGGTCATGCCGCCTCTGCTCCCTGTCGAGCCGCGGGCCTCCTGTAGATGGTCCGCTGCCCGTGAGGCGGCCCATGGAAGGATACGAAGTGTCGTGAGGGAGTCAAGGGGAGAAATCAGTGCTGAGACTCGGCCTTCTCCTGCCACCTGCCACTTGCGAC
>DATKVD010000139.1:0-7657 GCA_035530235.1 Planctomycetota bacterium | reverse complement strand
GGGATCATCGAGAAGCAGGCGAAGGGCGAGGCGGTGAGCGAGGAGGAGGCCGAGTTCAAGACGTCCTACGAGGTGTGGTCGAAAGCCCTCCGCGGGCGGGCCGCCGAGATCGAGGCAAAGCCCCCCGCTGAGGAGACCCCGCCCGTCGAGACCGCAGAACCCGTCGAAACCACCAAACCGGCCGAGGAAGCACCCCCCGCCAAGACCGAGAAGCCCCCTGCCGACACCGACACACCCGCCGAAGAGAAAGCCCCCGCCGAGACAAAATAGGAGGACAGGCATTCTTGCCTGTCATGGGCGTGCCGGACAGGAATGTCCGGGCTCCTGTGATTGCCGGGTGTCAGCAGTTACTCGTCGAGTTCCGCCGCGCGTGTCTGCTTCAGGAGTTCCCGGGCGTTTCCGCCCAGGAAGTCGTCGAGGTGGGTCGTGCCGTCGAGTTCGGCCTTCGCACGCTTCAGGATGGTCGACTGGCCGATGAGGGGGTAATCGGTGCCGAAGAGGATCTTCCCGGGGGCGATGCGGGCGGCGATGTTGAAGATGCGGTCGTCGTAGAGCAGTGTCGACGCGGCCGAATCGTAATAGACGTTCTTCAGGAGCGTCGTCACCTCGGGCATCAGCTCGTACGCGATGAGCCCTCCGCCCCAGTGCCCGCAGACGATCTTCACGTCCGGAAACTTCTCGGCCACCCGGCAGATGACCTCCGGTGTCACGTTGCCCTTGCCCGGGTAGGCGTGTCCGACGGGCTCCGAGGTGTGGATCATGACGACCAGCTTGTGAAAGGCGGCCAGACGCATCACCCCGTCCATGGTCTTTTCGTCGTCCAGACGGAACCCCTGTCCGTCGGGCATCAGTTCGCCGATGCCGCAGATGTGCCGGCCTCGCAGTCGGACGATCTCCTCCTCGGTCAGGTCCATGTTGCCGGGATCGACGACGGCGAAGGGGATGAGTTTTCCGTGTGCGTTCCCGACGGCTTCGAAGACGTAGTCGTTGGCCGTCCGCAGTCGACCCGTATCGGACCACGGAAAGCCGAACGTGACGGCGCGGTCGATGCCGGCACGCTTCATCGACGTCAGGAGCCGCTCGGCGGTCACCATCTTGCGTTTCGGGTTCTCATAGAGCGTGGCGAACCACGGACACAGCCGGATGAGCCGCTCACGGTCCCGGATGAACTCGGGCGGGAAAATGTGGGTGTGGACGTCGATGATCATCGGTCACCGAAATGGGGACAGTCCCCATCTTGTGCGTCACGCGTGCGGGAGTTCCGCAAGGGCTTCGTCGTGTCCCATCAGGATGAGGATGTCGTCGGGCTCGATGACGTCGGAAGGCTTCGGGATGTCGAGGACCTTTTCCTCCACCACCTCCTCGCCGCTCTTGGAGGTGGAGACCACGCGTTTCTTGATGGCGACGACGTTGACGGAATATTTCTCACGGAGTCCCAGTTCACTGAGGGTCTTGTTGTGGAATTTCTCGGGGGCCCGCACCTGCACCATGCTCACCCCCTCGCCGATTTCGAGGAACGAGAGGATGTTGGGTGCGATGAGTCGCTGGGCCAGGCGGACGGCGCTTTCGTCCTCGGGCGAGATGATCTCGTCGGCACCGACGTGCTGAAGGATCTTCTGACGGACGGGCGTCGCCGCCCGGGCCACCACCTTCTTCACCCCCAGGGACTTCAGCAGTGCCGTCGCCATCACGTTCGCCTCGAAACTCTCCCCGATGCTGACGACGGCACACGAGACCTTGTCCACCCCCTGTCCACGCAGTGCCCGCTCGTCGGTGGCGTCCAGACGCACCGCCACGGTCACGTCGCTCTGGATGGATTCCACCAGATCACGGTTGGTGTCGATGGCGATGACCTCGCGACCGGCCTTGGCCAGTGTCCTCGCCAGCATCATCCCGAACCGTCCCAGACCGATCACCGCAAAGCTCTCCATCACCCGAGCCCCCTATCCAATCATGACGTTCTCTTCGGGGTAATCGTAGTCGGCACGTCGGAGTCCCTGGCCGAGTGCCAGCACCAGGGTCAGCGGACCGATGCGTCCCACGAGCATCGTCAGTATGATAGTCACCTTTCCGGCCGAAGTCAACATCGGCGTGATGCCCGTGGAGAGCCCCACCGTCCCGAAGGCACTGAAAATCTCGAAGAAAATCTGCTTCAGCGACAGCAGCTCGCCGTTCATCCGCGTGTCCCGCTCGAACGTGCTCACCAGGATCGTCGACGTTGCCACCACCACCCCGGCCACCGTGGCCACCACCACCGCCCGGTTGATGAGCGGCCAGGGGATGGTGCGGTGGAACACCTCGTAGTTCGATCGGTTGCGGATGGTCGTCACCACCGCCACCAGCAGCATCGCAAAGGTCACCGTCTTGATGCCGCCCCCCGTGGACCCCGGACTCGCCCCGATGAACATCAGAAACGATACGAACACCAGTGACGCGTTGGACAGCTTCGACGTGTCGACGGTGTTGAACCCGGCCGTGCGTGCCGTGACCGACTGGAACGTCGAGGCCAGCGCCTTCTCGCCCGGGGTCATTCCCGACAGCACGCCGTCGCTCTCGAGCAGATACACGACCACGGTGCCGCTCACGATGAGCACCACCGTCACCGTCAGCACCATCTTCGTGTGGAGTGTCAGCTTGACACGTCCGACGGGCTCTAGAAGCCTTCGTCGGCTGAACGGCAGCGGGAACTTGTGCCACGCCGTCCGGAGGGCCGCCAGGAGGTTCCGGTGCACCGCAAATCCCAGACCGCCCACCACGATCAGGAGACACGCCACCGTGTTCAGGTAGGCGTTCGCCCCGTAGGCCTGGAAGCTTTCACTGTAGAGACAGAACCCGGCGTTGCAGAAGCAGGAGATGGAGTGAAACACACTACTGTAGATGCGTCCGGACGTCGACAGGTCCCCCTGCCACACGGGATAGAGACATGCCGCCCCCACGGCCTCCACCACGAAGGTGAGTGCCAGGATGTACACGACGAGCCGTCCCACCTCCCCCAGGGTGTACTGGTTGAGGACGTCCTGCATCACCATCCGGTCCTTGAGCCCCATCCCCACGCCGAGGATCATCGCGAAGAACGCCGCGAAGGTCATCAGGCCGAGTCCGCCGATCTGGATGAGAACCAGGATCACCATCTGTCCGAAGGGGGTGAAGTCCTTGCCCGTGTCGCGGACGATGAGTCCTGTGACGCAGGTGGCGCTCGTCGCGGTGAAGAGCGAGTCGACGAAGCTCGCCGGCCTCGCCGCCGGGGTCGCCCGCGGACTGTACAAGAGCACCGTCCCGATGATGATGATGAAGACGAAACTCGCCACCAGCAGGTGCGCCGGCTGAAACCGTGTGTGTGCGAGCTTCCGCTGGGCGTCCACCGCCTGGATCATCAGTCTCACCACGATGGCGATCTGGATGATCACGATGTAGAGTTTGGTCACCGACAGGATGTTCAGTCGGTTGAGAAACGTCTGGATGGCGGGGTAACTGTGCAGCTGGCGCGCCAGCAGCAGCCACACCACCAGCACGCCCAGCAGTGTGTAGTGCACGACGTGCTGGCGCAGGTACGCCAGCCGTCGGCGCGCGATGAGCAGCTTCCCCAGCATGTCGAACACGAACAGTCCCACGATGCCGACGTCCAGCATCTGGAGGATATGCACGTTCTCCTTGCTCAGGTACTCCCCGTGTTCGAGGATGAGTGAAACGATGGCGACCACGGCCACGAAGGTCATGACGATGTCGATGACCCGTGTCAGCCGGTCACGCCAGAAACTCTCAAACGAGGTCGTCATAGGGCTCCCCGGATGTGGACGGCGCGACCCGGGACGCCGGGCTCGCCGTCCTTTCAGACCACGTAGTCCTCACGTCGTTTCAGAAACTTGACCCCACAGTGCCACACTTCACCGTAGGCCTGCGTCCACACCACTTCCGCCTGGGCCATGACGGACCGTGACCCGTCGCGCGCCCGCAGCGAAAGCTCGATGTGCTGTCCCACCTCCAGCGCGTCGCGTGTTTCCAGCATCATCCCGCCCGTGGAGGCGTTGACCGCGTGACACCGAAAGCCTTTCTCCGGCTCCGGGGCCTCTTCGGGCAGCCGACCCTCGAACTCACGGTCGCACGGGTATCGTGGAGACCTCCGACGCTCGCTCGGATCTCCCAAAGCACGTCCTCCGTCAGCGTCACTCATCTGATCACAGTTCCTCCAGACGTCTCACCACGCGATAGATCCCGGACACGTCCTCCCTCGGGTACGTCACCGCACCGTACCGCTCGTTGAGCGAGACCAGCCTCACCGTGTCCTCGTCGTCGAAGAACACCTGCTTGAAGGAGCTCTTGACCTCCCCGTGTGAATCGATGCGGATGAAGCAGAAATCCCCACTGCGCACCCTGTGTGCCGGCGAGATGATGAGGATGTCCCCTTCGGCGAATCGCGGCATCATCGAGTCACCGCACACCGTGATGGCGAAGGCATTCGGGTCGGTGAGGTCCGGGATCACCACGTACTCGTCCGCCACCCCCACGGGGTAGTCGAGGTCGGTGAAGTCGGACGGATACCCCGCACTCACCTTGTTGATGAGCGGGATGTGCCGGAGGGCGTCTATCCGTCCGCGGGTGGTGGCGGCGCTCCTCTGCTCCCCGAGTCGTCCCTCGGCGTAGAGACGCTCGAGGTCGGTGACGCGACGGATGTCCTCGGGCGTCCGGACGATCTGTGCCAGTCGGAGCAGCGTCTTGGGGGGGATCTCAAGGGCCCGCTCGATGCGCAGCGTCACCTCATCGGCGGGGGGCGGACGCTTCCCACTCTCGAGAAGCGAGATGTACGGACCCGTGACCCCCACCTTTTCTGCGAGTTCCGACTGCTTCAGACCCGCCTTCTCGCGGTGGGACCGCAGCGCCCGAGCAAAGTTGAGGGTTTTCATTATGCCATGTCCCCCGTCCACGGTCCGGGGTGTCCTCCCGATGACCCGCCCCACCGGCCGGCGCAGGCACAGCCGAACGGGGCGTGACATTCAACGATGCCTTGTATGAGGATACCGCAAATTAACTAATTAGTCAACTAACAAATCAGTTTTTTTCTCTGTATTGCCGTAAACCCTTGCTTGGAAGGCAGATAAAACTTTCGCTTTGCGGTTGACTAAATAGTTAGTTATGGTATCTTTAGGCCAGAAGAGGAGGTGCACCGTGAATGTGGGGTCTCGGATCCGGTTCTATCGGCAGCTCAGGACTCTTACCCAGGGACAACTGGCCTCCCGCGTGCGGATGGCCCCTTCCCAGCTGTCCCGCTATGAGACGGGACAGACGCAGCCGTCGCTTGGCGTGCTGGGACGGCTGGCGAGGGCGCTGGGGGTCTCCGTGTCGGATTTCTTCTACGGGAGGTGAGCACGTGGAGAAAGCGCCGGGGCGTGCCTCAGGCGGAAGGAAGCGCGTGCGTCCGGGTCGGACACGCCCCCCGGGAGGGGGAACCTGTCCTGTCTCGAAGCGTTTCTGTGAGGACTACCGTCACTGTGACCGCCGCAACTACTGTTGGCTCAAGAGTGGGGATGTGAATGATGCATGCCGGTCCGACGGATGACATCTCGGGTTTCCTGTGCGCGGACGTCCTGGCCGGGTGGCTTGGCCGGGAGTTGACGCACCGGCAGCTCGTCCAGGAGGTGGAGCACCTGTTCCGCAGGCAGGGCCCCGCCCTGCCCCGGCGCATGCGTCTGGACCTCGAACGGTTCCTCGATGATCGGTCGTGCGTCGTGCTTGCCGGGTGCCTCGCCTTGAACGAGGAGCCGACGGCACGGGATGCGTTCGTCCGGTGGTGTCGGGAGATGGCGGCCGACGCCCGGGACCCGTATCGATGCTTCGGCGTCGCCAGGGAGGACTTCTGTGCCGAACGCGGCCCGGGACAGGCCGGCCGTCCGTGAGCCGGACGCAGGCCGTCAGGGGGATTCACAGGACAGCGTACAGAACATCTCCGTGGGGGTCTACGGACCGCGGGAAGCTCAGCGGATGGGCTTGTGCACGGCGAGGACGGAGTCGTCTTTCCCCACGAACACCGCAGCCATGGTGTCGGGCATCTGTGGGAACTCGGACGTGAAAACGTCGAGGTTCTCTCCGTCCCAGCCCATCCAGGTGATGCGGTTGACGTCCACTTCGAGGCCGGCGGTGGCCGCGCCCGTCTGGGTTGTGGGGATCAGCCGGCTGCCGTCGAACAGGTACGTCCGCCAGACACGGTAGTCCCAGGCAACCCAGGCCAGACCGCTGGTGTCGGGGGGGTGTGTCTTCGCTGCATCATCCTGTGCGTGCATCACCAGGTCGTAGGCCTCGGCCCTGTAGCCGAACCAGCTGACCAGCGGATGGTCCTGGTGGCCGTAAAGGTTCTGGAGGACGTGTCGGTTGGCGAGGCGGATCGTGCTGATGTCATCGTCGAGGTATATCTCGTGGCGCTGTCCGGCCACCTGGAACCACTCGGTCTCATCGGGCTGCACGTCCGTGCCGTCGAAGAAATCGTCGGTCAGTTCGAAGACGGCGCCCGACGGCACGGTCAGCTCGTTGACGGTGGTGCCGAACAGACTGAGGGCGTGGACCCAGTGGTCAATGCTGCGCTGGATACTCTCAGACGTGCTCATTATCTCCCTTTCCGAGCAACCCGCCGGTGCTGAGGTCGACCTCCCCGCCCCGGAAGGTCTCCCCCGGCATGACCCAAGTCCGCGGCCAAACACAAGTTACGGAGTCACAGGACGCTTACATCCGCAACCAGGCCCTTTACAGACGGCACCCTCCTCCCCGAGCCGCGAACGGTCCTTCTTGCTTAAGCGTACTGCAAACGCCGTGCCGAACGGTGGCACCATTCTGTTGAAAGTACTAAACGCTCCACAAGTCATTGTCGGGTCCGGGCTTAGGGAGACGTGCTTGAAAATATTCAACAGGGAGTTTTTGCCGAGGCCCCATGGTGTGTCGAAAAGAAACCGCATGGTCGATGCTCCGGGGCACAGCCGTTCCCCAAGTCCTTACATTTCAAGGGCTTCCGTTGACGACGCCCGGTACGCCGTTCGGACGCGGGTGTTCAGCAAAACGAACACCCCTGTGAAAATGTTCGGATTGGGGCCTCCATCTGCTCCAAAAAGGGGCACCGGCTGCAACGAATTCCGGTCTCCGGCCGGGCTTCCGGGGCATGCAGCACCCCTCTTTGCGGGATTGGGCTGCTCTTGAGGGTTATTTCGTGTCGATTGTCTACTCGGATGGAACCAAGGCGGATTTTCGACCCAGACGCGAGCTGGTGGACTGCGTTCTGAGCCACCGACGGGTCATCGGGCATCGCCGCTGGGGGATGGTCCATCTTTACTTCCGTGCGGGGCTCACGCAGCGGGAGATCGCCGGCGTCTTCGGGTTGAACCGTCAGATGGTCGCTTACGAACTCAGACGCGCCTTCGGCTTGGTTTCAGAGCACCTCCAGAAGCGCCGACGGGGGCGAAAGCAGCGGCATCGGAATAGGACATTGACACCGTCCGGCCCGGACTGTTAAAATAGCCGAACCTGTGACGAAGGCCTTTAGGGAGGATGGACACGTGCGACGACGAATGCCCCTTTCGGGAACGCTGCTGCTGGTACTGCTGGTGCTGAGCGGGTGTACCGAGGCGCCCACGCCGGTGGTCGCCGTGCCGACGGAACTGGTGACGCTGAGACTGCC
>DATKVD010000138.1:0-3258 GCA_035530235.1 Planctomycetota bacterium | reverse complement strand
GGTTGCAGGTTCGAGTCCTGCGCGGGGCACCATCTCCTTTCCCCTGTCCCGGGACGCTTCGCGGCGGCCCGCCCCGGCAGTCCTTTCAGCCCCGGCACGTTCATATCGTTGTTGACCTGAGCCGATCTTCGGGCAAAATGTCACTGCGGCCCGACGGTCCGCGTCGGGCGTCTTCCAAGGAGGATTGCGACAATGACCGGGAAGTCGAGAACGTGCCGGCTGATGCTGTTGGTTCTGCTCGTGACGTCCCTCACGACCGGCGTCACGGCCGCCGAGGGTCCCCTGTGGGCGATGTACCGCTCCGAGGCATGCGGCTCCGGGGCCTCGACGGCCGTGGGCGAGGCCTTCAAGGTGGACCGGGCCCGTCTGGGCGGGTGCATTGTTCAGCTCCTGTCGGACGACCGGGCGGCGGCGCTCACGGCCCGGCTCACTCTCAAGCGGGCCGGCGCCGACGCGGTGCCTCTGCTCGAAGACGAAATCAAGCGCAGGGGACCCGCCGCCGAGCAGTGCCGACAGCTCCTCGAAAACCTCCAGAAGCCCGAAATCCTCTGGAAGATGCAGGCCGACGCCTTCTTCACCGGCAGCCCCGCCGTGGACGAACGTGCGGTCTACGCCGCCGACCGTGACGGCGTGCTCTACGCGGTGGACAGACTCACCGGCGACGAACTCTGGCGGACCCGACTTCCGGCACTCACCAACGGCTCCCCCGTGCCCAAGGGAGACTCACTCTACATCGGCACGCATGACGGGTCGGTCCTCCGTGTGCTGAAGGCACGCGGCAACGTCGTCTGGACCTTCAAGGCCGACCCGAAGGCCACCGTAGAGAGCTGGGCCTTTGTGTGGGACTCGGTCGCGGTGGACGACGGGAGCGTCACCTTCGGAACGGCCGACGGGAAGGTCTACGCGGTCTCGACGGAGGACGGAAAGAAGCGGTGGGAGTTCAAGGCCGACGCGGAGACGCGTGACGGCAAGGAGGAGCCGCCGCGGTTCTACGGCACCCCCGCCGTCACCGCCGGCAAGGTCTACATCGGGAACCTGAACCGGAAGTTCTACTGCCTGGACGCCGCCGACGGTCGGAAGGTGTGGGAATTCACCGCGTCCGATCCCATCATGCGATCCCCGGCCGTCCGGGGCGGCCTGGTCTTCTTCGTCACCACGGGACACGACCTCTTCGCCCTCGACCGCGTGACCGGTGCACGGAAGTGGTGCTTCACCAGTGAGCGCAAGTGGCTGAGCCACCCGACGGTGTACGGTGAGCACGTGCTTGCCGCCGGCGAATACGGACGGATGTACGCGCTCGAAGCGGAGACGGGCAAGGTCTACTGGGGTGCCAACGCCCCGGCGCCCATCGACGGGACGCTCGCCGTCGTCAACGACCGGATCTACTACAACACCACCGGCATGCAGCTCGGGTGCATCAACTTCCGCAGTGCCGGACGGATCTGGTCCTTCACCACCCCCGCGGGCGGAAGCACCAAGGCCCCCTCCCCCGCCGTCGACGACGGCATCGTCTACATCACCACCCGTCAGACCCTCCGCACCAACAACCCCTATGAGATGTCCATCTCGAAGTGCATCCTGGCCGTTGCGGAGCCGTCCGACAACGTCTACGGTCTGAACCCCATGCCGGTCCACTGGGGACTCGAAGAGGTGCACCGCCGGGTGCCGGCACGTCACCGCAAGCCCTACCATCTGCTCAAGGATGAGGCGGGGTATTTCCAGCCCGAGACGCTCATCTTCAACGACCCGCGGACCGGCTCGGAAATCGTCCGCTTCTCCGACGACCAGTCGGCCAACTACCACCATTCGAAGATCAACCGCCCGTCCTACAACGCGAACGGGGCTTACCTGGTGATGCATTCCGCACGGCCGTACTACCCGGGGCGGTACATCCTGCGCGCCGACGGGTCCCGGTTCCGCCGCATCGACCTCGACCCGTTTATCCTCAACTACGGCATCATGCCCTGCTGGGACCGCAAGCGGCCGAACATCGTCTACACCGAGGACAACCGTGCCCTCTACACGGTTGACGTCGAGACGTTCAGGACGACCAGGGTGTGTGACCTCCCCGACCCCGACAGACCCAAGGACATCTTCTCTTACCCCAGTCCCGACAACCAGTACATCCTTTTGTTGTCGGGTCCCAAAGTCTACCTGGCCCGGACCGACGGGACGGGCGTCACGACGATCGACCTGCCGAGTCCCCGGGCGAAGGAGCTGGCACCGAAGCACGATCCGACGTGGGAGGCGCGCGGCGCGCACGACATCTACTTTTCCCTCTCCCCGGAGAACACGTTCATCTTCAACTACGGTCCCACGGCATCCTCGGGTGAGGGCATCTTCTACGAGATGGACACCCACGGGAAGCTGCTGCGCGTGGTCTATCCCTACAACGACCCGGGTGACCGGGAGACGGTCTATTATTCACACCCGGGCTGGCGTCAGGACGGGAAGAAGGTGGCGTATTTCGGCTACGGCGGACAGACGTTCCGTGAGGGGCGGTGGGCGTTCTTCCTGCGCGACCGTGACGGCACGAACGCCGTGAGGCTCTGTGACGTCGGCATCGGCGGGCACTGCGGGTGGGACAATTTCGACGACGACTGGGTGTTCGCCTCACCGTCGGTGGGTCGGGACAGGGCCGGGGTCGGCGGGACCATCACCCGCTTCAAGACCGACGGGTCGGTCACCTATCACGTCCTCTGCGACGCGAGACCGGAGGCGCAGGTGAACGCGTCCTATTCCGCCATTCCGCGCGTGGCGCCGTCACCCGACGGCACCAAGGCCGTCTTCTCGAGCGCGATGCTCGGCGATGCGACCCTCATTGACATGTACTCCGTGGTGGCCAGGCGCCCGGACCCGCCCACCGACGTGACCGCGGCCGGCATGCTCCTCACGTGGAAGCCGCCTCGACGCGGACGCGAAGTCATGGGCTACAACGTCTACCGCTCGGCCGACACGACCTCATGGGAACGTCTCACCGGCGAGCCGATCGGCACCACGCGTTTCATCGCACCGGGTGACGGGCTCTACGCGGTCACGTCCGTGGAATGGAGTGGTCTCGAGAGCCTTGCCGTCTCCGGCACGGCGGCCGTCGGCAACGTGAAGCCGGTCTTCGTGCTCGATGCGGAATTCGCGGAGTTCTCGGTGCCCGTGAAGGAGATCCGGGACATGACGGCGGCGAACTGGTTCGCCGTCGAGAACACCGCGTTCGAAGAAGGCGTGGTGCGGTTCACGATTCGGTCACAGGCGGGCGGGCGG
>DATKVD010000137.1:0-2499 GCA_035530235.1 Planctomycetota bacterium | reverse complement strand
GGAGGTCGCATGCGGCCTTCTTGACGGCGCGGAGGGCCTGCTGGACGATGCCCGCATCGTCGTAGGCGGAGGTGGCGGCGGGGTCCTTGGTTTCGGGGATGCCGAAGAGGAGCACGGCGGGTACGCCGAGCCGGTCGAGTTCGGCGGCCTCCCTGGCGAGTTCATCGACGGAGAGCTGGAAGTTCCCGGGCATGGCGTCGATGGGTTGACGCACGCCCTTGCCCGGCCGCACGAAAAGCGGCATCACGAGATGGTCCACCGTCACGTCCGTCTCGCGGACGAGCGCCCGCAGCCGTTCACTCGACCTCAGCCGACGCATCCGTCTCGCCGGAAATCCCGGCATCTCCGCCCCCTCGACCGATCCGCGCACCCGCTGTCCGCCACACACACATAGTATAACCGCAAAGGCACAAAGGACAAAGACGAATAGACGCTGAGACGCTAAGTGAAAGAAGCTCCTCGCCGGGTTTCTTCTTCTGCTGTTTCTGACTCAGCGTCTTAGCGTCTTAGCGACTCAGCGTCTTTGATCCTCTGCGCCGTTGCGGTTGAAAAAGACGCTCACAAGAGTGCGGTGCTGAAGTACCGTTCCGCGCGGTCGGGAAGGACCGTGGCGATGTTGCCCTTGATCTTCTTCGTGAGCCGGCGTGCCGCCCAGACGTTCGCTCCCGACGAGATGCCCACCAGGAGTCCGTAGTCGCGTCCGAGCTGTCTTGTGGTCTCGATCGCGTCGTCGTCCGAGACCTCGATGACGTCGTCGACCATCGACACGTCGAGGACGCCCGGGATGAACCCGTCGCCGATGCCCTGGATCTTGTGCAGACCGGGCTCGTGACCCAGCAGTGCCGAGACGCCCCTGGGTTCGACGGCGACGAGCCTGACCTCCGGCCTATGCTCCTTCAGGTATTTCCCGACGCCCTGGAGCGTCCCGCCCGACCCCACGCCCGCCACGAAGCACGTCACGTCCCCGCTCATCTGCCGCCACAGCTCGGGCCCCGTGGTCTCGTAATGGCAGCGCGGGTTGTCGGGGTTCTCGAACTGCTGCGGGACGTAGATCTTCGGGTTTTCAGCGGCGTACTGCTCGACGCGACGCACCGCCCCCGCAATCCCGTCCTTGTCCGGCGTCAGGATGAGCTCCCCACCGAGCGCTTTGATGAGTTTTTTCCGCTCGTCGCTCATCCCTTCCGGCATCACGATCCGCACGACGTAGCCCTTGAGCCGGCCGACCAGTGCGACGCCGATGCCGGTGTTGCCCGAGGTCGGCTCCATGATGACCGAATCCGGCTTGAGCTTCCCGTCACGCTCCGCCCCTTCGATCATCGCCAACGCCACACGGTCCTTGATGCTGCCCCCGGGGTTCAGGAACTCCGCCTTCGCGAAAACGTTCTCCCCCTTGAGCCTGAGAAGCGGCGTGTTCCCGATCAGGTCCAGGATATTGTCCGTAAGCATTTGTCACCTCTCTCTTTGCGTTGACCGCCACGTCTGTCCTTATAACCGGACCGGGGGGGGCTGTAAACAGGGAAGTTGGAATTTCACATGCTGAGGCGTCGTGGGGAGGGCCCGCAAAGAGCGCACACGCCGTCGCAGCCAACCAGGCGTGCGGCCCATCCGCGGGCCGGGGCGGCCGGGCTCGATTGTTCCCTGCGGGAAGACCCGGCGGACTCAGTTCCGCCCGGGTGCAAGCTGGTTCAGCTTCTCGTCCAGGGCGCCCGGAGGAAAGCCTTCGAATCGGACGACGTGCCCGCGGTCGGTGAGGATGAGCCAGGGGAGCCCGCGCACGCCCCAGGCGGTGAGCGTCTTCTCGGCGTCACCCGTCGGCATGCCCACGGGAAGGGACAGCTTGAGCGTGCCGGTCATTTCCTTGAGTGCGGTCGCGTCCGCCGGTGCGGCGTGGACGAGGACAACCGTGACGTCCTTCTTCGCCAGCTCCTCGGCCCTTGCGGCAAGCTCCCGGACGCAGTGCCGCGACGGACGCTGATCCATGTCCCAGAAGCAGAGGAGAACTCTCTTGTTCTCGGCACTGAGTCTAAAGCCAAAGTCATCCAGCCCGGGCAGCGGCTTGCCGACCAGTGACGGCGGGGGTTTTTCGGTCTGTTCTCCGGCCGCCTGCCGCCCTCGCAGTACGATCTTCACGTCTCTGTCGCCGCCCCTGGCGGCAGCGTAGCCGTAGCGTGCATCGTTGGGCAGCCTGGCATCGACTCTCAGCTCTCCGGCACAGACCCCATCCATCGTGAAGTTGCCTCTGGCGTCGGCAGGCGCGCAACGACGGGGCTGATGACCTCCGTAAGCCGTCACCTGTGCCCCGGCAACGGCCTCCCCTGCCTCATCGGTCACCACTCCCGAGATGGACAGGTTCGCCCTGGGCAGAACGATGTCGCTGAGCCCGACCGGCGGACCTCCCGTTCCCTTGAGTGAGACCCTGTGTTCGTCCCCGCCGTATCCGTGGGCCTCGGCACTGACCTCGTAGTCGTGTCCGACCGGAAGCGCTGTAAGCTGGTAGCG
>DATKVD010000136.1:0-5916 GCA_035530235.1 Planctomycetota bacterium | reverse complement strand
CGCGTGGTCGCCTTGTTGGGATGACAGCGATGGTGGCCACGGGTCTTGGGATAAGTCTCGGGGAAATCGACGCGTCTTGCTTCGGTTCCGGTGGCCGGGTCGAGTCCGACCATGGCCCATCGCTCGCCGCCGACCTCGACCCAGACGAGTCCGCCGACATGGAAGACCTCCGTGTCGCTGTACCACCGACCGATGAGCGCTTGGTACGGGTAGGTCCAGAGGTGAGCGCCGTCGGCGGCCGAAACCGCGCAAAGGTTCCCCGTGTTCCCCCTCAGGAAGAGTCTCCCTTCCTGGTACAGGCACAGGATCTCCGCGCCTTCGGGCTTCGCGGCCCGCCACTGCTCCTCGCCGCCGGCGAGGTCGACGCGGACGATCTCCTTACCGGCGTCGTAGAAGACGCTCCCCTCACCGATGGTGACGTATCTCGCACGGTCCTTGTCCTTCACCCAGAGGACTTTCCCCGTCTCGGGATCCAGGCAGCACACCGTCCGCGGACCCCACCGGCCCGACTCGGGCGGATGGATGACGAGCACGAGTCGGCCGTCGTGATAGAGCACTTCGTTGGGCGAGCCCACCTGGTCGTAGGTCTTCACGACCTGCCCGGTCGCGGCGTCGAGGGCGAGGAGCGGACCGTTCTGCTCGAGCACGGCATACACGCGGTCGTTCACCGCCGCAAGGCAGCGTCGCTGGTACCAGTAATAGGAGGAGTACTGACCCTCGGTCCTGAGGAAGTCGAAATCGGGACTGCTCTTCACCTCGTGCTCCCACAGGAGCAGTCCGTTGAAGGCGTCGCGGGCGGTGAGCTTGAGTTGCATGGGACCGGCCAGTCCCCGTGGGGCTGCGTCGTAGATGCAGAAAAGACGTCCGCCCGACGAGACCATGGCACGCGGTCCGCTCTGGACGACGTGTGACCGTGCCCAGGTCGGGTCGGCCATCCACTGCAGGCGTCTCGGGAGGTCCACGACGGTGTCGTTCGAGACGATGTTGCCATCCACCCCGTGACGCCAGTGGGTCCACTCGTCCAGTCCTTTGGGCCGCGGCTTGACCACCCTGGCCCACACGCCGTCAAGTCCGATGAGTTCGGGATTCACCACGCCGGAAGCGGCAAGCCATGCCCGGAGCACGGCGGCAGGAAACTTCGCGCGGTCCGGCGTGCCGAGGACCGCCACGCCGCCCGGCACCAGCACGCGCAGCACCTCCTTCGCCTGGAGTCCTTTGGCGAGGAGTGCCGGAAGGTCGTCGACGACAAGCAGGTTCACCAGGTCCTCGGCGTAGGGCAGCTTCCTGAAGGAACCGCGCTCCACCGAGACCTTGCCGTAGACGCCCCGTGAGCGGAGATAGACGCGTGCCCTCTCGGAGGTGGACGCATCCGCGGCGAGGCCGTGGACCAGGAACCTGTCCCCGGCGGCCAGCTCCGCGGTCAGGCGGCCGTCGGTCACGCCCAGGTGCACGCACAGGCCTCCCTTGACGCCCGAGGAGCGGAGGATCTCCTCGGCGAGTTTCTCCTCGGCCGTGTCGGCGCCGACGGCCGAAGCCGTGACGACCGCAAGGACAACCCACGTCAGCAGCAAGCGCTTCGGCGTCATGTCCATCTCCGATGGTCGAGTCGGCAGAGCACGCACGGGTTTTCACCTCCGATGGATGAGTGCGTCCACTTCGGCGGCCAGGTCAAAGAGTTCCTTCGTGCGGGTCTCGTGGTCCGACGCCAGGTACCACAGCCGACCCGACCTGACGCCACTGGGGAAGCTGTAGTTGGCAGTGTGCTCCCACCACTGCAAGTGGTAGGGCTCGTTGATTTTCCCGACGAGTCCGATAAGGACGGCGAGGTTGCGTCGGGTGAGCAGGTCTCGGCAGCGTCGTGCGAGGTCGCCGGTGATCCTCTCTTCGAGCAGTGCACGCTCCACCACGATGCGGGCCTCGGTCTCCTGGAGTCCCTCGCACAGCATCTGGAAGCCGGGCGTCGCCCGGGCGCCGTCGACGCCGGGCTCCAGGAGGTACGTCCACACACTGAGCCCGCCTGCGTTCGACTTCGGGTACCGGTTCGGCAGCATGTGCTTCCGGCCCCGCTTGTCCTTCATGACGGGCCAGAGGTCGCCCCCGACACGTGCGAACCCGTTGAAACCCAGGAAGGTGTGCAGCTCCACGAACAGACGAAAGCGGTGCATCGGGTTCGATGCGGTCAGGTCCCGTGGGAACCGCAGCCGCAGTTCCGGACGCTGGGTGCCGTACCGGCTCTCGTGGATGTCCCGCATGACCACCCCGTGGAGGAACACGTTCGCCTGGTAGACCACCGGCACACCGTGAATGTCTTCCCCCGTGCGGTAGATGTGGTCCTGCACCAGCCAGGGCGTCCCGGGCATCAGCGTTCGGAAAAGGTCCACCACCTCCTTCGTCGGCTTGGGGTCGAGCGGGATGCCGAGCATGACCTTGTCGAGGATGCCGCGCCTCTCCAGTATCCCGCGAAGTCCGTCGCAGAGCGGTTTCCAGAGTTCGAGGCTTCCGTTCTCGGAGTACTGCGGGAGCTGGAGGCGCTCGGTCTTGCCGGTGGCCGGATTGAGCAAGCTGACCACGGGACCCAGGGCGAGCTTCGCGTGCTCCTCGCGGAGCTTCATGACTTCCGGGGTCATCGTGCCCATCGTCCGGTTTACCCACTCGATTCCCCCTTCGAGACAGACATCCCAGACGTAGAGACAGACGATGCGCGGCTTGCCGCAGTGCCGCTCGTAGGCGTCCAGGTACTTCTCCAGGACGGAGAAGTCGTAGTCGTACGTGCCGTCGGCTTTCCTGATCCAGCGCACCATCGACTGCTCGTTGCCGAAGTGGGTCTCGGCGATCAGCGGAATGTAAATCGTGTCGAGCCCGATCGTGCCCAGCACGCTGAACGACCTGTCGATGAGCTTCCAGTGCTCGTCCGACCAGGGCTCGACCTCGTACTCGAGGTCGAGGGTGTCGGGCGACTGGATCATGTCGACGACCGTCTCGTAATCCCTGGGGTCGCCCAGCGTGAAGGACGACACGCTCACCTCGACCGGCACCACGAACGGGCCGCCGTCCTCGGCGGTGAGGGTGAGTTTTCCGGCGTATGCCCCCGGTCTCGCTTCCTTGGGCACCTTCACGGTGATCGTGATCGGCTGGACGGCTCCGGGTATCTCCGCCGGAGCGTCGGTGTACTCCCACGAGCGGAACTCGCTCCGGCGAGTCACCTTGACCTCTTCGGGCGGCGTCCCGTTCCCGTCGCAGCGGATGAGCACGGACGACGCCGGGATGACGGCACCCGTCTTCACGTCGACGAGGTCGGTCGTCGTGGTCTTGAGCTTCGTGATGGGCGAGCGCGAGCCGACCGACACCTCGCCCGAGAAGGCCCCGTTCCGGCACGCCGGGATGGTGACGGACCGCAGCGGCTCCAGGGGGTCGCCGAAATCATACGGGTCCTCGACGAGCACCGAGGAATTCCACACCTGCATGCCCTCCGGCCGGACCACGTTGGCCAGCACCCCCTCCCCGTCGGGCGATTTCAGCACCAGGTCTGTCATGCCGCATGTGCTCCGAACACAGGGCCGGGCGGTGTAATCCTTCCACTTGCTGATTTCGTCGTCGAACCCCTTGGAATAGGCACTGCGGTGCACCTCGACGGCGAGGACGTTCACACCCTTTCGCAGCATCCGCGCGGGGACCTTCACCTCGGTGATCGTCCGCCTGATGCGCTTCCAGCACCGGATCACCTCGGGGTCCTTCGTCCGCCAGTCCTCCTTCTGGAGCTTGCCGTCGGGGTCGAGGAAGGTGTCGAGCGGGTAATCCTCGGCGAGCGTGTCCGCCTTCACCTCGCCCGGGGGCATGTGACCTCGCGCCACCTCTCTCCCGTTCAGCCAGACCACCACCCCACCGCGATACTCGACGGTGAGAATCAGGTCCTTCACCTGCGCCGGGTCGGTCACGGAGAACCGCCCGCGCAGGCAGATCAGCGACTGAAAGGCCGAGCTGCCGTCGAGATAGGCGAACCCCGCGTTGGCTTTCGCACACGCTCCACCGTAGACGTGGGGCTGGCAGGGCATCCCGCGCAGACGATGCCACGTGTGGTCGTCGAAGTCCGTCTCGCGCCAGTTGTCGGGCGGGGGAGGCGTATCGACCTCGGGGCTCCTCTGTTCGAGCTTGTCGCCGTCGCGGACGAACGGCCCGCTGAGGACGTAGAAAGCCCGCCAGTTGCCTTGGAGACTGAGCACGACGGTCTGTGGGTCTTCTGCGGGCGGGGCTGCCCCTCCGGCGGGGGTCGTCTGCCCCGACGACGTGACTGCCCCCGCCGCGACCAGCCACGCCGAAAGAAGCCCGATACCCAACCGTCTCGTGGAACGCATGTCTACTCCCTTGTCGGACACGATCCCGGGTGTTTCTCGTAGTACCGCTGGTGATACTCTTCGGCCGGGTAGAACGTCGACGCCGGTTCGACCTCCGTGGCAACGGTGACGCCGGAGGTCTCCAGACGCCGCTTGGAGGTGAGTGCGGCTTCACGCTGCTGAGGGGTGTGGTAGAAGATGGCGGACCTGTACTGCCATTTGCCCTCGGTGCCGTCCGGGGTCCCCACGCTTGGGTCGTGGACCTTCCAGAAGACGCTCAGGAGGACCTCGTAGGAGACCCGGTCGGGGTCGTATTCCACCAGGACGGCTTCGGCGTGCCCGGTCGTTCCCGAGCAGACATTGTCGTACGAGGGGTTTTCCAGGTGACCGCCGGCATATCCCGACGTGACGGAAGTCACGCCGGCCACCTCGCGATAAGCCGCTTCCACACCCCAGAAACAGCCGGCCGCAAAGGTGGCCTTCTCGAGCTTCATGTCCGCTCCCCTTTTCCCGGCAAGATTTCCCGTCGCGGTCCCGTCACACGACGCCAGCAGCCCGGCGACACTGACAGCCAGCACTGCACAGAGGAGCAGCCTTCCGGGCATCGTCTTGCTCCAGAGGATTCCAGCCTTGGCCGTCGCATCTCCCGGCGACCGATGCACCGGCTCGAATTCCACCACCCCCGTCCCTGGCTATTAGTCGGAAAAGGGCCGCAATCCTTACCGGGAGCCGGATTTCTTCCCGCCCTGGTGCAGGTGGATGTGTGCGTCGAACCCCATCAAAGTGGCCGGGGATACGTGCCGTGTCAAGCCGAAACCGGCAAACAGACGTGCAAGAAGCACCTGGCAGGTCCAACGTACGAATTGACAGGCCGGTCGCCCCGGTTACACTGCATGGGTACGCGGCCAATCGAGGGGGGAAGGCCGACGGGACCCCTGCGGCGGCCGGAAACGGCACCCACGGAAAGGACGGAGACGCGAATGAACATCGTGCAGTTCATCTGGCATGACCTGGGGGACAACCTGAGCTGCTACGGGAAGCCCGAGATCCCCTCACCACGGCTCGAGGCGCTTGCCGCGGAGGGTGTCGTTTTCGAGAACAACTTCTGCACCTCGCCGCAGTGCTCGCCGGCACGTGGTTCCATCATGACCGGACGCTACCCGCACTCGAACGGGCTCATGGGACTCACCCACCGCGGGTGGTCCTACAGTGAAGGCGAGCGGGACCTCCCGATGATCCTGAACGACGCCGGGTTCACCACCTGTCTCATCGGGCACCAGCACGAACGGAACAGAGACGAACTCACGTACGCCCGCCACGACACGAGCGTCACGCGCAATCACGAGGTTGCCGACAAGGCCTGTGCGTTCTTCGAAAGCCACGCCGCGAAGGCACAGCCCTTCTATGCCAACGTCGGCTTCTCCGACGTGCACCGGAACTTCGGTCTCGACTACGACGGCGAGGTGCTGAAGAAGGTGAAGGTGCCCGGGTTCCTGCCGGACTTACCCGTCGTGCGCAAGGACCTGGCGACCTTCTACGAGAACATCCGCCGCGCGGACGCCGCGGTCGGACGCGTCCTCGACGC
>DATKVD010000135.1:0-2676 GCA_035530235.1 Planctomycetota bacterium | reverse complement strand
TTCGTCCGGCCGTCTTTTTCGACGACGACGCGCTCGCCGCCGACGTTCATCTCAACGTTCCAGCCGACGGCCTGCGCCCGGGCGAAGTCCCTGTTTCCGCGGAGCAGCGCGAAGTATTCCTCGCTGAAGAGCTGGATGTTCCTGACCTTGCGTGAGCCGGCCTCTTCCGCGTCGACCCACCGCCCGTCACGCAGATAGAACACGCGGCTGCCGAGTTGTCGGATGCGGTCGACGGTCACCATTTTGCCGGTGCGGTCGCGGTAGGCGTTGGCCGAGGGAGCGGCGACGGTGCGCTCCTGAAGCTCCCGGTCGTTCTGTGCCTGGTAGACGGCCCAGCGCCCGGCCTGCTGCTCGTTGGCCTCCCGCATGCGTCTGGCGGCCTCGTCCACCGCGTCCTTCGTCGAGAACTCGGCCCGGGCGGTGGCCAGGAACTCCGTGTACTCGGTGACGATGCCGAACTTCTTGCTGAGCTCGACCACGGCCTCGATGAGTTCCTTGTGCTCGCCGTGCAGGCGGATTTCCTGGAGGAGGAATCCGATCTTCCGAGCGGCCCAGAGCGGCGCCACGAATTCGCGGTCGGCGCCGGCCGGCTCGCCCGGAAATTCCGCCTTGCAGGTGTAGGTCACCTTCTTCCCGGCGAGCATCCCCGAGACCGTGGCGGTGTGGCTGCCGCCGTCGCGGTAGCGTCCGAGGACCATGATCTCCCCGCCCTTGAAGAGCGCCGGCAGCTTCTGCGGGTAGACCGAATGCGTCTTCAGGCCGCCGAACCCCACCGCGACGTCCGTGAGCACCGGGAAGCTCAGACGGTCGTAAAGGGCGGCGACCTTCACGTCGATCTCTTCGTAGGGGGCGACGTACTCGCTGAGGCCGTCGGTCATCTCCGCCAGCTTGTCCAGCAGATGTGCGTTGACGTCGTGTCCGACGCCCATGACGAAGACACGGGTCCGGGAGGTGTTCGCCTTGTCGACGCCTTCGAGGATTTTTTCGGGCACGAGCTCCCCGGCGGTGGGGGTTCCGTCGGTCAGGAAGATCATGATCCGTGGACGGCCGTCGCCCGGGGCGCCCGCCAGTGCCCTGGCCAGTGCGCCGCCGATGTTGGTCCGTCCGCTGGCCACCACGGCCTCGACGAATTCCTGTGCCGCGGTCACGTTCCGCTTCGTGTTGGCCACCACGTCCCCACGGAAGCTTCGAACCTCGGTGCCGAACGTCACGACGTTGAAGCGGTCGCCCGGGTTGAGGCGGGCGAGACAGTATTCCATCGCCGCACGGGCCTGCTCGATCTTCTCGCCGCGCATCGAGCCGCTCGCGTCTAGAACGAAGATCACGTCCTTCTCGATGACCTTTTCGCCCTTGGCGCTCCCGGTGGGATTCCCGATGAGCATGAAGTAGCCGCCGTCATCGCCGTCGGGTCGGTACGTGAGAAGCCGCAGTCCCAGGTCGTCCTCGTCGGCCACCCAACAGAGCCGGAAACTGCCGAGCCCGACCCAGTCCTCCGCCTTCACACGCACCGTCGCCTCGTGGAGTCCGATGCGCTCGATGAGCGCCGGGTGCGTGGGACTGAACATGGCACGAAGGGGTTTGCGGTTCGTGACGGCCGCCTTCAGTGACAGCCTGGCGACCCGTCCGCGGGCCCATTTCGTCTGTGGCATGGGACAGTCGAACGTCAGCAGGCCCTGCTCGGAGCGCACCTTCTGCCGGTAGGCAACGGTTACGTCGAGGGAGTCCTTGAGTTCGAGCGCGGGGATGAGAAGAGCGGGCCGGCCCGTGAGTGCAAGGATTTCAGCCGACCCCGTGCCCCGCGCCAGGGCCTCGTATACCTTCTGCGCCTCGACGTCCGTCAGGAACGTCACCTCTTTGAGGACGGACGCCACGCCGCCCGGCGAACACCTTGAGACCACAGCGGTCCCGCCGTCCACGCCGTCGGGGAGCGGGATCAGGCAGACCGTCCGGACCCCCGCGGCGGGGCCCGAGATCGTCTCCCGGATGCTTGTGACAGCCCTCTCACCGTCGATCGTGACGGTGATGGTGCTGTAGAGCACCGTGTAGCAGGGACCCTTGACGCCTTCGTCAGGGATGAAGCGGCCGTCCTCGAGGCGGCCCGCGAAGAAGATGGGTCCGGCCTGGACGGCCGTCACTGCCAAAACCCCCGCGACCACCGCCGCGGTCATCAGCCATGCGCGTCTCATCTTGACCCCCTTTCACCTCTCACGGAATCCCATCGCCTCGTCCCGGAACCGCTCCGGGCAGAGGTCGAATACGCCCTCTCGTCACTATATTAGACGTCGAGATTCACGTTCCGTTGGTAACAGGGGTGTAACAAGATCACGGGATGGGGGCAGCCGGCGCTGATGCGGCGCAGGACGGAAGCGGATCGGGAGATCCGCCTCCCGCGCACCCCAAGAAACGCCGGTGCTAGAGGATGGTGAGCCTAGACGGGTGCGGCCTCGTCGCGCACGTCCGGTTCGTAGTACTGATAGACGGGAACCGTGGGGGGGCCGATCGCACCCCAAGCGTAACCGTCTCGAACTCTCGCACTCTCACCCCGAGACGGGGCAATGGGTTAACAACGCGGTTACCATCGGACCCCAAGAGGAACCGTTTACGGAAATGGCATTGACTTGCAGGGAAGTGAGGTGGTCTGGGTTGTCAAGACAGAAAAAGGCCTTGTTTAAGGTG
>DATKVD010000134.1:0-4788 GCA_035530235.1 Planctomycetota bacterium | reverse complement strand
CGGAGCACGTCGAGGGGTTCGCCCCGCACTTCGCGGTCGTCACGCACGCGGGGGGGGCCAAGCTCGAAGAGCCGCTCGTCGTCCGGCCCACCTCGGAAACCATCATCAACGCGTCCCTCGCCAAGTGGATCCAGTCCTACCGGGACCTCCCCGTGCTCATCAACCAGTGGGCCAACATCGTCCGCTGGGAGATGCGGCCGAGACTTTTCCTGCGCACTACCGAGTTCCTCTGGCAGGAGGGACACACCGCCCACGAGACGAGGGAGGAAGCCGAGGAAGAGACGCTGAAGATGCTCGAGGTCTACCTGCACTTCGCCGAGGAGATGCTGGCGCTGCCGGTGGTGACGGGGGTGAAGTCCGAGAGTGAGAAGTTTCCGGGGGCGGTGGACACCTACTGCATCGAAGCGCTCATGCGGGACGGCAGGTCGCTTCAGGCCGGCACGTCTCACTTCCTGGGGCAGAACTTCGCGAAGGTATTCGACGTGAAGTTCCAGTCGCGCGACGGGAAGCTCGAATACGTCTGGCAGACCTCGTGGGGGGTGTCGAGCCGGCTCATCGGGGCCGTCATCATGGCCCACGGCGACGACCACGGACTCATCCTCCCGCCGAAGATCGCCCCTTACCAGGTGGTCGTCGTGCCCATCGGCAAGACGGCCCAGCAGCAGGAAGCGGTGGCGGCGGAAGTGGCGGCCGTTCGCGGGGAACTGGGCGGCGACGTCCGGCTCAAGGTGGACGACCGTGACCAGTACACCCCCGGCTGGAAGTTCAACGAGTGGGAGCTGCGGGGCGTGCCCATCCGGATGGAGATCGGCCCGCGCGACGTCGAGAAGAGACAGGTCGTCCTCGTCCGCCGCGATACGGGAGAGAAGGAATTCGTCGGTCGCGACGGACTCAAGGCCGCGGTCCTCGACCGGCTCGACGCCGTCCAGAAGGCCCTCTTCGACCGGGCCCTCAAGTTCCGCGAGGACCACACCCACGACGTCGACGACTACGAGAAGATGAAGGGCGCCCTGGAGGAGCAGATCCCCGGGTTCATCCGCACGTTCTGGTGCGGGGACGCCGCCTGCGAGGCGAAGGTCAAGGAAGACACCCGTGCGACCATCCGGGCGATCCCGTTCGACCAGCCGGATTCTCGGGGGAAATGCATCGCGTGCGGAAGACAGGGACAGCACCTCGTGCTGTTTGCCAAAGCGTACTAAGCGGTCTCACCTGAGTTCTTTAATGTACCCGCGTGGTGGGGCTCCTGTCCCACCACGCAGAAGCCGGCAAACAGGCGGCGGGATCCCGATACATCGGGACCGCCCATAAACTGCAAAAGACTTATGTGAGACCTCTTAGGGAGAGTGCAATGAAGCGTCTTGTGAACTGCGGCCCGGTCGTGGGCATTCTGGCGGCGTTGGTGCTCGTCGGGTGTCAGCCGGCGCCGCCCGCGGGGCCGGCGCCGAACCAGGTCCAGGTGTGCATCGACTGGGGAGTGGGGATGAAGATCACGCGGGCGTTCGTGACCATCACCGGACGTCCCACGGTGCTCGAGGTGACCCGGCAGATCGCTCCGGTGGCCACGGAGGTCACCGACACGGGTGAGGAGTGGGTGGTGGGCATCGCCGCGCGGATGGCCGACGTGAACGCCGGGACGCTCTGGTCGTACGAGCTGAACAACGAGGCCCCCACGACCGCCCCGAACCTCCGTCACGTGAAACCGGGCGACGTCATCTTCTGGCGCATGCGGTAGCACGCTCACGGAGAGGTGTCCCACGGCCCCGGCGCATCGGGGCCGTTCGTGTCGGGCGGGGGCCCGGCGACATCATGGAGACCGGGAGATGCTCATCTGCGGCGCCGCCAGGGCGGAGATCAACCCGGAGCTGCCCATCGAGCTGACCGGCTACGGTCCGGGCCGCCTGGCCACGCGCGTCCACGACGACCTGCACGTCGCGGCGCTCTACCTCGAAGACCGAGCGGGTGACGCGGCCGGCGAAAGACTCGCCGTCCTCACCTACGACATGGCGCACACGGGCAAGCGGTTCATCGCCGAGGTGCAGAAACGGTGCGCCGCCGCGACCGGATTGCCCGAGCGGTCGATCCTCACCACGTCTTCCCACGCCCATTCGAGTCCGACGGTCCGCCCGGACCGCGTGCCGGAAGGAGCCGACGCGAAGCGTCGGCACGACGCCTGGCGCGCGCGCGTGGTCGAGCGCTCCGTCGAGGCACTGAAGGCTGCACTGGATTCGGCACAGCCGGCGACCGTCTCCTGCAACGCCACCCGCATCCGTGAGAACGTCAACCGCCGGGTCTTCCTGCCCGACGGCACCTACTTCTATCAGCCCAAGCACAAGTATCTGAGTCCCGTCGCCGACGGCCCCGTGGACGATGAGCTGGGCATGCTCTACTTCCGCGCCGCGCACGACGGCAAGACGATCGCGACGGTCGTCAACTACACCGCCCACCCGCTTACCGTGGGCGACTCGTCCGACGAGGTGACCGCCGACTATCCGGGCGTGCTTAAGCGTGAGATCGAGCGGAACTGGGGCGGGACGGCGCTCTTCATCACCGGCGCCGCGGGCGACAACCACCCGCAGGGCGCCGAGGCCGGGTTCGCACGCTGCGAGCGCATGGGACTCGCGCTTGCCGAGAAGGTGCTCTACCACCGCTGGGACGCGGTGAGACTCGACGACCCGCCCGTCGCGAGCGTCTGGCGTGACATCGTCCTTCCCGCGATGACCGACGAGGACTTCGCTCGTGTCCCGAAGGATTATGGGTCGGAGAAACGCCTCACGGTGCCCGACGACGCGAAGGCCGAAGGCGGTCTTGCGGTGAGCCTGTGTCTCTGGTCGATCGGGCCCGTGCTTTTCATCGGCACCCCGGGAGAACTGGTCGCCGAGTTGGGGCTGCGGCTCAAGTGGGAGAGCCCGTTCCCCAAGACCTACGTCATGTATCTCGCGACGGAGCACCTGGGCTACATGGCGCACCGGAACGCGTTCGCGTGGGGCGGGTACGAGGCGGTGTGCACCCGCTTCGGCCCCGAGGCCGGGGCACGCTTCTGTGACGCGGCGCTCTCGGCGGCGAAGGAGCTGAAGACCCGCGTCGAAGCGACCGGCCGACGCGTCGCACTGCCGGGCGGGATTCGGGGGAAAGAGGACTAGGAGCGCCTAATAGAACGAGGCGGCTTCCCTTTCGGCAGCCCCGGCAGGGGCGAAGGGATTTAGCCGGGGGCGCGAGCCCCCGGTGGGAGTTCTGACATTTGCCTAAGCCCCAACGGGGCGATAGGAGGTGACGGCACGCCCCTGTCGCCCCTTCGGGGCTGAGCGGCTTTCTTTGCTCGTGCACCGGGGGCTCGCGCCCCCGGCTATTGACTGACGCCCCTCACGGGGCTTGTTGTCAACGGCAACAACTCATCTTGTTAGACGCTCTCAGCGGGCTCACCTACGTTTCGCAAAGTGTGTGGGCGGCCCCGATGCATCAGGGCTGCCGGTTTGGCGCCGCTGCCGTGGTGGGGCGGGCGCCCCACCACGCTCGTGACAGAGCCTAGGTGAGACCGCTTAGCGGAGGAATGCGATGACGCGCAAGGAGATACTGCTGTTCCAGCTTCGCGAGATCCGCAACGAACTCGCGCACGCCCTCGAAGGTCTCACGTCCGGGCAGCTCGCCGCCGTTCCGGTCGAGGGCTGCAGGAACCCCATCGGCTGGATGGTCTGTCACTGCATGCGCGGGCTCGATTTCTTCATCCACGGGACGCTCACCGGCGTCAACCACATGGACGGGGACGCGAAGTTCGCACCGCTGCAGAGCTATGCGGACAAGGCGCCGGGGCCGGAGAACCCCGCGCCCGACCTGTCCGGGCTTGCCGAGGCCTGCGACGACCTCTGGGCCGCGTGCATCGCGTGTGTCGAGGCCGTCGATGAGGACGATCTGGACAGGCCCGGACCCCACTGGTCCGGTCGCGGCACGGAGACCGTCGCCGGGAACTGCGTCCGGATGATCAACCACCACAACGCACACCTCAGGGCCGTCTGGATGCTCCGCGGGGCCATGGGCGGGGCCGAACACTACCCCCACCAGAGACTCGCCAAGCGCCCCGACGGCGCCTTCCGCGTCCCGGACAGGGAATAGACGCGCGGGCCTGTTACTCGCTGGATGGGCGGTGGGACGGGAGCCCCACCACCCAGTACAGGTGCGTGGCGGGGCTCCTGTCCCGCCACGGTCGGTGAAGGAGTGTTGTCATGCGGAGCCACTTCGAAATCACGGGCGGCCTCACTCCCGAACTTGTCAGGCTCATCCTCGACGACGTGCATCAGCTCCTGGCCGAGGTGGGCGTCGAGATCGACCATCCGGAACTCCTGAAGGAACTCGCCGACCACACCGGCGTCACCGTCAAGGGGAACCGCGTCTGCTACGACCCGGCGCTGGTGGAGGCCGCCCGCAGGCAGGTGCCGGACGAGGACACCAACTACGCCACCACGAAACCGGGCGACGACCGCTTCCTCATGCGTCCGCCGTTCTCTCCCTTCGACGTCCTTGACTTCGAGACGGGCAGGCAACGTCCCGCCGAGGACCGCGACGTGACCGACGGCGCCCGGCTCTACGACGCTTTCGACTGCACGGGCCCGGTCCACGTTCACATCAAGCGGATGGACCAGAAGCTTGCGCCGATCCATATTGCGAAGCTGTGCTCGGAGAACTCGCGGGGCATCGGGTGCTGGGCGGCCGCGTTCAATTACGAACAGGCGGTGTGCATCCGGGACATGTACCTGGCGGCCGGACGCACGGAACCCGCTGTCGCGTTCCAGATGA
>DATKVD010000133.1:0-2501 GCA_035530235.1 Planctomycetota bacterium | reverse complement strand
CCCGGACGCGCCAGGTCCACCGTTCGGCGGATCGCCTCGACACTCCCCGACGCGTCGATGACGACGTCGAATGCTGTTCTTGATGTGGCACGGCCGCCCTCGGCCGTGACGTCGCTTTCATCTGCACAGCCGGGGGCGGCTGTGCCACACGTCCCGGCACATACCGTCTCATCGGCACCAAGTTGCTTCGCGAGTTCCAGTCGGCTGGCACGGAGGTCGGTGAGGGTGACGCTCCGGGCGCCTCGGAGCTTCGCGACCTGGAGAATGAGCAGCCCGATGGGCCCGGCGCCCATGATGAGGACGTCGGCGCCTGTGACCGGCTCGATCCTCTTCATCCCGTGGAGGACGCACGACAGCGGCTCCATGAAGGCGCCCGCTTCGAAGCTCAACTCGCCGATCTTGAAGACCTGGCCGGCGGGCGCCACGACCTTCTCGGCCATGCATCCGGGGAGCGTGACCCCGATGGCGGTCCAGCTTTCGCAGAAGTTCGCCCGGCCGGAGGTGCACATGGCGCACGTGCCGCAGTGGATGTTGGGCTCGATCGCGACGCGGTCGCCCACCTTCAGGTCACCGACGTCCGCGCCGACGGCCGAGACGACGCCCGCCGACTCGTGCCCGGGCCGCACCGGATACTCGCCCAGGTACTCCCCGCGGAAGATGTGCAGGTCCGTCCCGCAGAACCCACACGCCCGGACGTCGACGACGACCTCACCCCGGCCGGGAATTGGCTCCGGGAAATCGCGGACCGTCACGCTGCCCGGCTTGTCGATGACCACGGAACGCATTGAAGAACCCCTGTCCCGCAAAGAACGCGCGGGTCATTCTGAGGAGTCCCGACTGGTCGGGACGACGAAGAATCTGGCCCCGAATTCGGAGCAGTCCTTCGCGTGCGGAGCCAGATCCTTCGTCCCGATGCATCGGGACTCAGGATGACAACCGTCACATTACTTACAGGTCACGGACGACTTTCGCACACCTTTCGCACAGGGCCGGGTGGTCGGCGTCTGAGCCGACGGATTGGCGGAAGTTCCAGCACCGCAAGCACTTAGGATGCTCGCTCCGGGCGGTCCTGACGGTGAGGTCCTGCATCTCGAGCCCCTGGACCGCACCCTCGGGCCTCTCCGGAAAAACGACGACGTCCGACGTCAGGAGATACGCCGAGAGCGTCCCGCCGAAGCTTTCGAGGAACCGTCTGAGTTCGTCGTTCGGGGTGTGGAGCGTGACGGCGACCTCGAGTGAGGAGCCGACGGTCTTCGCGGCGCGCATCTTCTCGATCTCGCGGGCGACCTCGTCACGCACCTTCATCAGCCTGGCGAAGCGGGCGTCGAGTTCCGCATCGACGAGGTCGACCTCCACCTCCGGCCAGGACGCCAGGTGCACCGAGTCGAGGTCCTCGCGGTGCTCGACGTGCTCCCACACCTCGTGAGCGGTATGCACCAGCACCGGCGCCACCAGCTTCACCAGGACGTTCAGGATGCGATGCATCGCGGTCTGTGCGCTCCGGCGCTCAGGCGAGCCCGGCGCCTCGCAATAGAGTCGGTCCTTGAGGACGTCGAGGTAGAACGCGCTCATCTCGACGGCGCAGAAGTTGTGCACCTCGTGATAGACGCGATGGAACTGGTAGTCCTCATAGGCCCTCGTGACGCGCTCGACGAGGTGCTGAAGCTCGCTCAGGGCCCAGCGGTCGAGTTCGAGCATCTCCGTCGGTGCGACGGCGTCGGTCGCGGGATCGAACCCGGCCAGGTTCCCCAGGAGGTAGCGGAAGGTGTTCCGGATGCGCCGGTAGGCATCGCCCATCCGCTGGATGAGTGCCATCGAGACGTTGATGTCGTTCCTGTAGTCGACGGACGAGAGCCACAGTCGGACGACGTCGGCCCCGAACTTCTTCACCGCGTCCTCGGCCATGATGAGGTTGCCTAAGGACTTCGACATCTTTTCGCCCTTTTCGTCCACCACGAACCCGTGGGTGACGACGGTGCGGAAGGGCGCCTCCCCGTCGGCCGCCACCGCCGTCAGGAGCGACACCTGGAACCATCCGCGGTGCTGGTCGGAGCCTTCGAGATACAGCTCGCACGGACAGCCGAGCTGCGGATGCCGCCTGAGCACCGACCGGTGCGACGACCCCGACTCGAACCAGACGTCGAAGATGTCGTTCTCCTTGCGGAACGTCGTGCCGCCGCACGACGGACACGCCGCATCGACCGGAAGCAGGTCCTTCACCTCGGTCGTGAACCACGCGTCGGCGCCGTTTTCGGCGAAGAAATCACGGACGTGCCGGCACGTGTCGGCCGTCATCAGCACCCCGCCGCACGTCTCGCAGTAGAACGCCGGGATGGGGACGCCCCAGCTCCGCTGCCGGCTGATGCACCAGTCGGGCCGCTCCTCGACCATGCTGGAGATGCGGATCTCACCCCAGTGCGGGACCCAGCTCGTCGCCTTGACGGCTTCGAGCGCCCGTCGGCGGAGGTCGTCGTGGTCGACTTTGATGAACCACTGCTCGG
>DATKVD010000132.1:0-3508 GCA_035530235.1 Planctomycetota bacterium | reverse complement strand
AGCCGGACGTTGGGGCCTACGAGTTCGGCCTGCCGCGCTGGGACAAGGGGCCTGCTTTCCCGAAGACTGCTGGAAAGGAGTGAGGGACTGCCATGAAGCCGCGACCGGACCTGCTGGACGACGACGCGCCGGAAGGTGTTGAGGTTATTCAACTTACGACGGAAGCGGTGCCGTCGAGCCACGTCTACATGGAGGCGCAGATTTTCACGCCGGACTCGAAGCGGTTCGTGCTGCACCGCTCGGCGCACGCTCACGGCTCGGACAAACACGACCCGGAGCACCGCTATCTCGTCTGCGACATCGAGGACGACTGTGCGCTGCGCCCCATCACCGAAGAGACGGGCGCGACGGCGCCTTCGGTGTCGCCGGACGGGAGATACCTCTATTACATCGTGGACGAGACGACCGACGACGGCGGGCGCATCACGCTCAAGCGCGTGAAGATGGACGGCACCGACCGCCGGACACTCTACGCGGTGGAGGGCGAGGTGCCTGGTACCGCCTTCCGTCCGTGCCTCCGCGTCTATCCGCTCTCGACCATCCGCTCCGACGGCGAACGGCTCGCCTTGCAGGTGGGGCTTCGAAGCCCCCTCGCCCGGGACGTCACGTTCGGACTGCTCGTCTTTGACCTCGAGCAGCCGTCGGTCGAAATCGCCCACCAGGGGCCCAGCTGGTTCAACATGCACCCGCAGTACTCGCGCTCGCTCGACGCCGAGGCGATGCACGACGTCATGATCCAGCACAACCACGGCGGAGAGAGGGACGCATCCGGAAAGATCACCCGCCTGACCGGCGAGGCAGGCGCGGACATCCACGTCATCCGTGACGACGGGACGGACTTCCGCAACTTCCCGTGCGGTCGCGACGGCAACGAGCGCTGTCACGGTCACCAGTGCTGGCGGGGACGAACGACCTGGGCCATCCTCGGCACCGGCACCCGGGACCCGGACGCACGGCATCTGGTGGAATGCCGCCCGGCGCCGTATGTCGGGCACGTGGGCATCGAGACCCCCGGCGGGGTTCGGAACGACCTGAGCCGCCCCGCGGGCTTCCCGCGCACGGCGCATTTCGGCGTCGATATCGAAGGCAAGCGTCTCGTCACCGACGCCGACCCGTACGACCAGGGCGGACGCATCCTCCTGATGGACCTCGGCGAGCCGGGCGTGGACCCCGCGAGAAACGTGACGCCCCTGGCGTGGACCCGCGGCTCCAGCGTCCACACCTCGAAGGACACCCACCCCCACCCGTTCCTCTCGCCCGACGGACGCTTGGCCTTTTTCAACTCCAACGAATCCGGCGTCCTCCAGGCCTACATGATCCGCGGACTCAAGGGCGCCTGACGCAATAAAAAGTACCAGGTACTTTTTTGCAGCCTTGATTTTTCGTGCAAAAACGGGGAAAATGCTCTGGGAAAAAAGTACCAGGTACTTTTTTCGGACTGCTTCTCGAGACAGTCTCTTGGAGAGGGAAGATCATGCCGAGACTCCCACGGGTTGCGCTGGGTGGGTTAGTGTACCACGTGCTCAACCGCGCGAACGGGCGCATGCAGCTCTTTGAGAGCGATGGCGACTACCAGGCATTCGAGAAGGTGCTTGAGGAGGCCCACGAGCAGGTACCCATGCGCACCCTCTCTTACAGCGTCATGCCAAACCACTGGCACCTTGTGCTCTGGCCCGAGGCGGATGGTGACCTCTCCGACTTCATGCAGTGGCTGACGCTGACACACACGCAGCGCTGGCACTACGCGCACGACACCGTCGGAAGCGGGCACCTCTATCAGGGCAGGTTCAGAAGCTTCCCCGTAGAGTCCGATCGACACTATCTCACGGTCTGCCGCTATGTTGAGCGCAATCCTTTGCGTGCGGGCTTGGTCAGTCGGGCTGAAGAGTGGCGTTGGGGAAGCCTGTGGCGACGCCTGCACGGGGATGCCGAACAGCAGCAACTCCTCAGCAACGGCCCGCGGGTGCTGCCCGATGGCTGGGAGGCGATGGTGAACAAGCCGCAGCTCGATCAGGCGGAAGGTGGGATCAGAGCATCCATCGCCCGGGACCGTCCCTATGGGACGGTTTCCTGGGTGAGCAGCACCTGTCGACGTCTTGGCCTGCCGCTTACCGTCCGCGGGCGTGGCCGTCCACCCACTCGAGGCTGAACGGAAAAAAAGTACCAGGTACTTTTGTGAAAACGCCGTTTCTGGCGTATCAAGGGCGTTTTTTGGCAGAAACAAAAGTACCGCGTACTTTTTTCGCTCGAGATGATGTGAGACATCTCGTGCGGATTCTGTGGAACTGCTCTTGTGGAACGTGCGTCCAATCATCGTGGAAAGACCGGGCGTCGGGAGGGATGGCCATGCGAAGGTCGATTGTCGTAACCGCTTTGGTGGTGGGGCTTTGTGCGACGTCGAGGGCACAGGAGCCGATCCTCGAGGCGATGTTGGCGGCGTCCGAGATCGTGGCGCACGTGAAGGTTCTGGACATCCAGGGCGGAGAGATGGAGGAACAAGGCGTCGTCGAATGGGCCGCGCTGTGTGAAGTGATAGGACCCATCAAGGGCGGCTTGCAGAAGACGTCGAAGGTTCGTTTCCGCTTCAACCAGTTCACCACCGGCGGCGACGAAGAGTCGGTCGTGGTCCGGAAAGACAGGCAATACGTCGTCTTCCTTGCAGGGCAGTCGGGCGGCGTGCGTTTCGCGGGCGACGACGGGGTGAAGGTCGCTTACAGGCTCGTCGACCGCTGGGTCGGCGTGCTGCCTTATCATCCCCATCTCATCCGCCGACTGACCCAGCTCGCCGGGAAGCCGAGTGACACGGCCGAGAACACCCGGTTGGCGACCTCCCCGGGAACACCTCACGCCGTGCGCTTCGCCGCGGTCCGGGGGCTGGCGATGTCCCCATACACGGCTGAAAGCGCGAACGCCCTCGCACAGGTCGCGTGTGACTCGAAAGCCGGAGAAACCACCCGCATTTACGCCGCGATGGGGCTCAGCAACTTCACCAGTCACCTGCCGGAAGACCTGAAGACCGCCATCCGAAAGAAGCTCCGCGGTGCACTGGCCAGGGAAGGTCCCGACACGCCCGACGGGATCA
The DNA here is from genome assembly GCA_035530235.1 of Planctomycetota bacterium. Classification (GTDB taxonomy): domain Bacteria; phylum Planctomycetota; class DG-23; order DATKVD01; family DATKVD01; genus DATKVD01. The sequence continues at coordinate 426 of DATKVD010000132.1, read as the reverse complement.
TCCGAACGCTCCTTGCCTGGGGAGATGCCCCTTGCATCCACGAAATTCTCGGCGACAAGCTCGTCGGCCATTCGATGGAGATCGACGTGCTCGACGCGCTGCCGGGCGAGTGGGCGTGCGAGCGCCTGTGGCAGCTCTATCTGAGCAGTCCCAAGAGCCGAAAGGCCGAGCACTACAGCACGAAGGCCAAGATCGGAAGGGTGCTGGCCATGCGGGAAGACAAGCGCGGCATCGACATCCTCATTGGGCTGCTTCCTGCTGAGAGCGCGCCCTCGCCGCAGTATCGCAGCAACGTCTACAACTTCCTCGCCTTGAAACTCCGACGGGATTTCGGATACAAAATGGGCAACTACCGCCCGGAACTCGAGCAGGCGATCCCGAAAATGATCGGCTGGTGGCAGGAGAACCGCGAGACGTTCACATTCC
>DATKVD010000131.1:0-4918 GCA_035530235.1 Planctomycetota bacterium | reverse complement strand
CGCGGATGTCCTCGGTGAACTCCGAGATTTCCGTCACGTCGAAGTTGTCGGTGCCGGTGATCTTGCGGACCACGGTGCGGAGGATGATGACGGCTTGGAGGTCGTCGGGCGGGGGCAACCGCTTGCGGCCCACGAACAGGGCCTCGTACCAGTCCTTGTAGACGTCGGGCACCATGTCGAGCCCGTAGGCGACCTTCGGGATTTTCACGGCCTTGTCGAACACCGAGATCCCGGCCTCCATGCGCTTCTCGAGTCCTTTGATGCTCGGGTGCTTGCCCTTGAAGGGGTGGATGCCCGTGAGCATCTGGAAGCTGACGACGGCGAAGCTGAACCAGTCGGAGAGTTCCGTGAAGTCGACGCCCCGGACCAGCGGGTCCCGCACGGACGGCATGATGGCCGTCGCGGGGTACTGCGGCGTCTGGTAGCTGTCCACGTCGATGAAGTACGGCGTGGAGAAGTCCTTGCTCACCAGGAAGTTCATCTCGTTGAGGTCCACGATGAGCACGCGGGCCTTGTGCACGGCCCCGACGCCCTCCTGGATGCGGCGCATGAGTTTGATCGTCGCCTCGTGGGTGAGCCCCTCCCGGTCGCGGAACGCCCGGGGAAACAGCTGGCACAGGGTCCAGGTGTCCCGCACGAAGCGGAACGTGTGGCCCACGTGCTTGGCTTTCGCGCCGCTGTACAGCGCGTCGGTGGGTTTGATGACGATGTGGTCTCTGATGGCGGCGAGCGCCTGGATCTTGCCGAGCGGGATCGCCTTCGCGGGGTCGTGGTAGATCTTGTAGCCGGTATCGCCGCGCGCGAAGACCTTGCCCTCGCCGCCTTCGGCAACGTAGTGGCTTTTGCCGAGGCTGACCTCGGGCTGTCCTTTGACGTAAACCTTCACGATGTGCCTCCCGGGAAAGGCTCCAGTTTCTTGGCGAGCGTTGCGAGGCAACGTCGCATCCCCTCGATCTCTTTGACGGCGGCGCTCTTGAAAGCGGCGTGGTCGACTAGGTCGCGGTCAGACATCGGGCTCGTCCATCCATATCGCCGCGGCCGAGAAGTCGTCGGAGTGCTGCCACTCGTTCTCGGCGCAGAATTTTGTGAGGAACTTGTGGCACCGGCGCTGCAGGAAGCTCCCTTTGGTGCCCTTGATCTCGAGCAGCTGTTCGACTACCTGCTCGACGGGGACGTTCTCCAGCGATTTGCTGGTGCCCGTCCTAGCTACGCGCTGGAACGTCTGCACGCCGTCCGAGAGCACCATCACGAGGTCGAAGTACTCGGCCGGGAAAAAGAAATCGGGGGGGTGGCCCTCGAACTCGCGGTCCTCGATCCAACCTTTCTTGAGTTCCATGCTGCCCGTCTCGGGGTCGCGGGTGCTCAGGTCGTGCCCGACTTGCACAGCCGTCCCGCAGCAACGGAGGGTGCCCCGCTCCCCGAACCGTTTCAGATAGCCCCTGAGGCGTTCTGGCTCACGGTCGTAGTTCAGGTAGCGGGGGGCGTTGTTGAGGTGATCCACCACGTAGAGCCCGTAGCCGTCTTTCTTCCGAAGGCGACTCACGATGACGCCGTCCCCCCGCATGGAGACGCGAACGCCCGTGTGGCCGAGCTCGCCCACCCCAGGGTAGGCGGCGAGGAGCGTGGCATCCAAGGCGCGGTCGGGAACCCCGGCCGCGAACGCGGCGATGCCCGCGGTGTGGATGATCTTGGACTCCTTGTCCTTGAAAGGGACTTCCCCGCGGCAGATGGGGCCCATCTGGCCCGCGGCCACCGAGGCCAGAAGCCGGGCCCCGAAGTCGGTGTCGGGCGACGACGAGCAGCCGTCGCACACGATCGCGTAGGGGAGCCCGTCGGGGGTCCTCCCCGTGCGGGCGTAGTCCTCGCAGACCATGTGGGTCTTGCCGATGGCGAAGAAAGCGTCTGCGTTCCAGTCCATCAGATCAGCCCCAGTTTCCTGAACCGTTCGCGGTTCTCGTCCCCGAAAGGTCCACCGAACAACTCCTCGATCCGCCCCCACCGCACGGGTGCCTCTCCGTGCACGTACCCGTGGAGCGGTTGCAGAGCGTCCGGGAACGGGTGATTGACGGCCAGCATGTAGAAGGTGGTCAGGTAGCCCCCAGAGTCGAGCACGGTCTCCAACTCGATCAGGGTGTCCATGTTGCAGTCGATCCCCGTCTCCTCCAGGAGTTCGCGCCACGCCGCTCTGCGCGGGATCTCGGCCCGGTGGAGCGGCGTCGGGATCGCCCGTGTGAGGGGCAACGGAATCGGGTTCTCCTCTGGAGTGTCGATTTTCCCGCCGGGGAGACTCCACTGCGTGTGGTCGGTTTTGCGGGCGACCTGCACGCACTCCCATGCCCCGTCGTTCTGACGGAGCACGAGGACTGCGACTGCAAACTTGGCGATGGTTCCCATGGTTCCCCTAGAAAGTCAGCGATTGGCTCGGGCCGCCCGTGCCGAGCGCCTGAGATTGGGCCGAGATAGATCGGGATACGAAATCCGCGAGTTTGGCGAGGGTGTTGGCCTTCGCGTCCCCCAGTTCGACGTACTGGGTGAACCCCGCCTGCATGGACAGGTCGCTCAGATAGTGGCTCAGGGTGGGGTTCTGGACGTTGACCCCGATGAGGACGGAGACGATGGACTCCAGGGCCTCGCTCTGCACGGCGGCCTCCAGCTGCTTCTTCAGCTCGGGGACCGTCATCTTCGAGCGGTTGTCGTCGCCGTCGGTGATGACGAAAACGATGGCGTTCACATCGAAGTCGCTCTCCGTCAGGTTCTTGCCGTAGGCGGTGGCCGAGGCCACCGCGTTGCAGGCCGCGTCGTAGAGCGCGGTCATACCCCCTGGCTTTACGCAGTTGGTGTAGTCGTCCACGTCGCACTCGCTGAACGGCCGGAACCCGTGGATCTCCTCGAGCTGGTCATCGAACATCGTGAGCCGCATCATCAGGTTGTCCGCGCGCGGCGAGTGCCGGCACGATTTCACGATCTCCTTGATGCAGTTCTCGATCTCGCCCCGGAACGCGTCCACGCTCCCTGACTTGTCGCCCGTGATGGCGACGATGGTGTATTCGGTCGCACCGAGGTCTTCGATGCGTTTCGCCGAGAACCCGTAGTGGGAGCCCGCGAGTTGGTGATCGTCCATTCCGTCTAGTCTTGGCATCTGTCTGTCTCCTGTGTTCGTGTGTTCGTTCGGGTGGGCGGCGAGCACCGGCCTACGTGGCCAGGAACTCCTCCGTGGTGCTGACCTTCATGCCCTTGGCCTGCATGGTCTTCATGAACTCAGCGACCTTGTCGCTGAACAGGGTGGTGCCCGGCGGGTCTGGGATCACCGAGCAGGCGTCCTGCAACAGCACGAGTTTGGCGACGTAGGCCGGGTCGGAGAACTCGTTGACGATGTCCTCGACCGTCGAGAGCAGGCAGTGGCTCAGGGCCTCGCCGCTCAGGAGGATGATGTCGGCCTCCTCCAGCGTCTGGATGAAGCCGGTGTTGACCTGCGTGGTCGGGTCCTCGGGGTCGGGCACCTCGGCCTTCACGCCCGAGAAGTGCTCGGTGAAGGGGTTGGAGCCTTTCGTGATGAAATCCGCCGCCGCGAACTGCTCCTCCCACTCGTGGATGGCGGCCGAGAGCACGGGGTGGATGTTGTGGCCCTCGTCCCCGATCAGGCAGTGCTCGGGCCAGATGACGTGGGGGTACCGGCCGCTGGTCTCCAGCTGCTTGAGGTACGCCTTGGTGCGGTCGAAATAGCCCGGGTTCGTGGTGTTCCACTTGCCCTGCTTGAGGTCGTCGGCCGTGATGATGGTGAAGGCGTCGGGGTGCCGCCCCGAGGTGTCCTTCCACCACAGCGGATGGCTGATGTCGACGCGGCGGTGCGAGTCGAGCGTGACGTGGATGTCGTCCAGCTTGGGGCTCAGGCGCTTGACCATGCCGGCGAGGCGCTTCATGTCGTCCTCCGCGCCGGGCACGTAGAGGCTGCCGTGGGGGTCGCAGAAGTCGTTCTGCGGGTCAATTACCACTAGATGGATTTTTTGCATTTGTCTGTTCCTCTTGGTGTTGGGGTTCAAAGTTTCGGGAGCTCGTCGGTGATGATGCCGGCGTCGAGAAGCTCTTGACGGCTCCCGAGCGACGGGCAGTTGGGATTCATTTTGTGGCGGGTGCTCCGTTCCCATTTGCGCGCGGAATCCAGGTGCTCGATCGTGACGCCGAACTTCTCGAAGAGTTCGATGAGTCGGAGGTTCATGTTCCCGCGGTCCTGGGAGCCGAAGAGCCAGTCCCCGATCGTGGGGTGGTCGCCGATGATGACGTGGGTGGCGATCGGCTCATCGAGAAGCCGGCTGATACGTTCGATGGTGCCGACCCGGACGTACTCGCCCGTTTCCGGGTTCACGCGGCTGTAGGTCCACGGGACGCCCGAGAGCCGCGTGAGTTCCTCTTCATCGTTGTGCTTCTCGCCGACGCCCCATAGGTCCGGGGTCGGCAGAGCCTCGATGATTTCGCGCGGGACGCCGAGTGCCACCGCCAGCTGGTAGACTTCTCCCTTGGAGAGCATGGCCAGCACGTTGCAGTCCACTTCGCCGTCGCCGCCCTTCTGGTAGAATCGAAGCCAGCGGTCCTCATCCTCGTTGCCGGTGCCGTGGCGGATGCCGCCCCCGCTCATGCGGTTCAGGTAGCGGCCGATGGGGGCACGGAGGGTCGAACGCAGGGAGCCGTCCACGGAGGCGTCGCCCTCCATGAAGTTCACGATCAGGTCGGTGTCGAACCCGGCCGCCCCGAACCCGCGCATGGCCTCGAGGCCGATGGCTTCGAAGATTTCACCGAGCTCCAGTTCAATGAGCTTGACGCCGGCCGCCTTCGCGACGAGACGCGCTCGGTCACGGGACTCGGTGCTGCTGTTGATGCTCGAGTACGCCGCGGTGACATTGTCCGGGCCAAGGGCTTTGAC
>DATKVD010000130.1:0-3119 GCA_035530235.1 Planctomycetota bacterium | reverse complement strand
CACTCGTGCGACCGAAGGGATTGCATTTCGAACCGTACTGTGATTCAGGAGAGAAGAAGGGGGTTACCCATTTTGAACGAACGACGACGTTCATTCGGTGTAAGCTACGTCCTCGCGCTCGTGCTGTTCGCTCTTGTGCTCGGCGCGCCGGCGGCTTTCGCTGACGCGGAGCCGCCCGACTACCCGGCCGACAAGTGCCCATTCTTGTGGCAGATTCCCTACGACTTCCCGGCCGATCCCTACAGCGATGACTTGGTCGTGGACATGAATGACGGCGACCAGGACCTACCCATGAGGCTCTACCTCAAGGAAACTTTCGCCTGCTATTGGATCAACGGGACCAACTACGACCTGGAGGATATCTACCTATCGTATTCCTGGTGTCCTCACGGGTACTTCCTCCGAGACGTGCCGCTGCCCACCGATCAGGCGCTGCGGACGGGCGATCCCACCTGGGACCATATGCTGGGGATCATCGATCCTCTGCACGGCATGGAGTACGGATTCTACCAGATCCTACAGGATGGAAACCTGAACTGGATCCGGAATGCCTCGGGCTACTACGAAGCCGGCTCCGGTGACTGGACCTTCACGGGCATGAACGGAAGCGGCCCTACGGCGTGCAGCCTGCGGGGGCCCTCCATCGCGATGTCGGTCGGGCTCATCCGTCCGGGCGAGCTGGCCGCAGGCACGGTCAACCACGCGCTGGCGTTCTCGGTCGACGAGCCGTCTAATGGCGTCTGTCCGCCGGCCACGAAGACGGATGGCATCAACAAGGGCGATGCGCTGTACCCGACGCGCATTCCGGAGGCGGCGCTCGTCCGCCTCAAGCCCAGCGTCTTCACCGATGAGTACATTGAGACCCTGGGCTGGACCTTTACCGAGAAGACACTCGCGCGGGCGGCTCGGGACTATGGCTTCTACGTCACCGACCACAGCAATGGACCGCGCACCCTCCGCGCCAACTCCCTCTACGGCTATCCGGAAGACCCCTATGCGGACATCCCTGGAGCTGGCCCGGAGTACCGGACCGACTCGTCCTCGTCCTATGTCCGAATCTGGGGCGATTGGGTTTGGGATCCGGACTACATGGAGGTCCTCGACACGATCTACTTCCCCTACCAAGCTGGACACCAGCACAATGGCTACTCGGAATACGGGGATTACGATGGCGACGGTGTCTACAACTCCGCCGAGATCACCTGGGGATACAATAACTCCCAGTTCATCGATCAGACGCTCGATCCGAGCAACGGTCCCCAGGACTGGGATAATGACGGCCTGACCAACGCGGAGGAGAGCCAGCTGCGAAGTCACTTCCGGTATGCGATGCTGAACCCGTTCGACTCTGACAGTGACGGGGACGGCTATACGGACCTGGAAGAAGCCTTCGACTGGTCCGCCGACCCGACCAACCCGTTCGTGACGCCGGATGCGGCCTGGCCGGGTCTGCCCACGGGCGAGAACCTGGCGCTGCTCAAGGCGGTGACGGGTTCATCCTACAGCGACCTGGGGCTGGCGGTGGACGGCGACGAGACCACCTGTGCCAGTACTCCTGACGGTCAGACCGGGAGCATCACGGTTGACCTGGGGGCGTCCTGCACCATCAACCGGGTGGTGGCCAAGTGGCTGAAGGACTACCGGTTCCCGGCCGAGTTCAACGTCCAGGTCTCCCCGGACGACCAGGACTGGAACACGATCGCCACCATGACGCGGCGAGATGGCGGCATCGACGACTGCTACAACCTGAGCGGGACGGGCCGCTACGTGAAGCTGACGGTGACGGAGACGGGCGGGTTCAACGGCATGAACCTGTACGAGCTGGAAGTATACGGCTCGGCGCCGGCGACGGCTCCGGTGGCGGACTTCCGGGGCGCGCCGACCATCGGCACCCCGCCGCTGACGGTGGCGTTCACCGACATGTCCAACTGGACCCCGACCTCCTGGTCGTGGAACTTTGGCGACAGTGGCAGCTCGGGCGCGCAGAATCCGAGCCACCAGTACACCTCCGCCAACAGCTACACGGTCAGCCTGACCGCGACCAACTCCTCTGGCCAGGACACCGAGTCCAAGACGAACTACATCACGGTGACCAACCAGAACTGCCATGTGGCATCGGTCGACGTCGTAGGCAGCTACAAGAAGGGCTACTGGGCCGATGCGACGGTCACGGTGCACGATCAGAACTGCGCCGTCCTTCCGGGCATGACGGTCGACATCCTGTGGAAGGGCAACGGAATCATGCCGCAACTGATCTGGGAGCCCGACTCGAATATCACAGACATCAATGGTGAGGCCACGTTCAAGTCGGCGCTGGTCGTGGTGGGCGGATTGTTCGAGTGTTGTGTCGACGAGCTCTCGCTGACGGGATACCCGTACCGAGAGGACCTGAACCACGACACCTGCACCGCGATCTACAACCCGCCGGGACAGGCGCCGCTTGCCGACTTCTCGGGCAGCCCGCTCAGCGGACCGGCTCCGCTGACGGTGGACTTCACGGATCAGTCCACGGGCGCCCCGACCTCCTGGGATTGGGCCTTCGGGGATAGCGGCACGTCGGACGTGCAGCACCCGAGCCACCAGTACACGACAGCGAACACCTACACGGTCAGCCTCACCGCGACCAACTCCTACGGCCAGGACACCGAGACCAAGCCCAGCTACATCACGGTGACCGGGACGAACCCGCCGGTGGCGGAGTTCTCGGGCAACCCGACCCAGGGCGACGCGCCGCTGACGGTGAACTTCACCGACCTGTCCACGAACAGCCCCACGGCCTGGGACTGGACCTTCGGGGATAGCGGCACGTCAGAGGCGCAGCACCCGAGTCACCAGTACACGACGGCGAACACCTACACGGTGGGCCTGACGGCGACCAACGCCTACGGCCAGGACACCGAGACGAAGACCGACTACATCACGGTGACCCAGCCTCAGCCGCCGGTGGCGGATTTCGAGGGCAGCCCGCTCAGCGGCAGTGCGCCGCTGACGGTGGACTTCACTGACCTGTCCACGAACTCGCCGACCTCGTGGAGCTGGAGCTTCGGGGACAGCGGCACTTCCGCCGCCCAGGACCCGAGCCACCAGTACACGACGGCGGACACCTACACGGTGGGCCT
>DATKVD010000129.1:0-4787 GCA_035530235.1 Planctomycetota bacterium | reverse complement strand
CACCGGCACCAGGTACAGGGGATGAGGCAGCCAGCGGGTGTGCACCAGCAGTCTCGCCACCAGCACCATGATCACGAGGAGCAGTCCCAGCACGGTCATGCGTATCCTGGAGTGCAGCACGTGGGGACGATATTGTCTGAGATAGAGTCCGGCGAGCACGAAAGCCGTGCCCACCAGCACGGCCACGCCGGCCAGACGACGCCACCAGTCCAATGGGCTCTGTTTGCGCACGAACTCGGCCTGCTCGGCGGCCAGCATGTCGTACTGGCGCAGCGACACCCGGTTGCCCCGGGTGACGATGGGCTCACCCTCCTTCACGGTGACGTGCTGAGGCGGAACGTTCTCCCGGGCCATCTGGCGGTCCTGCAGTGTCGCCGTTTCATTGTACGTCAGCGTGGGGATCATCCGTTTCTTCAGCCACAGCGTCAGGGCCCTGGCGGTTCCCGTCAATCCGGGGCCCAGACGATCGGTCAGGAGTTCGTCGACAAGTCGTCTGGCGGCCGTCACGCTCAGGATGTCCCCGGATTCGACGCGTCTGGTGTGTCCCCCCGGCTTCGGGATGACGATGATGGCCTGTGGAACGGCCTTCTGCTCGTCGAGCTTCCGGTCGTCGCTCATGACGCCGAGTGCGAAGAGCCGGTCGAAGAGTTCACGCAATCTCACGCGCACGGTGCTCCGGGTGTCTCCCTGACGGAGGTCCGTCAGGAGCACCGGGAGTTCGTTCTCGGGGATGGGAAGCTGGTCGCTGATTCTCTCCAGTTCGGTGTTGACATCGACGGCGATGTGGAGGTCCTCGAGGATGCGGACGAGTGCGGCCTCATTCGCCGCGAGGGCCTCGTTGTCCACGTCGTAGACGTTGGGGGTCCGGAGCCAGGCCTGGTTTCGGACCTGCTTGGTCTTCTCGACGTCGATGAATTCGAAGGGGACACGGGCGTGCACGTCGGCGCGTGCACTTTCGCCCGGGGAGTACTTGAGGGGCGGGCGTCCGGAGACGACCGCCAGCACCAGCAGTACCGCGAAGAGCAGTCCCAGGAGCACCGGAGGTGAGGGACGTCCGTGGGGGGAGCCGTCACCGCCGTTGACCATCTCCGGAGGCAGGACCTTCTCCAGACTCACCCGTCGGCTTCTGCCCCGCTGTCGGGAAAAGAGAGGCATCAGGTCGTCTCCCGTGTGCCGCTCTCGGCGCGTCCGTAGGCGTTGACGATGTCCTGCACCAGTCGGTGACGCACGATGTCACGGGAGTGCAGGTAGATGAACTCGATGCCGCGCACGCCCTTGAGAATGGCCTGCACCGCCACCAGTCCCGACATTTCTCCCGTGGGCAGGTCGATCTGCGTGATGTCTCCGGTGACGATGGCACGGCAATTCTCGCCGAGTCGCGTGAGGCACATCTTCATCTGTCCGGTGGTGCAGTTCTGGGCCTCGTCGAGAATGATGAAGGCGTGGTTGAGCGTGCGTCCGCGCATGTAGGCCAGGGGGATGACTTCCACCATGTCGTTTTCCATGTACTTCCGGATCTGTCCGAACTCCATCATGTCACTCAGGGCGTCGTAGAGCGGTCTGAGGTAGGGGTTGACCTTGGCCTGCATGTCTCCGGGAAGGAAGCCGAGCTTCTCACCGGCCTCGACGGCCGGACGTGCCAGGATGATCCTCCGGACCTGTCGGGTCTTGAGGGCGTTGAGGGCCATGGCGACGGCAAGGTAGGTTTTGCCGGTGCCGGCGGGTCCGATGCAGAAGACGAGGTGTTTCTTCCGGACGGCACGGACGTACTTCCGCTGTCCGGGGGTTCGCGGGGTCACCTTCATCCCGCTGGCGAAGACGTCGATGGCGAGGTCGTCGGTGTCCTTCCTGCTCGCCGCACAGGCGTCGATGAGGTCCTTCACCTCGGCCATCCCCAGACGGTCGCCCGTCCGCACCCGTTCGAGCATGGCCTTGAGCACCTTGCCGGCCGCACGGACGTGCACCTGCGGTCCACGCACCACGAGACCCCCCGCACGTGACACCACGTCCACCTCGAAGGTCTTCCGAAGCAGTTTCACGTGCCCGTCCTGGGTCCCCAGCAGCTTCAGTGTCTGGTGCCGGTCCTCAACGGGGATTTCGAGTTCCATGGGTTACGATCCCAAAAGGTGCGGATGCCTGCGACCCGTCGTTCGTCCGGGGTTTCCGGAATCGGCCCCCTGCGGGAGGGCGCGACGGCCGGGGGAACAGGCTACAGTCTCCCCATTATAACCATTTGCTCCAGGAGATAAAAGGCAACGGGAGCCGCCAGAAGGAGTGAATCGACCACGTCCAGGACGCCTCCGAGACCCGGAAACCGGATTCCCGAGTCCTTCGCGTCGAGGTCGCGCTTGATGACGGATTCGACGAGGTCCCCGAGGTGTCCGAACAGGCACACGGGGACGGCGAACGTCAGTGCCATGCCCCAGGTCATGTTGTCGAAGAGAAGCCGGCCGAAAAAAACGCCGGCCGCCAGGGACGCGACGGTCCCGCCGATATACCCCTCCCAGCTCTTCTGTGAGCTTACCTGGGTGAAGGGCCGGTGCCGGCCCCAGCGACTGCCCACGATGTAAGCCGCGATGTCTCCCGCCTTCACCACCGCCACCAGCAGCAGCACCCCACGGATGCCCACCACCTCCGGCAGCAGGTAGCGCAGCCGGACGATGAAATGCGCCAGTCCCCAGACGTAGACGATCCCGAACGCCGTGAGTGCCATGCTGATGACGCCCTGCGGACGTGGTCGAAGCCATCCCTGGAGTATGAACAGACCGCACAGGAACACGAACGCCGCGACCCCCACCCACCGCAGCTCCGGGTGTATGTCACGGTAGCCCAGCCAGTCGGCCAGCACCATCAACCCGGCACACGCCGTCCCCCAGGCCGACCAGGGTGTGTATCCCTTCTGTCGCATGAGGTCATAGAGTTCCTGCACGGACAGCACCACCGCGCAGAAGACGACGATCATGAACCCGACGTCGGTCTTCAGGGCGTGGTCCATCCACAACAGTCCGCCGATACCGGCGGCAAGGACGACGGTCAGGATGGTGCGGATCAGGAACATCAGTCCTCCTCGACGGCGCCGAAGCGTCTCTGTCGGTTCGCGTACCACGCCAGTGCCCGACGCAGGTGACGTTTTCGGAAGTCAGGCCAGTAGACCTTGCTCACGTAGATCTCGGCGTAGGAGATCTGCCAGAGGAGAAAGTCACTCACACGCATCTCCCCACCGGTGCGGATGAGGAGGTCGACGTCGGGCGTCCCGGCCGTGAACAGGTGTCGTGAGACGTCCTCGGGGGTGATCTCCGTGAGGGGGAGTTTCCCGTCGCTGACGAGTCGGGCGATCTCGCGAGCGGCGTGTGTGAGTTCCCGCCGGGCACTGTAGTTGAGTGCCAGGCAGACGGTCATGCCGGTGTTGACGGCACTCTCGTTGACGGCGTGTGCGATTTCGTCCTGGAGTTTGCGTGGGAACGCCTCGATCTCCCCGATGGTGACGAAACGGAGGTTCTTCTCCATGATGGTGGGGAGTTCATCGCGAAGGTACTTTCTGAAGAGTCTGAAGAGGGCCCTGATTTCGCTTCTGGGGCGCTTGTGGTAGTTGTCGTGGCTGAGGGCGTAGTAGGTGAGCTGGCGGATGCCGCCGGCGTGCACACACGCCTCGGTGACGTCACGGATGGAGTTCGCCCCCTCCTCGTGGCCGCGGAGTCGGGGCAGTCCCCGGGCACGTGCCCACCGGCCGTTCCCGTCCATGATGACGGCCAGGTGTCGTGGGACCGTACGGTTTCGGTTTGCCCCCTCGACGCTCACCGCTTCTCCCGACCGACGCGGATGGTCTGGTCACGTTCGGGACCCACCGACACGATCTCGACCGGGGCCGACATGACGTCCTCGATGAGTCGCAGGTAACTGCGGGCGGCGTCGGGCAGCTCCGACAGACTGCGTGCCCCCGAGAGGTCCTCCTCCCAACCCGGGTGCTCCTCGTAGACCCCCTGGACCGTCTCGAGGACCCTCGTGCTGCTCGGGAACGTGTTCACCGTCTTCCCGTCGTCCGTCCGGTAGGCCGTGCACACCTGCAGTTTCTCCAGACCACTCAGCACGTCGAGCTTGGTGACGGCGAGTGCGTCGATGCCGTTGAGCCGTGCGACGTACCGTCCCGCCACCGCGTCGAGCCACCCGCAGCGTCGAGGCCGGCCCGTCGTGGCGCCGAACTCCTGTCCGTTCTCCCGCAGACGTTCACCCAGCCCACCCGTCAGTTCGGTGGGGAAGGGCCCCGAGCCCACCCGTGTCGTGTAGGCCTTCAGCACCCCGATCACCTTGTCGATGCTCTTCGGACTCATCGCACTTCCCGAGCAGGCCCCGAACACCGCGGCGTTGGAACTCGTCACGTAGGGATACGTCCCGTGATCGATGTCGAGGAGGGTTCCCTGGGCCGCTTCGAAGAGGATCCGCTTGCCCTCGTCACGTGCACGGCTCAGGTAGACCTGGGTGTCGGCCACCAGCGGGGCGATCAATTCGGCGTAGCCGCGGTATTCCGTCACGATCGCGTCGACGGTCAGCGGCTCGTGACCGTAGAGCTTCTCCAGGAGGACGTTCTTCTCGGGGAGTGCCGCGGTCAGACGGCTTCGGAACGTCCGCTCGTCCAGGAGGTCCACCACGCGGATGCCCGTTCGGGCCATCTTGTCGGCATAGCACGGCCCGATGCCGCGACCGGTCGTGCCGATCTTCCCGTCGGCCTTGCGCTCCTCCGAAAGCGTATCCAGCAGACGATGATAGGGCAGGATGAGGTGTGCACGCTC
>DATKVD010000128.1:0-2981 GCA_035530235.1 Planctomycetota bacterium | reverse complement strand
CCAGAGAAAGCCCGCCTTGACCATCGGCGTGACCCACTTTGCGAACAGGGGCTTCGCACCCGTGAGTTTGGGCAGGGAAACCCCCTCCGGCGCCTCGGCCGTCACCTCGCACGCCCGCCCCCCCACATACCCGCCCAGCACCCGATAGGGCTCCGTGGCGGTGCGGTACTGGAGCCACTGCTGCTCCTCGGCCCGGGCGATCCCGGCAAGCAGGAGCACACAAACCAGCACACACGCCCCGATCCCTCTTTCCCGTCTCATCGACCGCTCCTCCGCCCTGACGACATCCCTTGACGACCGCCCGTCGTCCGGAAAGACGCACACCGACAGATCCCGATGGGAACACTTTCAGTCCATTCTACCCAACGGGCCGGGAAGGTCAAGCGTCCGGGGTGGGATTTCCCGGCTTCCCGGGGGAAAAGTCCTGCCGACCGCCCTTTCAGCGTCCGCCGATTCCCAGCAGGATGACGATCACGTCGATGATGAACAGCAGCACGATGGCGGACTCGAGGATGAGCATCCAGCGGTTGGTCTGGTCCTGTTTGAGCAGCTGGTAGAGTTCGTCGAGTGTCCGGAGCTTCTGGGTGATGGTGCGGGTCCAGTCGGGGAGGTGGAACCGGGCGTTGAGGTTCCGGTAGATGCGGGCGAGGTGCCAGTCGCCGAAGAACTTGGTGATGTTGGAGAGTTCGTCGCTGAGACGCGCGAGGTCGATGCGCATCTCGCGAAGCTGCTGCAGCTCCCGCTGTCCGCGACGACGTTTCCGCGCCCCCAGGTGACGGTACGACCGGCCCAGACTCGCGTCGAGAAGACGGTCGTAGGCCTTGAGTTCCGCCAGCTGCACGTTGGCCAGTTCCATGACGTGGAGGATTTCCTCGAGGTTCCGCTCCTGCTCGATGATGAGGGCGGCATCCCAGTCGACCACCACGAGGTCCCCCTCGTAGTAGCTCAGGAACCGCTCCGTGGACTCCTCCATCTCCTGACGTGAGAGTCCGGCGGGATCCGCCTCCTCGGTGAGGAGTGCGGCGACCTCCCGCCGGTACTTCGCGAGCCAGGCCTCCGTGTCGGGAACGTCACCGTCCCTCAGACACTCCGGCGTCGTGATGCAGAACACCGTGTAGGTTTCGGCTTCGGCGAGTGTCTCGACGGGACGCACACAGAACGGGGCCAGCTCGGCGGCGAGCGACGCGGCGAGTCCCTGGACCTCCTCCTCCAGGGAGCCTTCCTCGAAGCGCAGCTCGTGGTAGCACAGGAGTTCGTCGAGGCGCTCGACCTCGAAGGGCACGCGGACCGTGATGCTGACCGCACCGACCGGGAACAGCTTGACGGTCCGCTCCACCTGCACCGGACCCCCGGGACCCACACGCTCGACCGGGGGAAGCTCCGCCATCTGCGGACGGAAGAACAGCATCTCCCGGGGAGCGTGTCTGACGGGACCCACGGCGAACTGCTTGACCGGCTGTCCCAGCAGTCGCTTCACCGGCTGTCTCTTCATGTCGTAGGCAATGTCGAAAGAGGAGATGACGACCACCTGACCCCGACAGCGTCGCGGACTCTCCTGCTGTGACTGCGAGAGGGTCATGGGGGGACTCCCTGGAGGGCCACGCGTCGACCGGACGGCGGGACGTCCGGCGACTCACCCCGGCACGTCCACTGGAGGCGCGTGGTCGCTCTATTCTCTCTTCTCCGGCGGCTTCTCCGGCGGCACCAGCAGTGACCCGGAGAGACTTCTCACGGTGGAGGCCGGAAGCGTGAAGACGGCGTCCTCGTCGGAGACCATGACGTAGACGTGGTCCTTGTCCTTCTCCTTGCCGACGGACATCGTGCGGTCGACGTCGTTGACGGTGACGGTGATCCTGACGCCGGGCTTGTCGAGTCCGTAGGCGGCGAGGTCGTCCTTGGTGTAGGCCTCGAAGCGGTTCACGCGGACGTAGTTGAAGTTGCCGAGGAGGTTGTCGAGTCGCATCTCGTCGAGCTTGCGTCCGGCGGGTTCGAGAAGCTTCCAGGCACCGTCCTCCAGACGTGCCGCCACCTTTTCGGCGGACGACTCCCACGTGAGGGCCTTCACGTCGGCACGCTTCACCTCCCACACCGTGCGCTTGCGGAACTCCTCGCCCAGACGCTCCACCAGTGTGCTCGACACGGTGAACACGAGGTCACCGTCCTTGAGCTTCGCCGCGCTGCCGTCGGCGCCCATCTCCTTCCCCACCAGCAGCACCTTCGTCTCGGCGGGCTTGTCCTTGCCGGGCTTGAGTTCGACGGTCAGCTCACAGACGGGCTTGTCGAGACCGTAGTCGGCCAGCTTCTCCGCCTTGTCGGCGAGGAAGGTGACGGCCTTGAGGTCGTCGATATCGTCGAGGAGGTTGCCGACGGCGAGTTCGTCGGCGGGGGCATTGACGGGGGCGGTCATGCGCCACTTGTCGTCGGCCGCCTTGGCGATCGTGAAGTCCCCCTGCGGCCGCTTGAGGGACAGCATCCTGATGTCGTAGCGGCTCATGTCGGCCACCTGCCGCTTGCGGAAGTCGAGGTACGTCCCCGTCACCTGCCTGAGGAAGGGCTCCTTCACCGTGTAGACGCTCACCGACTGCTTGCGCTGGACGTAGAGGTCCTTGTTCTTCTCGTCGACGCGTCCGACGTAGTAGACGTGTTCGGGGACGTCCTCGGAGCGGATGGTGAGGGTGACGCGGGATTTCTCGTCGAGTCCGTAGCGCACCAGTGCCGCCTCGTCGGGGGCGTCGTTCGGAAAGCGGATGATCTGAAGCGCCGCCACCGCCCTCAGGAAGGCATCCGCCTCGTCCGCCTCGGCGTCCACCTTCACCGGCTCGGTGACCTTCCACGTCCCCTTGTCACTCTTGACGACGGTGATCTTCGGACCGGACCCCTCGATGCCGAACCCCTTCACCTTCGCCGGACTCACCCAGGCGAGCTTCCGGTCCCTCAGGTGCTCGGCGAGGAAGGTGAGCTTGCCGACGACATCGTCGGCG
>DATKVD010000127.1:0-4281 GCA_035530235.1 Planctomycetota bacterium | reverse complement strand
GATGATCCTGAACGACGCCGGGTTCACCACCTGTCTCATCGGGCACCAGCACGAACGGAACAGAGACGAACTCACGTACGCCCGCCACGACACGAGCGTCACGCGCAATCACGAGGTCGCCGACAAGGCCTGTGCGTTCTTCGGAAGCGACGCCGCGAAGGCACAGCCCTTCTATACCAACGTCGGCTTCTCCGACGTGCACCGGAATTTCGGACTCGACTATGACCCTGAGGTGCTCGCGAAGGTGAAGGTGCCCGGGTTCCTGCCGGACTTACCCGTCGTGCGCAAGGACCTGGCGACCTTCTACGAGAACATCCGCCGCGCGGACGCCGCGGTCGGACGCGTCCTCGACGCCCTCCGCGACGCCGGACTCGAGAAGGACACCCTCGTCGTCTTCACCACCGACCACGGGATGCCGTTTCCGCGGGCGAAGATGAGCTGCTACGATCCGGGCATCCACACCGCGCTCATCCTGCGTCTGCCGGGGGTCATCGAGGCGGGTTCCCGCGTGTCGCACCTCGTCAGCCACGTCGACCTGCTGCCCACGCTGCTCGACGCCTTAGGTGTCGCGGTCCCGGAGAACGTCCAGGGACGGAGCTTCTGGCCGCTGCTGACCGGCGGGACCTACGAGCCGCGAACGGAAGTGATTGCGGACGTCACGTGGCACGGCGGGCAGTACGACCCGACGCGGTGCATCCGCACCGGGCGCTGGAAGTACATCCACAATTTCATCCCGGGACGTCCGGTGCTCATCCAGGGCCCGGCGGGTCAGCGCTACGGGGCCGGGATCATCGACCGGTACTTCAGTGCGTGGCGGCCCGAGCATGAACTCTACGACCTGGACGCCGACCCCGACGAAAAGAAAAACCTCGCGGACGATCCGGAGATGGCCGACGTGCTCACCGACCTGCAGCAGCGCCTCCACCGGATCCTCGAGGACACGGGCGACCCGCTGCTCAAAGGGGACATCCCGTCGCCGCCTGACGAGGGCGATTACGATTCCTACTGGCACACCCGCCGCGGCGCCGAGTTCCACTACCGCTGCGACAAGGACTTCGGCGAATACCCCTTTCCCGATCCGTGAAAAAAAAGTACCTGGTACTTTTTTTCTCTTCGAATTCGGGCGATATGGGGCGATTGGCGGCTGAAAAAAAGTACCAGGTACTTTTTTCAAGCTCGGGCCCAGAGGTGTGCGGCTTCGGCGATGGGGGCGAGTTCCATGTCGTATTCGAGCAGGACCTTGAAGTCCGGGACGTCCGTGTTCCTGACGGCGAAGAGTACGAGATACGCCCCCCCGCCTTCCCACTCGAGGATGCCGGCGTCGTTGCGCACCCGCGCGGACTGTCCGCTCTTGGTGTAGCGTGCGACACCCGAGGGCGTGCCGTGGTGGATAATGTTCCGGTCGGTCTGCTTGGAGAGGACGTCCATCATCGGCTTGTGTCTGCGGATGTGCTCGAGGAGTGTGACCATGTCGCGGGCGGTCGAGGTGTTCTTGGGCTCGCGATCCGGGGGTGCAAAGGACGTGCCGAAGCCGTTCCAGGCGGTGGTGTGTTCGAGGCCGAGTTCGCGCAGGCGCTCGTGCATGGCGTCACGGTCGAGCCGTGAAAGCACGAAATCGGTCGCCAGGTTGTCGGAATAGATGATCATCAGCGTCACGACGTCGAGCATCGACATCGTGACGTCACCCGTCAGCCGACGCAGCACCCCCCAGCCCGACGCCTTCGGGTCATGGGGGATCGTCACGATTTCCGTGAGATCGAGCGTCTCGAACGCTTCGTACAGAATCGTCAGCTTGATGACGCTCGCGGGGTCCGACGGCTCATCGGCCTGGTGACGGAACTCCCGTCCGTCGAACGTCCGCACCATCAGGCGGACGTCGCCGTCGAAGGCCTCGATGCGTCTGCGGAGTTCATCTTCTGCGCTCATGACTCGCCGCCGGTCAGTAATCCATCCGTGCGTCGGCCGGGTATGGGAACTTCGGGTTCCAAGGGGTCTTCGAGAGTTCGACGAGGAACGCGGCGAGTCCGTCGGCCCCCGTCTCGATGAGGGCCTCGCCCTTTTCCTTCGACGCCTTCCGCGTCTCGCCGCCTCCCCCCATCGGCATGTGCAGGTACCACGGACGCACCCAGTGTACACGGTTCTCCGCGAGGGCGTCGATCATCGGTTTGCCGAAGGGCAGCTCCTGCAGCTTGTCCTTCCGCACCAGATGCTCGTGCAGGTAGAGGTTCCGTGAAGTCTCGCTTTCGCCGCCGTGTTCCGACGGATGCTCGATGGCGTCGAGTGCCTCCCTGGACGGCATGCCGCCGGTGATGCACACGAACGCCCGACGGTCTTCGGGCGTGCGGTCGAAGTGCTCGCGCAGGACGGCCCGCATGGCATCGGTGTTTCCGCCGTGACCGTTCACGAGCACGACCTTGCGGATGCCGTCCTCCTCGACCGCCTGGATGATGTCGAGGAGGGTGAGCATGAGCGTGCGCACGCCGATGCGACAGGCGAATGGGAAGTGCTTGAAGTTGACGTTGTTGCCGATGGGGAGTGTGGGGTACATGAGGACGCGTGCGCCGTTTGCGTTCGCACGCGTGACCGCCTTGCGACAGATCGCGTCGCATTGCCAGAAATCCGACCCGTAGGGGACGATCGGTCCGTGCGGCTCGGTGGAGGCGATCCCGATGAGCACGACCTCCGTCCCGAAGGCCTTCACGTCGTCGATGGTCATTTCCTGAAGGATGCCGGGTGTCATCTTGTGCGGGTCCGCCATGGTTCACTCCCTGACCGGAACGCCTCGTTTCTTGAGATAGTCCTTGACCTGTCGGACGGTGAAGGTCCCGAAGTGGAAGACGGACGCGGCGAGGAGTCCGTTGGCCTTGCCCTCGGTGGCGGCCAGGTAGAAGTCTTCGAGCTTGCCGGCGCCGCCCGAGGCGATGATGGGCAGTCCGGTCGCCTCGGCGATCTCACGCGTCAGCTGAAGGTCGTATCCGGCGGTCGTCCCGTCGGTCTTCTTCGAGGTGGGGAGGATCTGCCCGACGCCGATGGCGGCCATCTCCTTGGCGAATTCCGTCGCGTCCTTTCCGGTGGCGGTGCGGCCCCCATCGATGTAGACCTCGCGTCCCGAAGGCATCGCATCGCTCGCATCGGCGTCGATGGCGACCGTGATGGTGTCGCCGCCGAACTCCTCCACGGCCTCGGCGATCATGTCGGGATCACGGAACGCCGCACTCGATATCGACGCACAGCTCGCTCCGGCGTCCAGTGCCGCCGCCACGTCCTCGAGAGACTTCAGTCCCCCGCCGATGGTGAACGGACAGTCGATCACGTCGGCCACCTTCCGGGCGACCTCGAACATCGTCCGCCGGCCCTCGACGGTGGCGGTGATGTCCAGAAACGCGATCTCGTCCGCCCCCTGCTCGCAGTAGGCCTTCGCCGCCTCGACGGGGTCCGCCACGTCCTTCAACTCGACGAAATGCACCCCCTTCACCACCCGGCCTTCCTTCATGTCGAGACACGGGATGATCCTGACCGGCTCCATGCGCGTCCTCCCTGGTTCGAGAGACGTTGTCTTCGGTCCGAGAAAGCCGGAGGCATTATGACGGAAGAGCCGGGGAAGTGCAAGGTCCAGTTCACGGGGCTTCCGTGTCGGACGTCTTCGGGGGGGTGACGCGGAGGTAGCGGGTGTCTTCGTCTCGCGAGAGGATGCGGACGGGTTTCCCGTCGTCCGTCGACTGAACGACGAGCGTCACCCGGCAGATCATCTCTCCGCCCGCGAGCTTCAGCCGGCCCGACGAGACGACGGTCAGTCGCCTTTCCTCGTTCGCGACCGGCCTGACGTCGACCGAGCAGACGCCGCCGTCGAGTTCGAAACGGACGGGCTCGGGCTTCCCGGCCGCCTGCGAGGTCAGTCCTGCAAGGGCCGTCTCGACGCCGGCTTCGGCCAGGGCCCGTGCACGGACGGCGTGTGCGTAGCGGCTCGACGTGGCCGAAAAGACGACCAGCGACACCGTCAGCGCACCGACCAGGATGATGAGGACGCCCACGCAGATGATGACCGCGAGGATGCCGAGACCCGTGTTCTTGCGTGCGGGTGACCTCATGGCGTCACCTCCGGGTCCAGAAGGTGGAAGCGCTGGGTGAGGCCCTTCCCGGCGCGTGCGGGCATGTGGAGCTCCACCCATCGCGACGCCACCGGTCCACCCTTGTCGTACCTGAAGGTGAGGGCGTCCAATCGGCCGACGGGGACGACCTGCGGCCGGCCCGCGGCGGTCGTCTCGCGATGGAGAATGCCGT
>DATKVD010000126.1:0-4144 GCA_035530235.1 Planctomycetota bacterium | reverse complement strand
TCCGCATCTTCCCCCCACTCTACCGCTTTCCGGCCCCTTTGCAACACCCCCCTTCCCCCGTTGCCCTCCATTTCCTGCCACCACACCCCCTATCGGGGGCCCCACGACTATCCATTCCCGCATAATTACCCCCTTCGCGGTCCGAAATCCCCCTCAGGTAGTGTATCAGCGCCATCCTGTGCCACGCCGCAGCCGTTGCAAATACCGAGTGTCCCCCTGTAATGACCGTGCAAAACCCACAGTTTCGCCCATCACACCTCTGTAGGCGACAATGTGCATGTTTCTGCACATTCACACTGCCAAGCGCCCGCCGCGGCTTGCCCAAAATTTCTCACGCGCCTGCGCATCTGCACGCCATCGCCCACGGGCCTCGCCCTTCACCTGCTCTCTTGGCACGTCCTTACCGTCTTCCGATGCCCCAAGCCCCCCCTGTGGTCCCCCCCGGCACGCGTCACGATTCGAGCCCTGCGGCGGAGGCGGGACGAGCGGTGTGAGGCGGTGTGAGCCTGTTCCCGGTCCGGCCGACCCCCCTGGTGCGCCGCTTCCCTCCCAGGAATTCAAGCCTCCCGCCCGTTGTTTCAGCCGTTCCGTTCGGAATCGTAAGTGCTCTGGCCGACCGTGCTTACGTGGCCCCCCCGTGAGCCCTTATCCATTCCAGCAGATTCCCTCTCGACTGAGATGCCGCCTGTGATAAAATTACATGGGGCAGAGAGAAAGGCCGTCGGCGGCCGCCGATAGACGGTCACGGCCCTTCTCGGGGTCTGGCAGAGGGGATATGCGATGTCGAACACAAACGGGCGTGGCTTCACGCTTATCGAACTGCTTTCGGTCGTCGCGATCATCATCATCGTGCTCGCGCTGGCTCTCCCCAACTTCGCCAGCATGATCCGATGGCAGCGGTGGGCCGCCGCCAGTGGGGCCCTCCAGAACGCCCTCCTGCGCTGTCAGACCTACGCCGTCAACGACCGTCAGGACCATTCCATCGAGATCTGCGTGGACACCGACAACACGACCCAGTATTTCCGTCTCGAGGTCGAGAGTGCGCTTCTGGAGACAATCGCCGAGCTGAACACCTACTACCGTGACCAGTGCGAGTATTACTACATGCGGCTCCCGGTGGACTGGCTGAGGACCTTCAAGAACGGCGGGGGTCAGGTCGTCAACCCGCCGGATCATCCGTGGGGCGCTTACCCGAATACGAGCTTTACGTACCCTGACGCTCCGTATTACGACGTCAGCAGTCCGTGGGACCCGAAGACGAAGGACAACCTGAAGGTGGACGAGCACATCAGTCTGCCCCACTCCATCAGGATTGACTTTGCCGCCTCGACGAATCTGATGAACTATGATGCCCGGCCCCGCACCACTCAGGCCATACCGCAATACGGCTGGGATTACACACCCGACCTGAGGTTCAACATGTCGGGTGTTCTGATCCAGGCCAAGAATCCCGAGATCATGCTGAAGAACAACGCGGGTGAGCAGATGCGGCTGCAGGTGCTTCGCAGCACGGCCCGGGTGAGGACACTATCGGGAGTATCGGGATCGAATTGAGAAGAACAAGGGGCGCGCCTGGTTTGTCATGTCAGAATGACCCCCGGCCCTGACGACCGACGCGCCCCTGATTCCATCCGTGTGTCGCACCCGCATCGGCTGAGAACCAAGGGAGATGATCGATGGGGCGGAAACGTGACAAGCGGTCGCGCGGTTTCACACTGCTGGAACTCCTGGCGGCAATCACGCTCCTGGTCATCCTGGGGACGATGCTGTTTGAGATCTTCGGTCAGGCATCGCACGTGATGCGCCTGGGAAACGCCCGACAGGAGATCTACCAGTTTGCACGGGCCCTGTTCGATGCCCTGGAGCGGGAGCTTGCCGGCGCCATCGGCCAGCGGGACGCCGCCGACGCGGTCGCCAACGACCCCAGCAACCCCAGATCCCGACCGTTCCGTGTCTACACCACCGACGGTGCCCTCCAGAAGTTCGGTCTTACCGTCCGTGACGGCACCGATGCCATGTCCCTCACCTCTGCCCTGGTCGGACGGGACACCATCGAGGGGTCGGCCACCTACGGACAGACGGCCAACGCCGCCCACGTCGCCTACTGGGTGACTCCCAATGACTGGGTGCTGAACCGCTATGAATCCTACGACCTGACCACGTCGGCCCAGGGACGGGGCTGGGAGTTCGCACTGAACGTGCTCGAGTTCCAGGTCCGGTGTCTGGATCAGTGGCAGACACCCGCAGAGTTCCGTCGAATGGACTGGGACTCCACGGCCACGGTCCAGAGCGGGGTCCGCCGGGGACTGCCCTACGCCGTCATGGTCACCGTCAAGCTCACCGACAAGGGACACATCGGGCTTTGGCAGTTTGACTCGAACGAGGAGAAGTCGAAACTCCAGGACGGCTATACCCCCGACGACGACCCGATGGCACGGGAGTTTCAGCAGGTCATCCGGACAATGGAGAAGCAGTAGCCGGCGGGAGGCGGTGAGATGTTCCCCGGAAGGCAGGTGAGAGGACGTGGCAGCGGGCTGATCCTCGCCCTGGGGATCCTCGCACTCCTGGCCGTCATGGCGACCACGTTTATCGCCCTGATGCGCATCAACACCCGGTTGAGTCGCGTCTACACGGACGAGCTCGTCACGGAGATGCTGGCGTCCGGGGTGGCGAACTACTGCCTCTCGGTCCTCAAAGACGACCAGGACCGGACCCTCTACAAGTATGAGAATCGGGACCAGGCGATCGGGGGGGGGTCACGGAACAGCGACAGGATGAGCCTGCGGGGTCGCAGCACGGACTGGTGGGCCCCCGGGGGACACCGGTACGGCACCCCGGCCTCGAACGACGTGTGGATGCATTCGGCCAGTGAGGGGTACGTCGAGAGCGGACTGTACGGTGTGGCGGGGCATTACGAAGGACAGCAGGCAAGCTTCGGCGGCGGCGGAAACGACTTCTGCATCGTGGACAGGAACGACCACATCGTTCTCGACCCGGCCGACCAGAACCAGACCGAGAGGTACTACGCCTACGTCGCGGGCAACCGCAACGGCCTGGATGACGACCGCGACGGGATCACCGACCCCGACTACGTCTATGGGATCTACAACGGGGAGCTTTACGCCCTCCAGGACTACCACTACGACCAGACGTATTTCCTCACGTACGGGTGGACCTGCTATCTGCATCCCGGGGGCAAGCTCTCAGGCACACACCGTCTGGTCGGCGGCCCGGCCTGGCGGTGGTCGGCCAAGATGGGCGTGCTGGAGGAACGCTACCTCAACCTCAACGCCATCGGCAACAACGAAAGACTGGTCGGTCTCGCCCGACTCAACAACCTCGACGGTCGGGGACTACACGCCGTCAACGGCGACGCCTCGGTGGCCTCAAACCACCTGGGACTCCTCGCCTGGAAGGGGTACCCGAACGAATACCACTATGAGCTGGGGTTTCCCAAGAAATTCAACGCCGTGCAGTATTCCCCTTACCAGCTGGACCCGTGCCGTCTGCTGACGCTGGACTTTCAGGATTTCGGCGGTGACGAGCAGTTCGGGAACAGCAAGGTCCTGGAACTGACCGACGTCCGTCCGATGGCGGAGGAGTGGGTGAGACGTCGCTGGGGGGCCGATTCCCTTCCGGCGGACGGCGGGGACCGGTGGCGGATCGGGTGGCGACGGGACGGGGCAACCTACTGCAAGCTCCCCTCTCCCGACAACCCGATGGGCGACGACCATTACTTCGGTGCGAGTGAGGCACTCAACCACCAGAACGAAGACATCGTCCCCGGCACCTCAAGGGTTTTCGCCACGATGCTGGAGGCGGCGGGGGGCGATTTCGACGCCGCACGCTACACCTTCGGCCGGGCCCGTGCCTTTCTCTCCACTCACGGGTGTGACACCATCCTGCGCGGCAAGATCTGGCCCGGAGAGGGCTACGCCTATCCGGGCGACTGGCGTCACATCGACATCCTCCGCAAGATCAACATCAACATGCTCGGGGCCAAGGGGGGCGAGAACCTCCCGGGCGAAGATGGGGCCCTGAAGGCCCAGTGGGCCGCCGGACGTCTCCAGGAGCAGCGACGACTCTACTACATGGTCAAGGCCATGCTCGACTGGTCGGGTACCCCGTCGGCCTCCCACGAGGC
>DATKVD010000125.1:0-17161 GCA_035530235.1 Planctomycetota bacterium | reverse complement strand
CCGGCGGGTCAGAAGGAACCGGGGCGAGGCTTCCAGGTCAGGGTGTCGAGCACCTGGCCGTCGGGGGTGGCCGCCTCCATGCGAAGTTCATCCGACGTGACCGTGAAGAAGAGGTAATGGAGTCCGGCATGGTAGCGCCTGGAGTGCGGGTTGCGCTTTCCGGCGTCGTGGGCCTGGGCGTAGGTGGGGGCGCCGGCGCCGCCCGACGTGACGATGCTCAAGCCCGGGAAGTCACTGCGCTCGTAACAATGGTCGTGTCCCGCCACGAAGGCGGTGACGCGGTACTTTACGCAGAGGGGAAGCAGGCGGTCGTGCGCCGAGCGCATGGACTCCTCCACGTACTCTCCCGCCCCGTTCTGGTCACTGTGGTCGGAACTGCTGAGCGGGGGATAATGGGAGAAGACCAGGATGAACCGGGCGCGGCTTTCCTCGAGCAGCGTCTCGAGGCCGCGATAAAGCGCGGAAGTCTCCGACCAGTCCCGTGAGCCGTCGATGCCGATCATGAGGACGGGGCCCTGCGTCTGGACCCAGCAGTCGCGGGTCCCGGGGAGCGTGAGGATCCTGTCGAAGAGGACGGTGTCAAACTCGTGGTTGCCGATGACCCCGTAGAGGGGAATGCTCGCAAGCTCCTTTCTGGCCGGTTCCCAGAACTGGTGCTTCCACTGCCGGAACTCTCTGCCGTTGTTGACGAAGTCGCCGGAATGGACGATGAAGGCCGGGTTCCTGCGGGCGGCGGCGGCAATGACGCTGCTCCAGCGCTCGACCTCGACGTTGGTACGGCTGTCGCCGAGGGCGACGAAACTCCACCGCGGTCCGAGCGGGCCGACGGTGGCCTGTCCGGACCGCTCGACCTCCCGCGGGCCGGACGGGAGTCTGGCGTGAATGGTGCACGTGACACGGAGAGGGGCCGGGAGCGCCGCCGGGTCGGAACGGGTGATTTCAAAGGTCTGGCAGCACTCGGACTGAGGACGGAGAGGCTTGATGGTGAAGCCGGGCTTGTCGAGCGTCACCGACCATTCCGCAGGCATGTCAGCCACGGCGGCGACGGTGAAAGTCTTGTGGTCGAACCACCCGAAGACGGGGCCGATGACGTTGTCGAGTTCGGTCGCGCCTTGCGGGCCCGGGGTCATGGAGAAGGGCTTGACCCTTTTCTCCGCGTCGCGGGTGAGCGTCGCGCTCGTGTGTTCCCACTCAAGGATCATCTTGCGGACGACGTAGACCGCGACGAGCGCCAAGGCGAGGACGACGATGATTGGGATCGGCGGGATGAGTTTCCTGAAACGCATCCTTGAGCCTCCGCTGGAGGACCCCTGCGGATTCCTATCCTATTCTACCGGGCGAAGGAGGGTGTTTCCAGTGGCTGGGGGGAAGCAATGAGGTTCTGGAGTGTGCGTGTTCGAGCCGCACCGTTTCGGACGCAAGTCTATACGCAGGAAAGAGAAGGCCATGAGGCCATCCCATTCGAGAAGAACAGAAACGGCTGAACAGGTGATCAGGGGAGCAGGAGAGCGTCCCGATTTCATCGGGACTCTACCATGAAAAAGGCCGACCGGAGTCGGCTTTTTTCATGGTCGGGGTGACTGGCGCCCGTTTGAACCTTCATGAAAACGCTGCTGAATTCGACTCCTAATACCGTTCCATCCAAGCGTCGTCAGTGCCAAGAGGGAGCTTCCCCACCATTGGAAGAAGAGAGAGCCCCAGAATGCTTTCTCGGGATAAGAGTATTCATGACCAGCGACCCATTGGAGCAGAAGACAGATACCCAGCCCAAGGACGACAGCTCCACTGCCGAAAAGCCCCCAACGCAAGATTTCAACCTTTCTTGTGGTTGCCATTGATGGAACTCCCTACGGTTTCATGGTAGACGCAAAGCTCTCCAAGAGCAGAGGCCATTGGGCCTTTCAGAAAGTAGAGGGTAGAAAGAAGACCGCAGGAGAGCAATCTGCTCCCGGGGTCCGACCGTTCATTGTATCCGGCGCTGCTTGCTGTGTCTACTGTTCCCCTGTTCTCCTGCTCCCCTGTTCTACCATGAAAAAAGCCGACGGCCGTCGGCTTTTTTCATGGTCGGGGCGACAGGCGCTCGTTTGAACCGTGCCCCCAAGACGTTGCTGCCTATCTGTCACCCTTCACGGGGCCGCAGGAGCTGTTTATTATCACCGCAGAGCGCTTGGTTGGGCTATCCGCGTAGATCCCCCAAGGGCCGGCTCATTCGGGCTCACGGCCCGCTCATTCAGGTTCATTCACGGGCTCATCCAGGCTCACGAGCAGGCTCATGGACAGGCTCACCCCGGGTTATTCGCGAGCCATCGGGAGGTCATTCCTTCGCCCCCGCCTTGCGCAGCACCTCCGCGACGGCGTCTTGCTTCTTGTCGATGGCCCATTGCAGCGCGGTCTTGCCGGCATTGTCCTTGGAGTTGATGTCCGCGCCTTTGGCGATGAGAAGTTCGACGGCCTCCCTTTGCCCGCATCGGGCCGCCCAGGTCAGCGGCGTGCACCCCGAATCGCTCTTGGCGTTAACGTCGGCGCCTTTCGCGATGAGAAGCTCCGCGATCCCCTCGACCCATTTGCGATCGACCGCGGCCGCGTAGTGCAAAGGCGTGGCCCCGCTAAGGCCCTTCGCGTTGATATCCGCGCCCCTGGCGATGAGAAGCTCGACGATCTCCTTATGCCCGCTCTGGACCGCCCAGTTCAGGGGCGTCGCCTCCTCAGCGGTGGCGTTGACATCCGCTCCTCTGGCGAGGAGAAACTCGACCATATCCCGGCTTCCCGAGAGGGTCGCCAGGTGCAGAGACGTCGCCCCGGCCCTCTGCCTGGCGTTGATATCCACGCCCTTCGCGATGAGAAGCTCGACGACCTCCTTATGCCCACAGGTGAGCGCCACGTGCAGGATCGTGAACCCGGCGTTGTCCTTGGCGCGGATATCCGCGCCCTTGGCCAGAAGCCGTTCAGCCAGCGCACGGTCGCCCCACTGGGCCACCCGGTGGAGCGGCGTGCGCTCGTACTTGTCACGCGCGTTCACAGGGCATGGAAAAGAGTGCGCCAACCTCCTGACCGTCGCCTCGTCATCCAGATTCATCGCCGCGGTCATCTGTCTTTCGAGGGTTCGCAGCCGGACACGGTACGTCCCCACGAGCGCCAACGCGATGGCGAGGACGACGAAGAGGATGATCGAAATCGGCAGGATGAGCTTTTTGACACGCATCGCCTGCACCTCCGCTGGTGGGCTCTTCCGGGCCCCATTCTATTCTACCGGGCGAAGGAGGGCGTTTCCAGTGGCTGGGCGGAAGTGGGAAGATCTTGCAGTGCGTAAGTTTGAACCGTACCGTATCGAACGTAAGTCTTTGCCTCACAAAGAGAAAACCGTTCGACTTCGTTGCCGAACGGCCTTTCCTGAAGATTGGTCGGGGCGACTGGGCCGCCTCAGGCGGCCAGGATTTGAACTTCACCCGCCTCTGGCGGGCAGCGACCTCAGCGTCCCGAACGCCCCCTTGCCCAAACGCCAAGAGGCTGAACAGGCGATCAGGAGAACAGGAGACCGCAGGTGAGCCGTCTCTCGGGCGCCGGGTGCACTCCTTGTTTCAGCTGCTTCTTACCGTATCTACTGTTCTCCTGTTCTCCTGTTCCCCTGTTCCCCTGTTCTCCTGCTCACCTGCTCTACCATTTTTCCGCGCTCTGCGCGGAAAAATGGTCGGGGCGACTGGCGCTCGTTTGAACCGTGCCCCCAAGACGTTGCGGGGTATCTGGCATCGTTCACGGGCCCGCGGCAGCCGTTCATCGCCGCCGCAGAGCGCTTGATTAGGCTATGCGCGTAGCTTTGCCGAGGGCAGGCTCATCTGGGCTGATAAACAGGCTCATGAGGCTCACGGACAGGCTCATTCAGGCTCATGGCTCATGAGGCTCACGGACGGGCTCATTCACCGCCTCATTTGGGTGCTTCTTGTTCAAACGTCCGCCCGTTCCACGAGTAGACGATCTTGGGGGACTCGCTGGCCGACATGTGCCACCCGGTGATGATGGAGAACTTGTCGCCGCCGCTGCGGAGTTCGTACGAGCTTCCATCCAAGACGCCGACCAGTCGCCATTCGGACCCGTTCCTCTGGAAGACGTAATACCTGCCCTGGCCCTGCGCCCCGCGGATACCGAAGCGATGCTTCCTGTCGTCATAGTACTGTGGGCGCACGATCGAGAACACCCCGTGCCGGCTGGTCCCGACCCGTTCCACCGTGCTGTCGACGGCCAGGCCGAACAGTGTCTGTTCGTCCTGCGGCAGTCCCTCGTGGCGGGCTATGGTCTTGAAAGCCTCAGTGTTGCTGCTGAAGACCATTGGAAGCAGACCCGGTGCCGAGCCGTCGGGCGCACGGAGGACAGACGTCTCTTCAGGAGGCTGGGACCTGTCACAGCCGCAAAGAACACAAACGATTGTGAAAACCGACACCACCCGGAGACACCTGTGAAGGATACCGATTGCCTTCATGCCAACTCCTCCCCTCAAGGTTCAAATCCAGTCGCCTCCCGCGAATGTTTGAAGCGAACCAGTAGACGATATCATCGTAAGTGGCGCTCTGGCAAGAAGAAAGCCGCACGGTATCTTCAACGCGCGGCTTCGGTGAATTTTGGTCGGGGCGACAGGATTTGAACCTGCGACCTCAGCGTCCCGAACGCTGCGCTCTAGCCAAGCTGAGCTACGCCCCGCCCTTCAGATTATTCAGTATATCAGACGACCATCGCTTGTCAAGAAGATTCGTCGTAACCCTCTTCGCCGATGAGCTTTACGAAGACACAGTCACAGACGCTCTCGGATTCGGTCCGCCCGGCGTGCTTGCGCAGCACCTGGAGCGTCTGAAGCCCGGTCGGACCGACGGGGATGACAAGGATGCCGCCGTCGACGAGTTGATCCCGGAGGCTCCCCGGGACGTCTGGGGCAGCCGCGGTGACGATGATGCGATCGAAGGGGGCGTGTTCCGGCCAGCCGAGCGTTCCGTCGCCGACGCGCAGCTCGACGTTGGTGTATCCGAGAGACCGGAGCGTATCACCCGCCCGCTCGCTCAACGCCTGAATCCGCTCGATCGAGTAGACGTACTTCGCCAGCTCGCACAGGATCGCCGTCTGGTAGCCGCTGCCCGTGCCGATCTCGAGCACGACCTCGCGGCCGGCCAGCTCGAGACACTGTGTCATGAGTGCAACCATGTAGGGCTGGCTGATGGTCTGACCGCAGCCGATGGCGAGGGGGTGGTCCTCGTGGGCGCGGTGGACGTCACTCTGGCAGACGAAGCGGTCGCGCGGGACCCGTCGGAACGCCTCCAGCACCCGGAGGTCGCGGATGCCCCGACGTTCCAGCTGGCCGGTCACCATCGATTCGCGGGTGGCCTCGTACGGGTCCGTCATCGCCTCCTCCGCAGGTTCCACCAGCTCACCGCCACCAGTCGGATGAAGCGCCACGTGTCAAGGACCGGATGGATGGAGCTCTTGCCGCCGTGGTAGATGGTGGCCACGGGCACCTCGGCGACGCGGAAACCCTTTCGTCCCGCCTTGATGAGGATCTCCGGTTCGGCGTCGTAGTTGCGCGTGACACACCGCACGGCCTCAAGCACGTCGCGCTTGATGAGCCGGAAGCCGGTCTGCGAGTCGCGGATCTCCTGTCCCGAAAGCCAGCTCACGAAGCGACTGGTGGTGCGGTTGGTCCACCGCCGGATGGCGGGCATGTCTTCCACGTCGCCCATCCGGCATCCGAGCACGATGTGGACGTCAGGGGCCGCGGCGGCCTGGAGGAGCTTCGGGATCTCCGACGGGTCGTGCTGGCCGTCGCCGTCCAGGGTGATGACGGCGTCGTATCCCTCGCGCACCGCGTAGTCATACCCGGCATTCAGGGCGACGCCCTTGCCACGGTTTTCGGGATGCCGGATGACGACGGCGCCGGCTTGCCGCGCCCGTGACGCGGTGGCGTCGGACGAACCGTCGTCCACCACCAGCGCACCGTCGGTATGCCGGAGACACCCCCGCACGACGTCGGCGACGGCCGTCTCTTCGTTGTAACACGGAATGAGCGCGAGTGTTCTCATGTCTGGGTCCCGCAAGATTATCGGAAGCCACGGACGACGAATCAAGCGAAAACCCCGACGGGCTTTGGACTTGAAACGAGCGGGCCGCCGTGATAGAGTGAGTGCGAACTGCACCGGGATCATTCGGACGCCGAGCTTCACTTCAGCGGAAACCCACATGGTGACGTCGGGAACTGTCGTACAGATCGAAGGCAGCCGGACGGTCGTCGAACTCGAGCAGGCCGGACACTGCGGCCGCTGTTCGTCCTTCATGTGCGTCGCCTGTCCGCACGTGCGGATCGACGTCGCAAGCGTCCCGGGCGTATCCGTGGGCGACCGCGTGGACCTCGAGGTGCCCTTCAGTCGCTTCAAGGCGATCCTCTCGGTGTTCCTCCTGCCGCTCGCCGCGGTGTTCGCGGGGGCGGGGCTCGGCAACTACCTGACCGCCACGTGGCTCGGCGGGACCCGCCACCCGAACCTGCTTCCCATTCTGCTCGCGTTCCTTTTCGCAGGACTGACCTACACGGGCGTGCACGTGTACGAACGCACCGTCGGCGGGCGCAGGAGACAGCCCTTCATTCGGAGAAGCCGCTGAGCCGCGCCGCCCCGTCGGACACGGGGCAACGCCCAACCCGGAGGAGAGATGGCCGCGGAGGACATGAAGCACTATTTCGACTCGCGACGTGAGGAGCTGGTGAAACTCACCGCGGAGCTGGTTGCCGCCAGGACCGTCAACCCCCCCGGCGACGAGTGGCGCGCCGTCGAGGTCATCGAGAGGTACCTCGGTCCCCCGGGCATACCGTGCAGCCGGCACGAGAAGGAGAAGGGACGCACGAACCTCGTCGTCAGGATCGGCACCGGGCCGCCCGCACTCGTGATCGTCGGACACATCGACACCGTCCCCGCGGGCGACGGGTGGGAGACCGACCCGTTCACCGTGGTGGAGAGGGACGGGAAGCTCTACGGCCGCGGCACCAGCGACGACAAGGGAGGGACCGCGTCGATGCTGCTCGCCGGGAGATACCTGAAGGAACACGAATCGGAACTCGGCGGGGAGGTGGTCCTGGTGGCGGCGGCCGACGAGGAGCGCGGCAGCAAGTGCGGGATGCAGTTCCTCCTCGACGAGGGCATCGTCGACGGCGACTTCGCCATCATCCCCGATGCCGCCAGTGAGATGAAGACGGTGTTCATCGCCGAGAAGGCGGCACTCTTCACGGAAATCACGTCCCACGGCAGACAGGCCCACGGCTCCACGCCGGAGAAGGGGATCAACGCGATCACGAACCTGATGGAGGTGCTTCGTCGGATCGACCGGATGAGGTTCGACGTGATCGACCACGAGCTGCTGACCCCGCCCACGTGGAACCTGGGGATGATCCAGGGCGGCGTGGCGCCCAACGTCGTGCCCGCGACCTGCACCGCGGCCCTCGACATGCGATACCTCCCCGGCGACAGTGCGGACACGATCCTCGGGAGGGTCGAAGCCATCTGCCGCGACGTCGAGAAGGAGATCCCCGGGGCACGCTTCGAACTCAAGGTCACCATGGCGGACACCCCGATCGAGGTGCCGCGGGACCATCCCCTGGTGACGGCGATCGTCGAGGAGACGCAGGCCGCGCTCGGGTTCACGCCGGGCATCGGGGGCATGAGCGGCTCGACCGTCGCCAAGTTCTGCGTCATGAACGACATCACCGCCGTCAACTTCGCTCCCGGCGAGAGCGCTCTCGCACACATGGCCAACGAATGCGTCAGGATCGATTCCCTGGTTGATTTCGCGTACGTTCTCGCACGGATTGTCCTCAGACTCCTCAAGTGAGACGACCATGGACACGGATACGACCCCCGTCGGCAGGGTACTCCTCAAGAGGGGCAGGGCGAAGCCCCTCGTGATGCACCATCCCTGGGTATTTCGGAACGCCGTCGGAGAAATCGACGGCGACCCCGACGCCGGGGACCTCGTCACCGTGCACGACCACGTCGGCCGGTTCATCGGGCAGGGGCACTTCAGTCCGGAGTCGGGGATCGTCGTCAAGGTCTTCTCGTGGACGGAGGGCGAGGCGATCGACGCGGGGTTCTGGCATGCACGTCTCCGGAAGGCGGTTGAGCTGCGCACGTCGTTCCTGGGCATGGGCGGACCGTCGGGGGCGGCACGCCTGGTCAACGCCGAGGGCGACCATCTGCCGGGGTTGATCGTCGACCGCTACGCCGGTTTTCTGGTGGTCGAGTTCCTGACCGCGGGGATGGCCGCTCGAGACGAGATGCTCGTCGACGTCCTGCGGGAACTGACCGAACCCGCCGGCATCTTCGAGCGACCCGGGGAGGGTGCCGGGCGCATCGCGGGCCTCTCGCGAACCCCGCGGACACTGTGGGGCGAGGATCCCCCGGAGGTCATCGAGATCACCGAGGGGGACGCACGGTTCCTCGTGGACGTGCGACACGGGCAGAAGAGCGGGTCCTACCTGGACCAGCGCGGGAACCGTCTGCGTGCGGCCGGGCTCGCACCCGGACGCCGGGTGCTGGACGCCTTCTGCTACACGGGAGGGTTTGCGGTCCATGCGGCGCTCGGCGCCGCGTCATCCGTGACGGCGGTCGATTCGAGCGCCTCGGCCCTCGAACTCGCCGCGAAGAACGCCCAACTGAACGACGTCGAGGTATCGTTCACCCGCGGCAACGCCTTCGAGCGGCTCCGAATGCTCGGTCTCGAAGGACAGACGTTCGACATGGTCGTCATCGATCCACCCAAGCTGGCACGAAGTCGAGCGGGCGTCCCGAAGGCACTCCGGGCCTACAAGGACGCGAACCTCTCCGCACTGAAGCTTCTGGCGCCGGGCGGCGTCCTCGTGAGCTGCTGCTGTTCCGGACTTGTGTCGGAGCAGGACTTCCTTCGCGCACTCAACGACGCGGCGGTCGACGCGGGCCGCACGCTGACCGTCATCGAGAAGCGCGGCGCGTCGCCCGACCACCCCTTCACCCCCGCATGTCCCGAGAGTGACTACCTCAAGTGCATGGTTGCCCGCGTGAGCGACTGACCTCCGGACCCCGCTCTCACGCGGCCCGCCTCCCGGCCGCAAGTTCATGATTTGCATTGACTTGCCCGCTGTCTGGGGTACAATCAGAAGAAACAAATCCGGGGACGAAAGGGGTCGCTTGCATGTCGAACACCGCGAAGTCGCCTGTCCTGATTGCGGTCTTTCTGCTGTGCTGTTCGCCATGGCTTCGTGCGGATGAGGACGCCGCGACACCGGTCACGGTGATGCCCAACGGACTGACGGTCATCGTCCGCGAGAACCACGCGTCGGCGGTGTGCACCGTGCGGGTCCTCGTGCGCACCGGCAGCATGCTGGAGGGGAAATACCTCGGCGCGGGCATCTCCCACGTGCTCGAACACCTGGTGTCCGGAGGCACCACGAAATGGCGGACCGAATCCCAGTACGAGAAACTCACCGACGAACTCGGCGGAAACGCCAACGCCGCCACCTCACTCCACTGGACCCGCTACCACATCGACACCACGGGAGAGAACGTCTTCACCGCCATCGACATCCTGAGTGAGTACATGCTCGGGGCCGCCATCAGCTGGCCCGAGTTCACCCGGGAAATGGGCGTCATCAACCGTGAACTCGAACGGTCCCTCGACAACCCCGACCGGCTCATTCACGAACTCGCCATGCAGAACATCTTCAAGGTGCACCCGTCACGACACCCCGTCATCGGCTACAAGAACGTCCTCAACAGCGTCCAGCGACAGGACGTCGTCGATTATTACAGCCAGCAGTACGTCCCGAACAATATGATCGTCGTCGCGGTGGGGGACTTCGACGCCGCGAAGGTCAAAGCCCACATCGAGAAGGCGTTCTCGAAGCGGGAGCAGCGGCCCGTTCCCGTCGTCACGCTGCCCGACGAACCCGAGCAGGTCGCACCCAGAACGGTCATCCGCGAAAAGGAGGCCGTCCAGGGCACGCGACTCCGCATCGATTTCCGCACCGTCAGCCTCACCCATCCCGATCTCTACCCCCTGGACGTGATGAGCTACATCCTCTCCAACGGGCAGAGTTCGCGGCTGGTCCAGGAACTGCGTGAGAAGAAGCAGCTCGTGCACGCCGTCACCACCTGGAGCGTGACACCCAGCTACGGGGCCGGCTACTTCGCCGTCTACGCACAACTCGAGACCGAAAAGCTGGACGCCGCCAGGAAGGCCATCGTGGAGGAGCTGTACCGTCTGAAGGAGGAACTGGTCTCCCAGGAGGAACTGCAGCGGGCCAAGGTGCAGAAGATCAGCGACCATGCGTTCGGTCAGCAGACCGTCTCCGACCAGGCGGACGACCTCGCCTTCAACTACCTCTCCACCTTCGACCCCGACTTCGGCCGGCACTACACCGACAACATCCAGAAGGTGACGTCCGAACAGGTACGTGAGGTGGCCCGCAGGTATTTCAGACCGGAGAAGCTGTGCGTGACGGCACTCATCCCGAAGGGGGCGCCGGCGGCTTCCGCACAGCAGACCTCGGCCGTCGAAGCCACGGCGGTGAAGAAGGTCGTCTTCCCCAACGGCGTGACGCTGCTTCTCAAACGGAACACCGCTTCGCCCGTCGTGTCGATGCAGGCGTTCTTCGCCGGCGGGGTGCGTGCGGAAACCCCGGAAACGAACGGCCTGTCCTCCGTCACGGCCGTCATGCTGAGACGGGGGACGACGTCGAGATCGGCCGAGACCATCGCCAAGGCCTTCGACGCGATGGGGGGCACCCTCACGTCGGGCTCGGGCAACAACACCTTCTACGTCCGTGCGGACGTCCTGAAGAAGGACCTCGCCCCCGCCATGGACGTCTTCGCCGACGTCATCCTCAACCCCACCTTCCCGGCGGATGAGTTCAGGAAAATCCAGGAGCGTCGGCTCTTCTTCATCAAGCGGAGTGAAGACAACCCGATGACCGAAGCCGAGCGCTTCTTCCGCGAGAACCTGTACGTCAGGAGTCCGTACGGGATGATTCCCCTCGGAACGGTCCCGGCGGTGTCGTCGATGAAGCGGGAAGACCTCGTCGACTTCCACAAGCGCTACGTGCACCCCGGCAACACGACGCTCGCGGTCTTCGGGGACGTGGACCTCGACGCCGCCGAGGCCCTCGCACGGAAGCACTTCGCCGCTTTCGAGGGCAAGGGCGAATTCACGCCGCCGCGACCGGCCCTCGAGCCGCCGCTCACCGAGCCCAGGACCGCCGTCAAGGTCAACCAGAAGGAAGGAGCCGTCGTCTACGTCGGTGTTCCGGGGCTCCGAATGACGGACGTCGAAGACCGTGCGGTCATCGCCGTCCTGGACGCCGTCCTCAGCGGCTACGGCTACCCGGGGGGCTGGCTGCACAGTGAACTCCGCGGCAGGAAACTGGTCTACGAGGTGCACGCCTTCAACGTCCCCGGCGTGGAGCCGGGGTTCTTCGCCGCCTACGCACGCTGTCAGCCCGCGAAGGCCAGGGAGGTCGCCGAGACCATCCTCAGAAACCTCACACGAATGGTCCTCACCGGCCCCAGTGACCAGGAGGTCGAACTGGCCAAGAAGCTGATCGTGACCAGCGAGGAACTGCGGAGCCAGACCAACAGTTCCCAGGCCTCGGACGCCGCTCTCGGCGAGGTCTATGGACTGGGATACGACTACGAGGCGCAGTTCCTGAAGCGCGTGAGAACAGTCACCGCCAGGGACGTCAAGGCGGTCGCCCGGAAGTATTTCGCCAACACCGTGATTGCCGTAACCACCCCGGACGAGAAGATCGTTGAAGGCGTCAGACCGAAACCACGGATTGTGAAATGACCCGGCGAGGAAGAGAGTGCAGCCCCGTTACAGCGCGAAGGATCCGCATTAGTGTCATCCTGAGCGAGGGCGACGCCCGAGTCGAAGGATCTGGCACCGGAGGATCGGGGCGCTTCGGCTGGTTCGAAGCTCTTTCTTCCCAAGTGGCCAGATTCTTCGTCCCGACTCATCGGGGCTCAGAATGACATCCACGCCGTAATCGTGCTACGGTCTCACGAAGAATGGGGCTTCTCCGGAGGAGGTGACCCCGTGTATTGT
The DNA here is from genome assembly GCA_035530235.1 of Planctomycetota bacterium. Taxonomy (GTDB): domain Bacteria; phylum Planctomycetota; class DG-23; order DATKVD01; family DATKVD01; genus DATKVD01. Next base: position 5,065 of record DATKVD010000125.1, on the reverse strand, counting down.
GACGGCTCGATCGCCAGGTATCTCGAGGACGCCGCGGCGGGTATCCCCGCACCCGGGGGCGGCAGCGTGAGCGCCTTCGCCGCGGCACTTGCCTCCACCATGGGCAGCATGGCCGCCAACTTCACCGTGGGAAAGAAGAAGTTCCGCGAGGTGGAGCCGCAGGTGAAGGAGATCCTTGCCCGGTTGGCCGCACTCCGTGAGAGACTCCTCGCGCTCACCGATGAGGATGTCGAGGCCTACGGGGTCGTGTCCGCGGCCTACGGGATGCCGAAAGACACCCCGGAAGAGAAGACGGCACGTTCGGCGAAGGTTCAGGAGGCGCTCGTCGTCGCGATGGACGTGCCGCTCAAGACCGTCCGTGCGTGCGGGCAGGTGATCGGCGAACTCGCCAGGCTGGTCGACATCGCGAACCCGAACCTCATTTCGGACGTCGGGGTCTCGGCGATCCTGGCGGAAGCGGCGATGCGCGGCGCCAGGATGAACGTCGACATCAACCTGGCGTACCTGAAAGACGGGCAGCTGGTGAGTCGAACCCGGGCCGAGGTGGAAGCCCTTGCCGAGGAAGGGGGGCGCACCGCCCGGGAGATCGTGGCCAAGGTCGAGGCGAAGATCAACTCGTGACCGACGGGTCCTCGCGGGGTGAAGGGCGGCAGCCACGTCCGTTCATCTCGGTCTACTTCCGATGCTGCCGGGTTTACCAGCGCATCTACCGGAACCGCAAGGGAACAGCCTACGTCGGGTGGTGTCCGAAATGTGCACGGAAGGTCACGGTGAAAATCGGTCCGGACGGCACCACCTGTCGGTTCTTCGAAGCGACGTAACCCCTTGCCCTGAATGAGGATGTGACGTGCCCAACGACTGGCAGATCGCCCGCGGCGAACCCAAGTGCAGCTCCTGCGGAAAGGAGTTTGCACAGGAGGAAGACTACTTCTCCGCACTCTACGACAGGGTAACCGAGTTCCAGCGGCTGGACTTCTGCACCGAGTGCTGGCGCGGCGAGACGTCCGAGATGTTCAGCTTCTGGCAGACCCGTGTCCCGCCCCGCCAGGAGAAGAAGAAGCTGCTGGTCGACGACGACGTGCTGCTCGATTTCTTCCGTCGTCTGGAAGGCGCCACGGACGAACTCAAGGCCAACTTCCGCTACATCCTGGCGCTGGTTCTCATGCGACGCAAGGTCCTCAGGTTCGTCGACGTGAAGCGCACGGGCGACGTCGAGTCCCTCGTGCTCGAACTCCGCCGTGAAAAGACCTCGTTCGAGGTCTTCAACCCCCGGCTCGACGAGGAGAAGATCCTGCAGGTCACCGAGGAGGTCGGGAAGATCCTGAACGTCCAGCTGTGAACGCACGCAGGAGGGGTCAGTGACGCGCAGTGTCGTCAAAGGCGGTCACGCGGAACACGGAAGCGTCATCGATGCCGCCCGGCCGGTGCCGCGGATCCTCGCGGTCGTGCTGACACTCGTCCTGACCGGGTGTCCCCGGCCGCCGAAGCGCGACCTCGTCGTGCCGACCCGTCAGAAGGAAGAGGTCCTGTCGATCCTCAACACCCACGCCGACCTCACCAGGACGGTGCGTGCGACGCTCTCGGTCACGGCGAAGACGCCCGGGATGAAGAAGGCCGAGAAGTGCGAGGGGAGCCTTGCCGCGGCCTACCCCGACCGGCTGCGCATCCGCGGCCGACATGATCTCCTGGACTATCCCCCCTTCGACATCGGGTCCGACGGTGAGACGTGGTTCGTCCACACGCGCTTCAAGGAGCACGACGAGATCCACCTGGGTCCGACGCGACTGCTCGACGAACGCTTCGACCCGACGGTGCTGTTGAGTCCGAGCGACATCGTCCTCGCGCTCGGCGTGGGCCGGCTCACCGACGACCCGCCGCGCCGCCAGCTCATCCTCAGCCGTCACCCCGGGTTCTACCTCATCGACGAATGGGTGAGCAACCGGAGCGGTTACTACCGGGCGAAGCGGGTCACCGTGGATCCGGAGCTGATGGTCATCACGCGGATCGAGACCCACCGTCCGGACGGGGCGACCGACATGATCGCGGAGATGCGGTTCGACCCGAAGGCGACGGCGGCCCGCTCGGTCCCCACGTTCGCACGCATCCGTCTCTTCCGACAGGACGTGTTCCTGCTCGAACTCACCCTCAAGGACCGACGCACCGGCGTGTCCCTGCCGCCGCGCGTCTTCACCGTCCCCAACACCGAAGACATCCCCGCCGTTTACCGTCACGACTCCCGGTGAGACGGGTCCGGACGGGGCCCCGAGGCCGACCCTACTCCCACTCGATCGTCGACGGGGGTTTGGAGGAGACGTCGTAGACCACCCGGTTGACGCCTTTCACCTCGTTGATGATGCGGTTTGAGATGTGACCCAGGAAGTCGTAGGGGAGGTGCACCCAGTCGGCGGTCATGGCGTCGTCCGACTGGACGACCCGCAGTGCAATGACGTTCTCGTAGGTCCGCTCGTCGCCCATGACGCCGACCGTGCGGACGGGAAGCAGCACGGCGAAGGCCTGCCAGACCCGGCGGTACCATCCGGACCGGTGCATCTCCTCGATGACGATGGAATCGGCCTCACGCAGGACGTCCAGTGACTCCCGGGTGACGGGTCCGATGATGCGGACGGCCAGTCCCGGTCCCGGGAAAGGATGCCGCCAGACCGCCCACTCCGGAAGTCCAAGCTCCAGCCCGATCTGACGGACCTCGTCCTTGAAGAGTTCCTTGACGGGCTCCAGCAGCTCAAACCCGAGTTCGGCGGGGAGACCCCCGACGTTGTGGTGGGTCTTGATGGTCGCACTCGGCCCGCCCCTGGCCGAGACGCTCTCGATCACGTCGGGATAGAGCGTCCCCTGGGCCAGGAACCTCGCCCCGTGGATCTTCCGGGCCTCCTCCCTGAACACGTCGACGAAGGTGTGTCCGATGATGCGGCGCTTCTCCTCGGGATCGGTGACGCCCGCGAGTTCCTCAAGAAAAAGGTCCGCCGCGTCCACCGTGTGCAGGTTGAGCGCCAGTGCCTGCTTGAATCTCCCCTTGACCCGTTCCGCCTCGTCCTTGCGCAAAAGACCGTTGTCGACGAAGATGCAGTGAAGCTGGTCGCCGATGGCCCGGCTGAGGAGTGCGGCGACGACGGTGCTGTCCACGCCGCCCGAGAGTCCCAGCACCACGTTGTCCGAGCCCACACGTGCACGGACCGCCTCGGTCGTCTCCGTGACGAAATTCGCCATCGTCCAGTCGCACCGGCACCCGCACACGTGCACCAGGAAGTTCCTGAGCATCGCCGGCCCCTCGGGCGTATGCGTGACCTCCGGGTGGAACTGCACGCCGTAGAAAGGGGCGGAGCGGTGCTTGACGGCGGCGTAGCGCGTGCTGGCCGTCGAGACGAGCGGCATGAAGTCGTCACTGAGTTCGGTCACGCTGTCGCCGTGGCTCATCCAGAGCTGAAGCTCGTCCGGGAGTCCGGCGAAAAGCTCGTCGTGGTCGACCACCTTTCCGGTCGTCCGGCCGTACTCCCGTCCGGCGGCCGCCCGCACCCTGCCGCCCAGAAGCTCGCAGCCGAGCTGCATCCCGTAGCAGATGCCGAGGACGGGAACGCCCATCCGGAGAACGCCTGCGTCGATGCGTGGGGCGCCCGGGGCGTAGACACTGGCGGGTCCCCCCGAAAGGATGATCCCTTTCGGTGCGGTCTTCTCGAGCCGGTCGAGTGCGACGTTGTAGGGGAGGATGGTGCAGAAGACGTGGTTCTCGCGCACGCGTCGTGCGATGAGCTGGCTGTACTGAGCCCCGAAGTCCAGCACCACCACGGTCTCGTGCTTCGTCTGAGACAAGCCGCTCCCTTTCGCCTGCGACGAAAAAACGAAAGCCCCGGCGCCGACGGCTGTCCGGGGCGTTGCTGGATCAGTCCGCGAGGTCCCGGACCGGCAGTCTGTAGTTGGGGGCCTCACGCGTGATGAAGACGTCGTGTGGGTGACTCTCGGCGAGACTCGCCGGGGAGATGCGGATGAACCGGCTCCTGGTGCGGAGTTCCTGGATGGTGTTCGCGCCGACGTATCCCATGCCTGCCCGCAGGCCGCCCACGAGCTGATAGACGAACTCCGAAAGCGGGCCGTGATACGGCACCCGCGCCTCCACGCCTTCACTGACCAGCTTCGCACGGGACTGGGTCCTGTCCTGCCGGTAGCGCTCGGCACTCCCGACCACCATCGCCCCCAGAGACCCCATGCCGCGGAAGTGCTTGAACGAGCGGCCCTTGTAGATGATGACCTCTCCCGGACTCTCGTCCAGACCGGCGAAGAGACTGCCGATCATGACCGCACTGGCCCCGGCTGCAATCGCCTTGGTGACGTCACCGGAATGGGTGATGCCGCCGTCGGCGATGACCGGGGTGTCGGTCTTCGCCGCTTCCGCGACACAGTCGAAGATGGCGGTGATCTGCGGGACACCGACACCACTGATGACCCGCGTGGTGCAGATGGCCCCCGGACCGATGCCCACCTTGACCGCGTCCGCCCCGGCCTTGATGAGGTCGCGCGTCCCCTCGGCGGTCGCCACGTTGCCCGCCACCACCGCTATCTCGTGCTTCTTCTTGATCGACTTCACGGTGTCAATCACACCCGTGCTGTGCCCGTGAGCCGTGTCGACCACGATCACGTCCACGTCCTGGTTGATGAGTGCCTGCACCCGTTCGTGATCGTTCACGCCCACCGCCGCACCCACGCGCAGCCTGCCCCTCTCGTCACGACAGGCGTTGGGGAATTGCTCCAGCTTGTCGATGTCCCGCTTCGTGATGAGCCCGTGCAGGTGGAACCCGTCGTCCACCAGGGGAAGCTTCTCCACCTTGTTGGTGTGCATGATCTTCTTGGCTTCGTCCAGTGTGGTATTGGCCGCCGCCGTGACGAGATGCTCCCGCGTCATCAGCTCGGCGATCTTGCCGGTCTCGGACGGATGGAACGTCAGGTCACGCTTGGTCAGGATGCCGACGAGCACCGCGTCATCGACGATGGGGACACCGCTGATGTTGAAGTCCTGCATGATCTGTCGTGCCCGCTTCACACTGTCACCCGGTCC
>DATKVD010000124.1:0-3585 GCA_035530235.1 Planctomycetota bacterium | reverse complement strand
TCTGCTGCGAGTCCGCAGATCCGTAGACTTCCGCGACAGCCCGAAGTTGGGAGTTCGAACCGAAGATGAGGTCGACACGGGTGCCGGTCCATTTGAGTTTGCCCGTTGCGCGGTCGCGACCCTCGAACACGTCGCCCGCTTCCGAGGTCGGCTTCCACGCCGTGCGCATGTCGAGCAGGTTCACGAAGAAGTCGTTCGTCAGCGTTCCGGGGCGCTTGGTGAAGACGCCGTGTTGCGTCTGGCCGAAATTGGTATTCAGGACTCGCAGGCCGCCGATGAGAACGGTCATCTCAGGCGCCGTCAGCGTCAGCAACTGCGCTCGATCTACCAGCAGTTCCTCGGCCGACACGGAGAACTCGGTCTTGAGGTAGTTGCGGAACCCGTCCGCGACCGGCTCGAGCACGGCGAAGGAGGCCGCATCGGTCTGCACCTGCGAGGCATCCATGCGCCCCGGCGTGAACGGAACCGTCACCTTGTGACCGGCATTTTTCGCGGCCTGCTCGAGGCCGGCGCAACCGGATAGAACGATCAGGTCAGCCAGCGAGACTTTCTTGCCTCCTTTCGCCGTCTTGTTGAACGCCTTCTGGATGCCTGCCAGGGCCTTGAGGACCTTCGCCAGTTTGGCAGGCTCGTTGACGGCCCAGTCCTTCTGCGGCGCCAGGCGAATGCGGGCGCCATTCGCACCGCCGCGCTTGTCCGAGCCGCGGAACGTGGACGCCGACGCCCAGGCGGTCGAAACCAGTTGCGAGACCGACAGGCCGGAAGCCAGGATCTTGCCCTTCAGCGCGGCGATGTCCTTCGCGCCAATCAACTTGTGGTCGACCGCGGGCACCGGGTCCTGCCAGATCAGGTCTTCGGCCGGGACCTCCGGACCGAGGTAGCGTGCGCGCGGGCCCATGTCGCGGTGGGTCAGCTTGAACCACGCACGTGCGAAGGCATCCGCGAATTCCTTGGGGTTCTGCTGGTAGCGCCGCGCGATCGGCTCGTAGATCGGGTCGAAGCGAAGGGAGAGGTCCGCCGTGGTCATCATCGGCCGGTGCTTCTTCGAGGGGTCGTGCGCGTCCACCACCATGTCCTCCTCGTCCACGTCCTTGGCCAGCCACTGATGCGCGCCGGCAGGGCTCTTGACCAACTCCCACTCGTATTTGAAGAGGATGTTCAGATAGCCCGAGTCCCATTTGGTCGGGTTCGGCTTCCAGGCGCCCTCGATGCCGCTGCCGATCGCATCGCCGCCTTTGCCGCTGCGGAAGCTGCTCTTCCATCCCAGGCCCTGCTCCTCGATAGGAGCGGCCTCAGGTTCCGGACCGACATGCTTCGGACTGCCTGCGCCATGACACTTGCCGAACGTGTGCCCGCCGGCAACGAGCGCGACAGTCTCTTCGTCGTTCATGGCCATGCGCGCGAAGGTCTCTCGAACGTCGCGGCCGGATGCCACCGGATCCGGATTACCGTTTGGCCCTTCCGGGTTCACGTAGATCAGGCCCATCTGCACGGCGGCGAGAGGGTTCTCGAGTTCCCGGTCGCCGGAGTAGCGCTTGTCGCCTAACCACTCGCTCTCGGTCCCCCAGTAGATGTCCTCTTCCGGCTCCCAGACGTCGACGCGCCCGCCACCGAAGCCGAAGGTCTTGAATCCCATGGAGTCAAGCGCGCAGTTGCCGGCGAGGATCATGAGGTCGGCCCAGGAGATCCTGCGGCCGTATTTCTGCTTGATCGGCCAGAGCAGCCGGCGCGCCTTGTCGAGGCCCACGTTGTCCGGCCAGCTGTTGAGAGGTGCAAGACGCTGGTTACCGTGGCCTGCGCCGCCGCGGCCGTCGCCCATGCGGTAGGTGCCGGCGCTGTGCCACGCCATCCGGATGAAGAGCGGCCCGTAGTGACCCCAATCGGCCGGCCACCAGTCCTGCGAGTCGGTCATCAGCGCGTAGAGGTCCTTCTTCACGGCCTTCAGGTCGAGCTTCTTGAACTCCTCGGCGTAGTTGAAATCCTCGCCCATCGGATTGCCCAGGGCGGCGTGCTGGTGGAGTACTCTGAGGTTCAACTGGTTCGGCCACCAGTCTCGGTTCGATGTGCCTTTGCCGGCTGCGTGTACGTGAGTCCTGCCGGTCACCGGGCACTTGCCTTCGCCGTTCATGTGTTCTCTCCTATCGGGTTTCGGTTTCCTTCGCGCCGGGTTGACACTTCCAACAACGCCCGCGCAACTCAACACAGACCTTGTCCACGCTGCCCATGTCAGCCGTGCACTCGAACGTCCTGCATCAGCGCCGGTCCGTGGGGGCCTGCCGTCATCGTGTTCTGGTCGTCGTCGTCAGCTTCTTCGGCTTCTTCGGCCTTTTCTTGTCCGCCATGTCCGGCCTCCTTGTGACTTAAGGCTCCTTCAGAAAAGGTTCCGATATAACGTCTGTGTGTCCTGGTTCTCAGTGCCCCCGTGATGGGCGAGTCGGGTCCGGAGGGGTGCCTCGACCACACATTACCACATGCTTGGTGAATAGTCCAACGATTCGTCCGGGTGCCTCTCCCCCCGCATCCGGTGCCCCGGGGCTCTCGCCGTTTATCTCGTTCTACGGGAAGGCCTTGCGCCCGTCCCACGGACACGGCGCTTCTGCCGGCACGCCGGGCAGTAGCCCATAAATTCCACGCGACACCCGACGATCTCGTAGCCCAGGGTCCTCTGAATCCTGCCGGCCGCCGCCGGCGACGTCCCGCCCGGGACGTCGTCGACACGTCCGCAGCAGAGACACCGCACGTGGCAGTGCTCATCGGGGGTGCCGTCGAAGCGTTTCCGTCGGCCGGCCAGCACCAGCTTCCGGATCACCCCGCACGTCGAGAGGACCTCCAGGTTCCGGTAGACGGTCCCCAGACTGACGTGGGGCAGCCGTCGGCGCACCCGGGCGTAGACCTCGTCCGCCGTCGGGTGCGACCGGACCTTCCTCAACTCGTCGAGGATCACCCGTCGCTGCCGCGTCATCCTCAGGGGCGCTTCACCGGGCACGGCCTGTCCTTTCAGGTAATAGTAATTATTCTTAATTAAACCACGCCCCGGACGGGTGTCAAGCGGGTTCCTGGAAAAATCGCGTGTCGACGTGCGTGGGGCCACCGGCGACCACCGGCGGTTGGGCGTGGTCGGCGGGGATACGGCGATGCTGCCGCAACGCCCCGGAGACCCCGAACGGGGGCGGGCCTGCGGCGGCGTCATGGGGCTCGCAGCGCAGGGGCGGCCGGACGGCCGGCACCCGTCTTCCGACTTTCCCGCCCCCGCAGTACGCATGTGACTTCCGCGGGGCAACTGTGTATACTCTGGTGGACGTCGGGAGACCTCCTCCCCGAGGGGAAGGGGGACGTGGAGACGCGGGCGAGCTTGCGGAAAGGGGCGTCATGTCGAGCAGACGTGCGGAACTCTATCACAGCCTGTCGGTGATGCTCGAATCGGGCGTGCCGCTCGTGCGGGCGCTCCGGCTCGCCTCCGGGAGCGCCCGGGGACGCCTGGGACGCGCCTTTCTCGAACTGGCCGAAGCCGCCGGACGCGGGGAAGCCCTCGCCGACGCCATGACCGTCCACCCCGAGGTCTTTGCGCCCCTCGAAGTCCTCGTG
>DATKVD010000123.1:0-3334 GCA_035530235.1 Planctomycetota bacterium | reverse complement strand
CCATAGGAGTCCCAGCGCGCCGCCAGGGAACGTGGCGAGATCCACGGCGCGCGTCATGTACGTTCCACTCCACTCGTCTCCGGCTAGCACGCGGACCCACATGACGAAGGTCATCAAAGCCACCAAGAGAGGCAGGGCTCTTGTGGTCCTTCTCCTCACGAGCATACGTGCAACGCAGAAAGCTCCGCCGAATGGCCCAAGAAAGCCACCCACTGAGAAGGCTAGCGCTGCTTTGTCAAAGCTGTCAGCATAATGCATGAGAATGTCTCAATGCGCAAGCGTGACGTGCCGATAAACATGTCAGGAAACATGGGGGGAGATGGAGGCACCCCCATGGAATTTCTGACAGACCGGCTGCCCGGGCTCATCGAGACGTTCCTGGCCCACTTCGACGACCTCTTCAAGAACGACGTCGAACGCCGCCGCGCGCGGCAGTACGTGGTCGGGCTCCTCATGAGCGGATCCAACAAGACCATGACCGCGATGGCGGATCGCATCGTCGGAGTGAACAACCAGTCGCTGCATCACTTCCTGACGCAGGCGCCGTGGGACCCCGACGAACTCAACCGGCACAGAGTCGCGCTCCTCCAGCGAAGTCGCCAGACGAAGTTCAAGGCCACCGGCTGGTTCATCCAGGACGACACCGGCCAGCGCAGGAAACCGACGAAGGGGCCGCGTGGGTCCGACGGCGTATCCCGCCAGTACATCGGAAACGTCGGCAAGGTTGACGACGGGATCGTTTTCGTCTCGACGCACTACGTCGACGAGCGGAAGCACTTTCCCGTGACGAGCGAACTCTTCTGGACGAAGGCCGCGCTTAAGGTCTTCGAGGAACGGCAGGAGCAGCTGCGGTCGGAGGGCAAGGAGGCGCGGTCCGTCACCGAGAAGATGCGGCGGGACAAGATCGACATCGCCCTCGGCCAGATACGCGAGGCGAAACGGATGTGCCCGTGGATGAGGCGCGCCCTCTCCGACGCGTGGTACGGCTCGAGTCCGAGGTACGTGAAGGGCCTCGAGGCTGAGGGTATAGAGTATGTTGTCGCGGTAAGGTCAAACCGCACGGTTTTCGTGAGACTGCCGGACGACCCGCGGTCGGGTGAGAAGCCGGAGCACTCCGTGAAAGAGGTGCTCGCCCTCTTGAAGAACGAGGACTTCGAGCGGATCACCGTGAAGCGGGCGGACGGGGCGGAGGACGTGCGGTACGTTGTAGGTATGGAGATCAAGGTGAAGGGCCTGGGGAAAGGGAAGAGGCGTCTTGTGATCGTCGCGTCCGATCTGGATCGGCTCGACCCCGATCACGTCGAGTTTCTGCTCACGGACACTCGGCTGTCGAACGCGGACGTCGCGCGCGCCTACGCCCTCAGGAACTGGGTCGAGGTCTTCTACGGCGACGGGAAGGGCGAGCTCGGGCTCGCGAAGGCGCAGGTGAGGTACGAGGACGGGTACGCGCGGCACTGGGCGCTGGTGTTTCTGGCGCACACGCTCGTGATGTACCACCGGATGAAGGGGAGCTTCGCGGGGCTGGTCGAAAAAAGGGGGTCGCCAGTTTCCGGGAGGGAGTGCGCGTGATCCGCTCGCTTCTTGAGCTTACCCTTGTGGCATGGCTGCGGTTCAAGAAACACAGGGAGGTTTTGATGGACATGCTGGGCGTCATATGTGCGAGAGAACAGGGCTATCCGCGTCTCGCAACGGTGCGGATTTGACAAAGCAGCGTTAGGATACGTGAAGACAGACCCCGTTCAAGTGCCGATACATAGATTGTCCGCCAAGACAATCCGGCACGAAGGAGGGGTCTGTCATGTGTGCTATCGACGGTGTGGTGTCGGTTCTTGAGAAGCGCGGGGCGAGCTTCACGGTCGAGTCGCTGGCGAAGGAGCTCAGGCAGGACTGGGTCGAAGGGGTCCTCAAGGAGGCGGGACGGGAGTCCGTCCGAGAGCGACTTCTCCCGGCGCCGCTCACGGTATGGCTGGTGATTCTGATGGGGCTCTACCGGAGGATGTCCTACGTGAACCTGCTCGAGAAGCTCGACGACACGTGGTGGACGCGGGAGCACTGGTTGGCGGACGGGCCGCCGTGCTCGCGCGCGGTGACGAAGGCGCGGGACAGGGTCGGCGTCGAGCCGATGAAGGTGCTCTTCGAGCGCTCCGCGGGCGAGTGGCTCGCCGGGACCGACGGCCTCGTCGTCCGCGGCCTGCGCGTGCAGTCCATCGACGGGTCTACGATGAAGACTCCGGACACCCCGAAGAACTCGCGCCGTTTCGGCCGCCCGGGGTCGAGCCGGGGACGGGCCGCCTACCCTCAGCTCAGGATCGCCGCGCTCCTCGACACGGGCACGAGGATCGTCAAGGCCGCCCGCTGGTCGCGATACCGCACCGCCGAGATCGACCTCGTGCGCGACATCGTCTCCGAGATCGCGCCCGGAACGCTCGTTCTCGTGGATTCGGGCCTGTCTGCGCTCGACGCCCTCTGGGGTATACACGTGCGCGAGGCGAGCTTCCTCGCCCGGATCGGCGCGCACGCCAGACCGAAGGTGCTGCGGGAGCTCGGCCCCGGCGACGAGATCGTCGAGGTGACGGTCAGGAGCTATCACCGCAGGCGCCGCCCCGACATGCCGAAGAGGTGGACGCTTCGCATGATCACCTACCGGCCGGAAGGGGCGGCCGAAGACATCCGGCTACTCACCGACCTCATGCCCGAGTCGGGCTTCACGCACGACGAACTCGCGGATCTCTATCATGACCGGTGGGAAGAGGAAACCGTCATCGACGAGATGAAGACGCATCTGTGTGATTGTGCCACGGTGAACCGCCCCCTCGTTTTCAGGAGCAAGACGCCCGACCGCGTCGTTCAGGAGCTGTGGGGGATGCTCATAGCGTACAACGCGGTCCGAAAGACGATGCACGAGGCCGCGTCGTCCGGACAACGTCGTCGACCCGACCGGGCCGCGCGGCCGAAGGAGCTGGACGCGCGGCGGGTGAGCTTCACCTCGGCCCTGGAACGCATCCGGGAGGCGACCTACGAGATGATGAGGCTGCCGATGGCGCGCCTGGCCGCACGGCATGAGCGGATGCTGATGGCCATCGCGCGGGTGCTGGTCCCGAAACGCCCCGGGAGAAGCTTCCCCCGGGCCGTGAAGATCAAGATGTCATCCTATCCGCTCAAGAGGAGGCGACGCCGTGCGGGCTAAAGTCCCTGGCATTGGACCTAGCCCTCCCCAACATGTTCCGCCGCGGCCTCGGGGTCCATCCCGCCGATCGCCGCCATGAACGCGTCGCCGTACCGCCGGAGCTTGTAGTCGCCGACGCCCTTCGTCATGAGAAAGGCCCCCTCGTCG
>DATKVD010000122.1:0-5969 GCA_035530235.1 Planctomycetota bacterium | reverse complement strand
GTCGCCCGCGCCTATCGTGAGAAGGGCTGCCCCTGCGACGTCCTCGTCGTCGACTGGTTCCACTGGAAGGTCTTGGGCGACCTCGACCTCGACGAGGCGTTCTGGCCCGACGCGGCCGACATGAACCGCGAGCTCGCCGCGATGGGCTACCACGTGATGATTTCGTGCTGGCCGCGGTTCATGAAGGAATCGCGGCACTACGCGACGCTCGAAGCGAACGGGTGGTTCATGAAGACCGCCGACGGGACGACCCTTTACGGCACGCCCGAGGACCGGCGCGGGGCGCTCATCGACACGACCCACCCCGATGCGGCCGAGTGGTTCTGGAACACCATCCGCGAGAGCTACGCGGCGAAGGGATTCTCGAGCTGGTGGCTGGACGAGGACGAGCCGGACGTGTGTCCGCACGAGCATTACCTGCACGCGGGCACCGGCGCGCGCGTCCACAACGTCTACCCGCTCACGCACACTCGCGCGGTCTACGAGGGACACCGCCGGGACCTCGGCGAGCGCTGTCTCATCCTCTCGCGCTCGGCGTATCACGGGGCGCAGAAACACGGCACCACCTTCTGGTCGTCCGACATCCACCCGACGTGGGACGTGTTTCGCAGGCAGATCCCCGCGGGACTCAACTTCTGCGCGTCCGGTTTCGCGTGGTGGTCCTCGGACATCGGGGGGTGGCAGGCGCTGCCCGGGGACGAGTCCCGCACGGCGGCGGACTTCCTCGCGCGTCACCCCGATTACGTCGAACTCTACATCAGGTGGTTCCAGTTCGGGGCGTTCTGTCCCACGTTCCGTGCCCACGGGACCCGCCCGGAGAACGAGGTGTGGTCGTACGGCCCCGACGCCGAGCGCGTGCTCGTCAAATACCTGAAGCTCCGCTACCGACTCCTGCCCTACATCTACTCCCTGGCCTGGCGGACGCACCGGACGGGCGCGCCCTTCATGCGGGCGCTGTTCATGGATTTTCCCGAGGACGAGAACGTCCGCGACATCGCCGACGAATACATGTTCGGCCCGGCGTTTCTGGTGGCACCGGTGGTGACGCAAGGAGCAACCGAACGCGAGGTCTATCTCCCCGCAGGCGCCGACTGGTATGACTACTGGACGGACGAGCGGCACGCGGGCGGGCGAACCATCGTCGCGAAGGCGCCCGTCGACACACTGCCGCTGTTCGTCCGCGCCGGGTCCATCGTCCCCCACGGCGAAGTCGTCCAGCACACGGGCGAAAAGCAGACGCGGATCGAACTCCGGGTCTACGAGGGCGCCGACGCCACATTCGGGCTTTACCGCGACGACGGGACGACGTATGCTTACGAGCGCGGCGAATTCACGCTGACGACCCTCACGTGGGACGACGCCGCGAAGACCGTCCGCATCGAAGGCGACGATGAAGGACTCTTCGCGCGCGATGAAGCGGCGTGGCTGAAGCGCATCGGGGAGAGGTCCGCATGACCATCTGGGTGGACGCCGACGCGTGTCCGGGAGAAATCAAGGAGATCGTGTTCCGGGCGTCCGAGCGGCTGGAGGTCCCGGTGAAGCTGGTCGCCAACGGCTCGATGCGCGTGCCCGCGTCCGGGCTGGTCGAGCTGGTGCTGGTGCCGGGGGGCGTGGACGCGGCCGACGCGCATATCGCCGCGCACGTCGAGCCCGGTGACGTGGTGATCACCGCGGATGTGCCGCTCGCTGCACAGATCGTCGAACGCGGCGCCGTGGGTATCGACCCGCGAGGACGTCTCTACACCGAGGACACCGTCGGCGAGCAGTTGGCGTCGCGCAACCTGATGCAGGACCTGCGCTCCCGGGAGATCGTCCGGGGAGGCCCGCCGCCCGTCACCGAGGTCCACCGCCGACGCTTCGCCTCGGCGCTCGACCGCATCCTCACGCAGCGGATGAAAGACCCGGAATGAGAGGACAGTCATGCCCGGACCGAAGGACTTCTCCGAGACCTACGTGACGCCGGAGACGCTGGACGCCGAGTGCGCGAAGTGGATGGCGGAAATCGCCCCTTACCGCTGGCGCGAGGTGGAGGCGGTCGAGCGTGACGCGGTCGCGCTCGTCGTGGTCGATATGACCCGGCCGTTCGTCGACGACGGCCCGCTTGCCACGCCCAACGCCCGGGCGGTCCTCCCGCGCGTCGCGGAACTCGTCGACGCCTTCCGAATGGCGGAGCGTCCCGTCCTCTGGACCTGTCAGGGACACCATTCCGTCGAGCACGACCGCGGGAAACGCATGGCCGACTGGTGGCCGACGCCCATTCTCGAAGGCACCGACGACGTCGAACTCGCTTCCGGGCTCGAAGCCGCCCCGGGGGAGAAGGTCATCATGAAGCGGCGATACAGCGGGTTCTACCAGACCGACCTCGAACTGACGCTCCGGAACCTGAGCGTGAAACAGGTCGTCATCTGCGGGGTCTTCACGCACATCTGTCCGTTCGCGACGGCGTTCGACGCGTTCGAGCGCGACCTGTGCGTCTACTACCCGGCCGACGCGACGGCGTCGCTGAACCGCGAACTCCACGTCACCGCCCTCAAGATCGTCGCCGGGTGGTGCGGATACGTCGTCCGGGCACGGGACATCATTTCAGAACTCGCGTGATGAAGAACGACCTCAAACGCGTCGTTGTCGTGGGAACGAGCTGCTCGGGCAAGACCGTGCTCGCACGGGAGATCGCCGAGGCGCTCGGCATTCCGCACGTCGAGATGGACGCGCTCTTCTGGATGCCGAACTGGCGGAAGCGCCCGAAGGACGAATTCCGTGAACTCCTTCGGGACGCCGTCTCCGACGAAGCCTGGGTCATGGACGGCAACTACGGGTGGTCGCGTGACATCGTGCTGCCCCGCGTGACGCACGTCGTCTGGCTCAACTACCCGTTCTGGACGGTGCTGCGCCGGGCGCTCTCGCGCAGCATCCGCCGGGCCGTCACGCGCGAGAAAGTCTGCGGCGGGAACCGCGAGTCGTTTCGCAATTCGTTTCTGCACCATCAGGGCATCCCGTGGTACGTCATCCGGACGCACCGCGGGGTGAGAAAACATTACCGGGCGCTCGCGGCCCGCGACGAGAGTTCGCACCTCGAGGTAGTCGAACTCAGGAGTCAGGACGAAGCCGACGCACTGGTCCACAGACTGAAGGGGAACACATGACCTGTCCGACGTTCGACTTTCACATCCACACGAAGTATCTCGGCTGCGCGAACGAGACGATGGAGGTGGCCGCGATCGTGCGCGAGTGCGAGCGGCTGGGCGTCACCGCCATCGGCATCACCGACCACCTCAACCGTCCCGACCAGATTGACCTGCACAGTTCCATCCGCGAGGACCTGGAGAAAGTCGACACGGACCTCGACGTCTGGTTCGGCGTGGAACTCAACTTCACCGGGTGCGACGGCGGCTTCGTCTACTCCGACGAGATCCGCGAGCGCATCGGGTTCCAGTTCGCCATCGGCGGCATCCACGCCACCTACCTCAAGGAATACGATCTGAAAAAGCTCGTCGACGTCCAGCACCGGCACCACCTGAGGACGTGCGAGGACCCGGCCGTCGACGTTCTGGTGCATCCCTACTGGTTCGGCAAGGGCGAGTTCGACCGTCAGGAGTGGCCTTGGTTCGATTCGATGAAAGCGGTGCCCGAGAGTCACGCGCGTGAACTCGGACAGGTCGCCAGGGACACCGGCACCGCGGTCGAGATCAACGCCGACGCCAACCTCGTCAACCCGGCCTACGGCGAGCAGTACGTCGAGGAATACTTCGAGTACCTCGCGATCATCGCCGCCGAGGGCGCGACGTTCGCCGTCGGTTCCGACGCGCACCGCATCGAGCGTCTCGCGACCATCGAGAGCGCCTGGGACATGGCCGACCGTCTCGGCCTCGACGAAAGCCGCATCTGGAAACCCGACCGTGAACCGATGATCGGCGGAAAATCATGAAACCGTTCCGGATACTGCTCGTCGCCGCCGCGGCGCTCGTCACGACGTCACACATCGCAAACGCACAGGAAGAGGACATGAAACTGAGAGAGATACGCTATCTGAGCAGTGCCGACGACACGAAACAGCCCGCACGGTTCTGGGCGCCCGAGACCGGGAAACCCGTGCCGCTCCTGGTGGTGCTGCACACGTGGAGCGGCGGCTACCGGCAGGACTACCACACCGGCTGCGTGGACCACGCGATGAAGAAGGGGTGGGCCGTCATCCTCCCGGACTTCCGCGGCCCCAACAGCCGTCCCGAGGCGTGCGGGTCGGAACTGGCGGTCAAGGACATCCTGAGTGCGGTGAAGTATGCGAAGGAGGTCGCGACGATCGACGAGAGTCGCATCTATCTCGTCGGCGCGTCGGGCGGCGGACACGCGGCGCTCCTGATGGCCGGGCGGGCGCCTAAGACCTGGGCCGGGGTCTCGGCGTGGGTCGGGATCTCGGACCTCAAGGCGTGGCACGCCGAGTGCACGGCGCGCAAGCTCGGCTACGCCGGTCAGATCGAACGGTGCTGCGGGGGCCCGCCGGGCACGAGCGCCGGGGTCGACGAGGAATACCGCCGACGCTCACCGCTCACGTGGCTCAGGAACGCCAAGGACGTCGTGCCGCTCGACATCAACGCCGGGATCACCGACGGTCACACCGGCAGCGTCCCCATCAGTCAGTCGCTTCGGGCGTTCAACGCCGTCGCCGAGGTGAAAGACCGCATCAGCGACGCGGACATCCAGTACATGACCGAGAAGGCCGAGATTCCGCCGAACCTGAAGGAAAAGATCGCCGACGCAAGCTACGGAGGAAACGTCCCTCTCTACCGTCGGACTTCGGTAAAGGCCCGGGTGACGATCTTCCGTGGGGGCCACCAGATCGTCCACAAGGCGGCGATGACGTGGCTGGAGAAGCAGAAGAAGGACTGAGCAAACGGCCGGGCCACAAGGGGCCCGGACTACAATGCTGTTGTAGTGCGCCCCCCTTGTGGGGCGCCAAGGAGCGCTGTCATGAAACTCCGCGTGGCGGGGGCACAGATCCCGGTGACCGAGGACGTTGCGTCGAACGAAGCGGCGATCGGGCGCGCAATTGACTTCGCACGGAAGGAAAAGGCCGATATCCTGCTGACGCCCGAGGGGTCGCTCTCGGGCTATACGCACGATTTCGACGCCAAGGAGGTGGCAGCCGCGCTCGAACGCGTCACCGCGAGGGCCCGTTCCGCGTCCGTCGGTCTCGCGCTGGGGACGTGTTTCACCGAGCCCGAGGACGGGAAGTGCTGCAACGAGTGCCGCTTCTACGCGCCCGACGGGACGTTCCTCGGTTTTCACGCCAAGACGGTGCTGTGCGGGACGCTCGACGCCGAGCCGAAGGGCGAGATCAACGACTACACGGCGCGGCCCCTGCGGACGTTCGACGTCGAGGGCGTCACCGTCGGTGCACTCATCTGCAACGACCTGTGGGCCAACCCCACGTGCACGCCGATGGACGATACGCACCTGTCGCAGAAGCTGGCGCGGATGGGCGCACGGATCATCTTCAACCCCGTCAACGGCGGCCGCGGGGATACCGACTGGCGCAACGTCGTCTGGAACTACCACGAGTCCAACATCCGCATGCGCGCCAAGGCCGGGCACCTCTGGATCGTCACCGTCGACAACTGCCACCCGACTCCTCTCCGGTGCTGCGTCCCGTCGGGCGTCGTCGACCCGGAAGGCACGTGCGTCTCGCACACCGAACCCTACGGCGAGCAGATGTTCGCTTACACGATCGACCTCGAGTAGCAACCCGGCGATCGCCTACCTGCCCGTCCATTCCTTCCGGAGCGCCGCAAGCGTCGCGAGGAGTTCGTCCACGTCGCGGCCCTCGAGGCCGGTCTCGAAGTTGCGGATGCTCGCGGGGGCGTATCGGTCGAGGGCGTCGATGACTGCGAGCCAGTCGACGGTCCCGTCGCCGGGGATGAGGTGCTGGTCCTCGCCCTTGCCGTCGTTGTCCTGGAGGTGGACGCAGAAGATCC
>DATKVD010000121.1:0-6081 GCA_035530235.1 Planctomycetota bacterium | reverse complement strand
CACGGAACTGGACTGGGTCGCCGTCCTGACGAAGGACGGCGAGCGAAACCAGGTCGGCTACGCCCATACCTACCTCTGGGCCGAGAAGGACGGCAAGGCCCACGTCGTCGTTGACCACGTCCACGGGCTGAAGCTCCGGGTCAACGGCAAGTCGTACTACAGCGTCCCGCGGCAGGGGAGCGGTCTCGGGCACATCTACGAGATCAGCCGGCAGCGGGTGGCCCTCAGGAACGGCAACTCGCCCAACTTCGACATCGAGTTCAAGAAGGGCTGGAACAGTCTGCTCGTCAAGCTCTGCACGTGCAGCAGCAGCGCCTGGCAGGCGATGTGTTTCCTCATGAGGATCACCGACGCCGAGCCGATTCAGTACGACCAGAAGAACATCGCCTGGACGGCCACGCTCCCCGAGCGGACCAACTCCAGTCCCATCATCGTCGGCAGCAGGATCTTCACCACCGCCGAGCCCGACGAACTCCTCTGCCTCGACAAGAATACCGGGAAGATCCTCTGGCGTCGCACCAACGGCCTCTTCGATGCCATACCCGAGAACGAGAAGAAATCCAATGCGGTGCTGAAGGACGAGGTGGCGCCGCTGGCGGCGGAGCTGCTCAAGACGTGGGACCTCACGAAGATCTACGACCTCCGGCGGCAGATCCACGAGGCCCTGGTGAAGCTGGACAAGGCGAAGTTCGACGTGAAGTGGGACGGTCACATGGCGAGTCACTTCGGCATCGTGGGCTTCAGCACGACACCGGTGTCGGACGGGAAGAACGTCTGCGTCTTCGCGGGCAACGGGGTGACGGCGTGCTACGACCTGGAGGGGAAGCGGAAGTGGATCCGTCGCATCCCGCTCGAGCAGTACGTCTACACCAGCTCCCCGACGATCGCCGGGGGTCACTTCATCGTCAACTGTGCCGGCATCCGGGGCTTCGACCTGAAGACGGGCGACGAGAAGTGGGTCAACACGGAGGCCACCGGCGGCGTGGCCTCGCTCATCCGGGCGAACATCCGGGACACCGAGGTGGTGGTGACCCAGAAGGGCGATATCCTGCGGGCCTCGGACGGCCGGATGCTCTTCGCCAACCCGCACAAGATCCCCGGCGACACCGGCTGGGCGCCGGCCACCGTCATCAACGACGTCGTTTACCTCCCGTGGGGCGCGTTCCATCTCTATGTCTTCGATTTCTCCGAGGCCCAGGGGGACACCTGGAAACCGAAGGAGACCACCATCGGGGGCCTCTCCGAGAACAAGCTGCCCGACGGAAAGTGGGTGGACCGCTTCACCGCCGCCGCCCCCCTCATCCACGACGACGTCGCCTACTGCTTCGACATCTTCGGCATCTTCTACGCCGTGGACCTCAAGGCCAAAAAGCTCCTCTACCGGCAGCAGCTCGAGTTCGACTCGCTGGACAGCTACGTTCACCTCGGTGCGTCGGCCAGCCCGACCCTCGGCGGCAAGTACATCTACGTGGTGAACAACCAGGGCACCTGCTACGTCCTGGAGCCGGGACCGCAGTTCAAGATCGTGGCGAAGAACCAGATTGCGACCACCCCGCGGCGCACCTGGCCGGTCCCGCCGATCGAGGTCCTGGCCAACGGCTCGCCGGTGTTCGACGGCCGGTTCATGTACATCCGCGGCGAGCGGAACCTCTACTGCATCGGGAGATGAGACGGGCTGAAGACGGAAGGCACAACGGGAAAGAAGGGCGGGAAACGACATGAGGGTGATGCTGACAGTTGCGGTGGTGCTGGCGGCTGCGGCCTCTGCCTCCGGCGAGGTGGTCGGCTGGCGGGGAGACGGCACCGGACGGTTTCCCGACGCGAAGCCGGTCACCGAATGGGGTCGGTGGCCCGTGAGCCCCAACCGGGACCTGCGCCGGCAGATCAAGCGCCCCGCGCCGAACGACACCGGCCAGAACGCGGCACCCGTCAGGAGCGGTCAGATCCTCGAATGGCTCGTCATCGGTCCCTTCACCCCGAAGGATCCCGCCGCGGCCCTCGACGAGGAACTGCTCCCGAACGAGGCCGACCTCCGCCCGGACGAAGGGGAAAAGGCCGGCGAGCTGGAATGGAAGAGACACGTCTCCGTCAACAAGGACGCGGGCGTCGCGATGGACTGGATCCAGCTGGCCGGGGTCGTCGGGCGGAAAGGGGGGAAGGTCGCCTACGCGCACAACTACCTCTATTCGCAGGTCAAGGGCACGGTCGTCTTCCACATGGACCAGGGCGGCGGGTGCAGGATCTGGGTGAACGGCAAGGTCGTGCACGACAACCCCAAGCCCGTCGTGACGATGTACAACATCAACTACGTCTGCTACGCCGCCAACGAGCACTGGGCGGGCGAGCTGCCCGTGCTGGGCCGGAGCGGCAGCCAGAAGATCCGCGTGGACCTCGAGAAGGGCTGGAACCGCGTCCTCATCAAGTCCACCGGCAACCTCAACCTGCGTCTGGTCGAACTGCCGGAGACCGGATACGAGACGAAGAACGTCGTCTGGACGTGTCCGCTGCCCAGCTACTCAAACGCACAGCCCATCATCGTCGGCGACCGCATCTTCGTCATGTCGGAATCCGAAGACCTCGTCTGCGTGGACAAGCACACCGGCAGGATCCTCTGGAAGCGGTCCACGTTCTACACCGACTGCCTGAGCGACCAGGAGAAGCAGGCGAACCCGCTCCTCAAGGCCGCCGCGGAGCTGACGGAGAAACTGCGGGGAGAAACGAACGTTGACCAGCGCATCCGACTGCGGAACCAGATCAAGCAGACCCTCGCCAAGGCCGACGAGCGGGCGTGGAAGGAGCATCCGCAGTACAAGGACATCCTCCCGCTCCAGGAGAAACTGAAGGACAAGACCACGCCCGACGCGGAGCGGCAGGAGCTGATGCGGAAGATCCGTTCGTTCCTGGAGAAGATGGAGGGGCCGAAGGAGAGCAACCCGTTTCACTCGATAATCAAGCCGCTGGAGGAGCTGGCGGCCGCCCCGGACACGAAGGAGGTGGACCGTGCGGCGATCCGCCGGAAGATCGAGGAGGTGCTGACCCACGCCGCGCCGGTGCCGCGCTTCCTGACGCCTCTGCACTCCCACATCCAGGCCACCGGGTTCACCACGCCGACCCCCGTGAGCGACGGCAAGTACGTCACCATCTACCTGGGCTGGGGCATCGCCGCCTGCTACGACCTGGACGGGAACCGTCAGTGGGCCTCGCTCGCCACCGACCTGGGCGGTGTGGGGGCCTTCAACAACAATTCCCCGGTGCTGGTTGACGACAAGGTTGTCATCCTGCGCAACGTCCAGATGCGCGCCTACGACGCAAGGACGGGACGCGTCGCCTGGACGACGCCGGACCTCCGGGCCAAGATCGGCGTGGACATCTGGCACGGGTTCGGGACGGGCGGGAACTACTCGGCGTCGCTCTGCGCCTTCAAGCTCGGTGGGACCGACGTCGTCTACCTCAACTCGGCCATCGTGCGGGCCTCCGACGGCAAGGTCTTCTGCCCGGCGTACGAGAACTTCGGTTCGAACCCGCGTGGCACGCCGGTGCCGACGAACGATGCGGTGTACTACGCCTCGTGCACGGCCGTGTTCCGATTCCCCCTGCCCGACGGGGCCCCGACAGAGGGCATGAGGCTCGAAAGACGCTCGCGCGAGAACTACGAGGGCGGCGTGGATACCTATTCCTCGATCCTCGTCCACGACGGCCTGCTCTATGCCCTCCGCAGCATGGGAAAGCTCTGGGTGTACGACGCCGAGACGCTCGGCGTCGTCTACACGCAGCAGCTCGACATGGACCCGTACAGCGACTACGACCACCCGGGCGTCACGCCCAGCCTGTCGCTCGCCGGCTCGCACATCTTCGCCTTCGACAACCAGGGCAACGGCGTCGTCTTCGAGCCGGGACGTGAGTTCAAGCCGGTGGCGACCAACCGCATCGCGACGTGCGTCGAGCGCAAGTGGGTGCTCGACCCCGACGAGATCTTCCAGAGCGCCCCCGTCTTCGAGGGCGACAGGTTCTACCTGCGCGGAGAGACATACCTCTACTGCATCGGGAAGTGAGAACGGCAGGCTGAAGGCTGTAGACCGAAGGCTGAAGGTACAGCAGAAGCAACAGAAGAAGAGACACGAACGGAGATTTGCATGAGAAGGTGGGTGGCAGCTATCGGGTGCGTGTTGGTTGCAGCGGGGGCGTTGGGCGAGACGGCCGGGTGGCGGGGCGACGGCACCGGACGCTTTCCCGACGCGAATCCGCCGACCGAATGGGGCAAGGTGAGCCGGGTGATGGCCGGTCTCCGCTGCCGGGCCGAAAAACCCACGGGCGACGCACCCGCCGGAACGCCGGCTCATCACGGCGCCCTCACCGAATGGCTCGTCCTGGGACCGCTCCCGGTCAAGGATGCCGGGACGGGCATCGACGAGACTCCCGTGAAGGACGAAGCCTCGTGGCAGCCGGACACGGGCGAGAAGCTCGACGGACACGTCTGGACGAAGATCACCACCCCCGGCACCACGGTCGATTTCTCCGCCCTCTTCGGACCCGGCAACCCGAACGCGATCGACGTCCCCTACCACGAATACCACGTGTTCAAGGTGCCGTACGCCGCCTACGCCCACACCTACATCCATGCCGCCGAGGAGGGGAGGGTGCAGTTCCGCTTCCGCACGCAGCGTGCGGCCAAGGCGTGGGTCAACGGCGTGCAGGTCTACCCGTCGAAGAAGGCGGTGCTGGTCGATCTGAAGAAGGGCTGGAACCGGATGCTGGTCAAGGGGGTGAACGCCGTCTTCGACGAGAAGCCGGGCGTGTGGAGTCAGAGCGACTACCCTTCCTGGTGGTTCCTCGACGTCATGTTGACCGCGGCGTGGCCCTACGAGACCGAGACGAAGAACATCCGGTGGGCCACGGAACTCCCGAGCCACGGCGTGGCGAACCCGGTGATCGTGGGGAACCGCATCTTCGTCCTCGCCGAGCCCGGACGGCTCATCTGCGTGGACAAGCGGACCGGCAAGATCCTCTATGACCGGGCGCCGTCCTTCTGGGACACGCTGAGCGAGAACGAACGGAAGGATCCCGTCTTCAAGGAGGTCGCTGCGCTCGGGGCAAGGCTCGCGGAAATCCGTGCGGCCGCCTCGAAGTCCCCGGGACTCACCCCGGAACCGGCCGCGGAGCGCGACGACCTCGTCAAGAAGATCGCGATCGGCCTGAAGCAGGCCGATCCGAAGCGATTCACCA
The DNA here is from genome assembly GCA_035530235.1 of Planctomycetota bacterium. GTDB lineage: Bacteria > Planctomycetota > DG-23 > DATKVD01 > DATKVD01 > DATKVD01. The sequence goes on along the minus strand of DATKVD010000121.1, from coordinate 858 downwards.
TCAAGCCGTCCGGTCACGGCAACGGTCTGCCTACGCCCGTCTCCGACGGAAACGCCGTCTACCTCTTCCTGGCGAACGGCCTCGCCGCCCGCTACACCCTTGACGGAGAACTCAAATGGGCGTCGCTGGTGAGTCCCGAGCGCAACCAGGAGCATGGGATCACCTCGTCGGCGGCGCTCGCCGGCGGCAAGCTCATCGTCTTTCACGTCGACCTCGCCGGGCTCGACGCCGAGACCGGAAAGGTCGACTGGAAGGTGAATATCTGGCGAAAGGCGCCCTTCTACGGGGACCTCACACACCAGACGCCCGTGACCTTCCGGGTCCGGGACGAGGACTACGTCTACATCTACGGCGACATCGTTCGCGTATCGGACGGGAAGCTCGTGTGGGAAGGCGGACCCGCGTGGAAGGAGAAGCAGGCGATCCCCACGCCCATCATCGAGCAGGGGGTGCTCTACGACCTTTCCTCCTCAGGCCGGCTGCGCAGGGCGAAGCTGCCCACCTCACCGGAGGAGATCGCGCTCGACGAACCGGCGGCCGGCGGCACGTTCTCACGCGTCATCGGGGCCTACACGCGCGGCTTCATGTGCGCCTCCCCGCTCTACCTCGACGGGCTCATCTACGCCCTCGACTGCATGGGCAGTCTCTACGTCCTGGACGCCGAGACGCTGAAGCTCGTCTACCGGAAGGACCTGGGGCTTGGACTGGAGACGCCCTCGGTGGTCCACATGATGGGCACGGCGTATGCCAGTCCGGTGGTCGCCGGGAAGCACATCTACGTCTTCGGGATGCACGGGACGGCGGTGGTGCTGAAACCCGGTCGCACGTATGAGGAGGTCGCCCGCAACAAGATCGAGG
>DATKVD010000120.1:0-2340 GCA_035530235.1 Planctomycetota bacterium | reverse complement strand
TGCGATGTCCGCGAAGTCCTGCGTGTCGTCCGCGTGCACGTCGTGCCGCGTGAGCATCTGCTCCGTGAGCGAGGTCCACGCCAGCCTGCCGTCGGGATCGAGCCGGACCCGGCCTCGTCGCCCTTGTTGTAGAGGGACGGTGAGACGTGTCCGACGAGGACGTTCTCGTAAATCCGTCCCTTCGTCGGCCGGTATTCCCCGTACTCGATCCCCTCGTGGATGTATCCGCTGTCCGCCGCCTTCCATTTCTCGATGATGACGTTGCGGTAGACCTCGGCCGCCGTGGGCGTCCCCTCACGGTCGAACCCGTTCGAGGCGATGGTCATCGCCATGCAGTTGCCCTTCGACAGGTCGTGCAGCACGTTCCCGTAGACCTCGGGTGCCGTGGTGCGTGTCGTCAGACCGTGACACTTCCAGTCGGTGCCTTCGGTGCGGTAGATGTGGTTCCGTCGGACGACGACCTTGTAGTCGCGTCGGGGCTTGTGACCCCACTTGCCGGTCCAGTCGTCGAAGCTCAAGCCGCCGGTGATGTTTTCGAGTGTGCAGTCCTCGACGAGTGCGGGTCCGAGGCTGCCGACGGCGGCGCCCTTGGGGTTCTTGCGGAAGACGCAGCGACTGACGCGGATGCCTCGGAGCTTGTCGCGGTTCTTCGGACCGGCCCCGGAGCGGACGATGCTCTTGCCCGAGAAGTTCCGGAACTCACAGGCTTCGACTTCGAGGCGTGTCCCGAGGGTCTGGAGGGCTCCGACCTCCCTGCCATCCCCCTCGAAGACCACGTTGCGGATCAGGACCGTCCCCTCGACGTCGCCCGCGTCGAGGATGAACGCCCCTTCCCCCGGCTTCAGCACGGGGCGTCCGTCACCGTCAGCCGCCTCGATGGTGAGCGGCCCGAGCGTCACCGTCGCCGAGAGGATATACTCGCCGGGCGCCACGACGATGCGGTCGCCCGCCGCGGCCTCTTTCAACGCCCCGGCCAGCCCCGCCGAGTCGTTCACCTCCCGGTCGGCCGCCGAAACGAATCCGCTCATGACGAGCAGCACGGCACAGGACGCGATCTTCAGCCGCTGCATGTCCTTCCCCTATTCTCCCTTGAGCGCGAAGCGGTGCACGCCGTCCGGCGTCGGAGCCGACCACCGCCCTTTCACGTCCTGAACGAACGCCGCGAAGTATCCCGACCGCTTGCCGGTGGGCGTCTTCGTGAGCGCCGCCGGGACCTCCGCGACTGTCGCATCTCCTTCCGCGTCATGGCTTCCCGGAAAGCGGGCCGCGTGCCAGCGGACCCGCACCAGCCTCGACACCTTCTGAAAATCGTTCGACCACTCCCACGTCGCCACCCCCGTCTCGTCCACCTTGAAGTGCGAGACCTGGATGGGATATTCGAACGCCCCGATGTCGGTGGGCGTGAGTCCGTCGCGTGAGCCGGTCCCCTTGTTGATGCACGGCGAATCGAACCGCAGGTGGAAGTCCAGCTTGTCCGGGTCCACGAACTTCGGGTCGGCTTCGAAGTAGCCCTCCCCCTTGTGGAACTCACGGTCACGGATGTGCTCCACCTTCCAGAAGCACGAGTGCTCGAGCGTCGCGGTCTCGACCTTCTCCCTGTTCGCTTCCCAGTCCTTGCGGGCGAAGTAGTTGCCGTCGGCCCGCCCTCCGGACATGACGTTGTTGTAATACCGGCACTCGCGGCCGTAGCAGTGGAAGAACCGGTTGACCCCGAAGAACGTGTTGTTGAACCATTCGTTCTGGCTGCCCTTGTTGTAGAGTGCGGGCGACATCCTCACGCGTCCGACGAAGACGTTCTCGTAGATCCTGCCCTTCGTCGGCATGTACTCCCCGTACTCGATCGCCTCGTGGATCATGCCGCTGTCGGCCGCCTTCCACCGGTCGATGATGACGTTCCGATAGACCCGGGCCGCCGTCGGGGTGCCCTTCGCGTCCAGACCGTTCGAGGCGATGGTCATCGCCGAGCAGTCCCCCTTCGACAGGTCGTGGATGACGTTCTCATAGACCTCGGGTTCCGTGGTGCGAGTGGTGATGGCGTGACACTTCCAGTCGGTGCCCTCGGTGCGGTAGATGTGGTTCCGTCGGACGATGACCTTGTAGGGCTTCGTCGCCCAGTTGTGGAAGACCAGTCCCCCGCGGACGTCTTCGAGCGTGCAGTCCTCGACGTTCGCCGGTCCCAGGCTGTAGACGGCCGCTCCACAGCTCCCGGAGTCCTTCTCGTGGTTGGGGTTCCGTCTGAAGACGCACCGGCTGAGGTGGATGCCGCGGTGACTGTCCTTGTCCTTTCCGTAGAACGAGCAGATGATCGCGTCGATGCCGTGGAAGTCACGGAACTCACAG
>DATKVD010000119.1:0-9799 GCA_035530235.1 Planctomycetota bacterium | reverse complement strand
TAGTCCGCGACGTCATCGGTGGGGTCGCCGTCGCTCTGGCTGTCGCTGAGCTTGCCCAGCCAGCCCCCGTAGCCGGTCCAGTACAAGAGGTAGTTGTCGCTGCCGACCATCCCGCCTGCCAGGTCGGGATAAATGAAGAAGGCGCCCTCGGTGGACGCGGCCCCATTGCGGTCGCCCCAGGTGCTGGCGTTTCCCGTGGTGCGGCCGACGCCGAACTGATTGACCGTCATCCCGCTGCCATTGGGTGTGATCTCGACCAGCTGGCTCACAACGGTGGTCGCCATATTCGCCGTGTAACCACCATAGGTCGTAGGGTCGGTGTACCCCACGGACATCAGGACCTTCCCGTAGGCGCTCCCGTGCTCGGAGATCTCGGGCGACGGCCCCTCGAAGTAGCCGGCATTACGGTACGCCCAGTTCTGGTTGTCCAGGATGTCGCCGTGGTCGACCAATTGCGCCGAGCCGGTGCCGACGGCCGCCCAATTCGAGTCATACCCGATACTGTAGAGTTCCACGTAGTAGCTCGTATCAACTGTTATGTGACCGCGGGTCAAGTAGATGCGTCCGCCGACACCGGTGCCGATGGCCTGAGCCGTCGAGGCCACCATCAAGGCCACCACACACACTCCCACTATCCAAATAGTTCTCATGATCCGATCTCCCAAAATCTCCCAAAAGAGTTGCGACTCCCACCTGGAAATTCCCAGGCACTCCCGAAAGGCGCTGCTTCTGATCTCCCTCCCTTCCTGAAGTGGTACCCTGTTTACCCGTTTCCGTTTCTCTCTACCGAAGTCCGCCAGGCATCCCTCCTCTATCCTCGGGTCAGCCGCTTACGGCCTCGCTTTTCCCGTGTGCTTCCGCAGTGCTCCAGCCCTCACCCCGTCCTCTTCCACGGGGCCCCTGCCCCTCGCGGGACGTGTTGGCCCGGGCGTGGAAAAGCCGCGGTGAAGGTTCGATACAGTCCTCCATGGCCCTGTAACTGCAAATGGCGTGCCAAAGAAGCGTCTCCGGACCCGTCGAAATCCTTGAACACCGTCTAAGTCCTTTGCTGAGCGTGTGTTGCAGCCCGTCGCCATATCGCGTGTTAAATCTTTTGAACTGGCCCGACATCTATCACTGTCCATTTTTTTCAACACGCAGCCGGGCGCTTGACGCACGAATTGTCCTAAGTCCTTTCGGGACAAAGGATTGCGTATGTTGCATTCCGGGTACGCCCTCACGTGCGCCTGACGGCATCCGGTGCGTCTGAGCGGCAGGGCAGCCCCCTCCAGCGGAGTCCGGAGGGGGCGCCGTGCCATCCAAATCAGGGGCTAGCTGATTTGGAACCCAAATCAGGGGCTAACTGACTGGGCCTTGGGAGGATTCCGTTCAGTCCCTGCCTCGCAGGGGGGCGTCGTCTGACGCACGCCTGTGCCCCTCGGCGGGCGACGCGGGCACGCTTGTCTCTTCCTCTCTTGTCAAAGAGCGACCTGCCCGAGAGACGCGACGACAGGAGCACGCAACTCGGCCCCGGAAGGGCCGCTCGGGCCGGCGCATGCCGTCGGGGCCGGCGACGTGAGAAGTCGCCCCAGGCGGCACGAGCCTTCACTGTTCGTTCGTGATCCCCCTCTCTTGGCAGGATCGCGAGACGTGTCGAGCGTCGCCGGTGCAGGCCGCGCGCTCTCTCCCCGTCACGTCTCTACACCATGCAAGTTCCGTGCCGAAGGCGGGAAAAAGCGGGGACCGTCTGACGGGCGGTGGCTCTAACGCGTGTGGAGACCGGGTTTTATGTCGCGGATTTTTTCTGCGGCCGCGTTCGATTTGCGGCCCACGGAGCAGGGCGCGTGTTGAGTACAGTCAACAGGATTTTTCCGACTTTTTTCTAACTCCTTGCCAGGAAAACACTTAAGTGCGGTGTTTTTTTCAGCCGGGGTGTTGTATTTTTTGAACAAGTATGCTATAATAAGGGGTTTTTTAGAATTGGCACCAAAATCGCCGCTCCGTTTTGCAGCAGCCCCGCACCGGTTCGCCCGTCACGAGGCGCCTGCGGCGGGAAACCGAAGCGACCCCGACTGAACTTCAGTTCCGATCCCTTCTGTTGAATCTTTTGCACAGCGTGTAATGAGTGCCTGCTTGAGAGGCGCCGCCGGGTGGTTGAAGACTGTGGCGGCAGTGGTGGGTTGGGCCGTGGAAAGCCGGGGAGGGTTGAGGCGGCGGATCAGTGCTGGTCCCGGGGTGCGCCTGGGGTGGCGTGTCAGACGGAACCCCCCGGCCTCGCCTGGGTGATCCGGGCCGAGCAGCACCGGCGCAGTGACCCCTCGGTCTCGACGGCGACGCGGTCGTGACGCCCGCGTCGCCGGCGGACAGGACCCGCTGTTCGGGATCCATATCTCGTAGCCCCCGACTGCCGCAGATGCAGCCTGCGGATGGCACGGCTGGAGCTGCCGGACCGACACCGCGACCCGAATGCAGCCCCACGCACTACGAGCCCTGCCCTGGCCGCCGCGCCCCATGCGGTCTCGACGACCGCACCCAGGCATCGGCGGAGAGTCTGCCCGCTTGAACCGGGCCCGCGCTTCAGCAAGAACTCCTGACACGGTCCGTGACGTGATTCACCTGCGGCGACGGGGCCGAATCCGTTCCGCAGACGCCGTCGAAACTGCCGGACCTGACAAAAAAAGGGAGACCTCCGGAAGCCGTACTCCGCCAGCTCCCTGCAGGTCTCCCAAACCGCTAGGGACTCCTGCAAATTCCGTGCCAAAAGAGGGAGATCTCGCTCCTCTTTTTCGCGGACGCTCGCAACCCCCGGCCATGCTTGAGGTTACGGGGTGCGTCGTGGTGCGGGTTCAACACTTTCAACAGCGCGACAGACGGAGCATGTTCGAATTTTTCGACATGAAAGCCGGCACGGTGACAGACGGTCCCGACGTAAGCTGTTGCAGGGACGGTGTTTGTCGGCGGCATGCCCGCGATGTTCATCTAAATGAACATGAGGTGGCGGGTGAACGCAGGCATGGGCGTCGGGGACATGTCGGTGGAGGGGAATCCCGCGCTCGCGGGCCGTGCAGCCGCCTGCCGGCTGCTCCCTTTTCCCCTTGCAAAGCCTCGGGCCGCTCGCTATCAATTCTGTTTCCCCGGCTCCCCCCACGGGTCCGGCAGGAGATGCGGCATCCACGGAGAGATCATGTACCAGTCATTGGGTGACGCCCGGCTCAAGACGGGTGAGAGTGTGGAGATCGGTGTCTTCACCTCGCCCGTCGCCGCGCCGTTCGCCGACCAGCTCAACCGGCTCCTCGGTCACAAGGGCTGGGAATGGGTCTGGCAGATCGGCCGCTCCGTGAAGGGCGAAACCGACGAGCTGGAGAACCGCTTCTACGCGGCCCGCCGCGGCGACGAGATCCTCTCGAACGTGTCTACCTTCGAGGCGGGAGGCGTGGGCATACTCGGACACGTGTGGACGCCGCCCGAGGAGCGTCGGAAGGGGCTGTGCACGGCGATTTTCGAGGTGCTGATGGAGGACTACCGCTCGCGCGGCGGCGGGCTGATGCTTCTCGGGACGGGCTACAATTCGCCGCCCTATCACATCTACCGGCGCTTCGGGTTCGTCGGTTACTACGAAGGCTCGGGTCTCATGCGGTACAGCACCGAGGACGACTTCGAGAGACGGTACTTCGCCGCGGGTGAAACGAAGGTCGTCGGGCCGACGTGGGCGGCGTGGCCGAAGCTGAACGCCCTTTTCGCCGAGCCCGAGGAGTTCACGAAGTCCATTCACTACGGCCGGTTTTACAGGCAGTGCGCGGAGGACCTGTACCTGTGGCTGCTGCACGCGATGGGTGAGGGCGAGAGCATCTGCCTGAAGCTGCTCGAGAGTGAAGCCACGGGTGCGGTGGTCGGCTGTGCGTGGACGGCGCCCGACAGACGCTTCCCGGGGGTCCACCTGCTCGACCTCTACTGCCATCCGAACCACCCGGACGGATATGCGAAGCTCCTGGGCGCGATGACGTGGCCCGCAGCGAAGGTGACGACCTACGTCGAGGCGGGGCTCGAGACCAAGGCCGCCGCACTCGAATCGGCCGGCTTCGAACGCGAAGCGACGCTCAAGGGACATCTGACAAAGCGGCACACCTGCGCGGACGTGTGGATTTACTCAAAGCGTCCGTAGCGCCGGGGCGGCGAGTCGCAACTCGAAACTGGAAACTCCAAAGTGTGGCGGAGTGCTCGTCGCTGTTGACTTTCGAGTTTCGAGTTTTGAGTTTCGACTTGAAGGAGGCCGTCCGCATGATTATCGACATCCATCACCATCTGGGATCGGAGCCGGGCTACACCCGCAAGCTCCTGCGCGTGTGCGACAAGCTGGGCATCGATTACGTCTGTGCGATGGGGATTCCCGGGTACCTGGAGTTCTCGGCGAACGACCAGATTGAGAGGGCGATGAAGGATTCGCTCGGACGGATCAAGGGGTTCGCCTACATCGACCTGGGCCGCGACCGTCCCGACAAGGTGGACGAGATGAAGGACCGCGGGTTCACGGGGCTCAAGTTCATCAAGCCGAAGCACGCCTACGACCACGGGAGCTTCTTCCCTGTCTACGAGCGTGCGGAGGCCCTGGGGATGCCGGGACTTTTTCACCTGGGGATCGTGGCGGCGCGGCCGGCGGACCGCGACAAGGACGTCTCCTCCGCCCGGATGCGGGCCATCATGCTCGACCCCCTCTGCCGCGCGTTCCCCGACTGGATCATCATCGGCGCGCACCTCGGCAACCCCAACTACACCGACGCCACCATGTGCGCCCGATGGCACGTCAACCTCTACTTCGACCTCACCGGCAGCACCCTCAAGAAGATCTCCCCCGAGGAGCTGAACCACTGGCTCTGGTGGAAGCCGAACACCCGATACCGCGACCCGAAACGCCGCGACGCCTGGGAAAAAATCCTCTTCGGCTCCGACGTCCCGGCCGACGAGATCCACGACGTCATGAACGACTACCGCCGCGTCATGGACACGCTGAAAATCAAAGAGCACATCCGCCGCAAAATCTGGGGCGACACCGCGGCGAAGATACTGGGAATCAAACCGTAAGTCTTCACCGCAAAGGCGCAAAGGGCGCAAAGGAAGAATAGACGCTAAGACACTGAGACGCTAAGAGACTGTTTCACAACCCCTCTCGTGACAGCATATACTATGAGGGGTGTGCCACGGCTGGCTTGTCCAGCCGTGCCTTGTCCCCAATCTCTACAGCACGGCTTGCAAGCAAGCCGTGGCACACGAGTTGTGAAACAGTCTCCAAGACGCTGAGCGAAGAAACGGCTCGGCTGCGTTTCTTCTTCTGCTGTTTCTGACTTAGCGTCTCAGCGTCTTAGCGACTCAGCGTCTTCGTGCCTCAGGCCCTTGGACTCGATAACGATCAGCAGTCAGGACCAGCCAAGAGAGGACATTCGATGAAAAAGATTCGCATCGGCATCATCGGCACCGGCTCGATCGCCAACAACGTGCACATCCCGGGATACCTGAGACTGAAGGACGAGGGCGTCGAGCTGGCGGCGCTGTGTGACATCAAGCCGCAGGCGCTCACGGACACGCTCGCCCTGCACAACCTCGACCTGCCCACCTACGGGAACTTCCGGACCATGCTGCGTCGGGAGAAACTCGACGCTGTGGGCGTCTGCACGCCGAACAACGTCCACGCCCCGGCCACCATCGCCGCGCTCAACGCCGGCTGCCACGTCCTCTGCGAGAAACCCATCGCCAAGACCGCCGCCGAGGCGAAGAGGATGGTGGACGCCGCGAAGAAGCACCGACGGAAGCTCCAGATCGGCCAGCACCAGCGCTTCCAGGTCAAGGCGCAGGCCGTGAAGCGTGTGGTGGACGCCGGGTACCTGGGCGACATCTATTATGCGCGGGCACACGCCCTCAGGCGTCGCGGCATCCCCGGGTGGGGCAACTTCATCTCGAAGGACGTCCAGGGCGGCGGACCCCTGGTCGACATCGGCGTCCACATCCTCGACCTGACGCTCTACCTCATGGGGTTCCCGAAGCCGGTGACCGTCGCCGGCTGCGCCTACACGAAGTTCGGCCGGAAGAAAGGCGTCCTGGGACTGATGGGACAGTGGGACGTGAAGAAGTACACGGTGGAGGACTTCGCCGCCGGGTTCATCCGGTTTGCGAACGGCGCGACGCTCACCATCGAGGCGTCGTTCGCCGCGAACATCGCCGACGACCAGTTCGATGCCTGGCTCCTGGGCACGAAGGGCGGCGTGGACGTCTTCAAGCCCGCCGTCTACACCGAGGAAGCCGGCAGTCTCTGGGACCTGACGCCTTACGGTCTTCCGGAGCCGCGCATCAAGCACCCGGCACACTGCCGCGAGATCGAACTCTTCATCGAGGCGCTCCGGAAGAACAGGCCCGTGCCCGTCCCCGGCGAGGAGTGTCTCATCACCCAGAAGATCCTCGACGGGATCTATAAGTCGGCGGAGACGGGACGCGAGGTGCGGATCCGCTAGAAATGACGAATGACGAAGGACGAATGACGATTCAAGTCCGAAGACCGAATGACGAATGACACGCGGTCTTCGTCATTGCTGTTTGAGGCATTGAATCGTCATTCGTCAATCGTCATTAGACATTCCACGAAAACGAGAGGAGAGGGCGTCACCATGAAAAGACTCCGAGCGGCATTGATCGGCTCCGGCGGCATCGCCAACATCTGTCACGTCCCGGGGTATCTGAACGTTTCCGACCGCGCGGAGGTCGTCGCGCTCTGTGACATCCGGCCCGAGGCGATCGAGAACACCCGCGCACGTCACAACCTCGACGTTCCCGGCTACGCCGATTACCGGGTGATGCTCCGAAAGGAGAAGATCGACGTGGTGAGCGTGTGCACGCCGAACAGCGTTCACAAGTCGGCGACGATTGCGGCCTTGAAGGCCGGGTGTCACGTGCTGTGTGAGAAACCCATCGCCACGAGCGCCCGTGACGCCCGGGCCATGTGCGCCGCCGCCAGGAAGAGCCGACGCAAACTCATGATCGGTCAGAGCGGACGCTACCACGCCCCGGCACAGGCCGTCAGGCGCGCGGTGGACGCCGGGATGCTGGGACACATCTACTACGCCCGGGCGCACGCCATCCGCCGGCGCGAGGTACCCGTACGCGACACGTTCCTCAGGATGGCACTCTCGGGCGGCGGACCGATGTACGACATCGGCGTCCACATGCTCGACCTGGCGCTCTGGCAGATGGACTTTCCACGGCCGGTGACGGCGTCGGGGGTGACGGCGCGGAAGTTCGGAAACAGGCGCGGCGTCATCGGCACGTGGGGCCAGTGGGACCCGAAGACGTTCGAGGTGGAGGACTTCGCCGCGGCGTTCGTGCGGTTTGCCAACGGGGCGTCGCTCTCGCTCGAGACCTCGTTCGCCTCGAACATCGACCGCATGGTGATGAACGTGTGGCTGCTGGGCGAGAAGGGCGGCGCCGACGTCGCCCAGGGGAAGATCTTCACCGAGGACGCCGGAAGTCTTTGGGACAGGACGCCTTACGAGCTGCCCCCGATGAAGACCTACCTCGCCGAGCTCGAGGCCTTCGTGGACGCCATTCGCCTCAAGAAACCCGTCCCCGTCCCCGGCGAACAGGCCGTCGTCACCCAGACCATCCTCGACGCGGTCTACAAGTCGGCAAAGCTGGGCAAGGAGGTCCGCATCCGATGAACCGCATTGACGCGAAATTCGCCGCGCTGAAGGGGGCGGGTCGTGTCGCGTTCATTCCGTACGTGACCGCGGGACAGCCCACGGGCGACACCACCGTGGACATCGTCCTGGCGCTGGCCCAAAGCGGTGCCGACCTCGTCGAGCTGGGCGTGCCCTATTCCGATCCCCTCGCCGACGGCCCCACCATCCAGGACGCGTTCACCGGGGTGCTTTCGCGCGGGTTCCGCGTCACCGAGACGTTCGACATCGCCCGACGCGTCCGCGAAAGATCCGACGTGCCCCTCCTCGCGATGGTCTCCTACAGCATCGTCTACCGCTACGGGTGCGAGCGGTTCGTCACGGAGGCCCAGGCCGCCGGCATCGACGGCGCGATCATCCCGGACCTGACGGTGGCCGACGGCGGCGAGACCCTGGCACTGGCCGCCGGGCGTGACTTCGCCACCGTCATGCTCGTCGCCCCCACCACCGAGCCCGACCGTGAGCGTGCGATCGTCGGTAAGTCGACCGGCTTCGTCTACTGCGTCAGCGTCGTCGGCATCACCGGCGCGCGCGACGAGCTGCCGGCAGAACTCGCCGACCACGTGAAGCGGCTCAGGACGGTCACCGATAAACCCATCTGCGTCGGCTTCGGGGTCTCGAAGCCGGAGCACGTGAAGCTCGTCGCCGGGATCGCCGACGGCGTCATCGTCGGCTCCGCCATCGTCAAGCTCATCGCCCAGCACGCCGACGACCCGGAAAAACTCGTCGACGAACTCAAACGCTTCGTCACCGACCTCACCGCACCCTTGCGGTGACCACCTTTCGTTGGCATTCGTAGGGGCACAGCATGCTGTGCCCCTACAGTCCAGAGGAATGGCGAACCGTGAGATCACGCGAGATCGTTCAACGGACGCTGGATTTCGAACGGCCCGAACGCGTCGCACGGTCGTTCCGGGAGTCCGACTTCGTCTGGACACACCATGTGTGCCGGACGCGTCTGGTGGACTGGCAGGAAACGGGCGGCGGGGCGTGGGAACTCACCGACGAATGGGGGAACGTCTGGCGGCGCATCGACGCCACCTCGAAGGGCGAGGTGCACAAGGGCGTGCTGGCCGACTGGTCCGACCTCGACGGCTACGCGTTTCCGGACTACTCGAACCCGGACGACTATGCACCGGTGCGGCAGGCCCGCGCCGAGCACCCGGACAAGTGGCTCATCGGCGGGCTGCCGGGCTTCGCCTTCAACGTCGCCCGCAAGATGCGCCGGATGGAGACCTACCTGAGGGATCTGCTGCTGGAGCCCGACCGTGTCCACGACCTCCACGACCGCATCGACCGCTGCATCGAGGACATGATCCGCAACTACGCCGACGCCGGCGCCGACGCCGTCATGTTCGGCGAGGACTGGGGCACCCAGACACAGCTCCTCATCAACCCGCTGCTCTTCCGGAAGGAATTCCTGCCGCGCTTCGGGAAGCTGTGTCGTCTCGCACACGACGCCGGTGTGCGCGTCTTCATGCACTCCTGCGGCCAGAACGAACAGGTCGTCCCGGACCTCATCGACGCCGGCATCGACCTCTTCCAGTTCGACCAGCCCGACCTCCATGGACTCGACCTGTTGGCGTCCCACCAGGAACGCGCGAAGGTCACCTACTGGTGCCCGGTGGACATCCAGACGGTGCTTCAGACGCGCGACGAGCAGGTGATCCGTGCGAAGGCCCGCGAGATGCTGGATAAGCTGTGGCGGGGCCGGGGCGGCTTCGTCGCCGGCTACTATGAGGACAACCCCTCCATCGGCCTCGACGGCATCGAACAGGAATGGGCCTCGGACGAGTTCATCCGCCACGCCGTGCAGCCCGCTCATACCTCCAAATAAAAGTACGCGGTACTTTTATTTCTGCCAAAAAACGCCCTTGATACGCCAGAAATGACGTTGTCAAAAAAGTACCAGGTACTTTTTTCGCTCCAAGCCGGTTAATCGAGCGGCTTGAGCCTTTCAAGGAATGTGAACGTCTCGCGGTTCTCCTGCCACCAGCCGATCATTTTCGGGATCGCCTGCTCGAGTTCCGGGCGGTAGTTGCCCATTTTGTATCCGAAATCCCGTCGGAGTTTCAAGGCGAGGAAGTTGTAGACGTTGCTGC
>DATKVD010000118.1:0-6304 GCA_035530235.1 Planctomycetota bacterium | reverse complement strand
AACATTGTTATAACAGGCTAGTGGCGGCTGGCGGCGTTCAGAGCGGCGGGTCGGGGAGCGTGTGCTCCGGCGGATCGTGGGAGCGCAGCTCCTCCGGCAGCGGGAGGGGCTTCCCATGATGGCCCCGCCGCCGGTCGATGCTGTTATAACATTGTTATAACAGGCTGGCGGCGGCGGGGTCCGTCTGCTCGACTGGCTGGGGGCGACGCCGCCCGCGGAAGACGGCCAGCAGCATGTTCGGATGCGGGTCGATGCTGTTATAACATTGTTATAACAGGCTCGTCGGGTGCGGGGCGGTTCGTGTGACAACGTGTCGGGTCGCGGGCGCTTCTCCTGCCGGAACGTCCCCGACGGAACAGGGCCGCAAAGAAGCCCGGATGCGGGTCGATGCTGTTATAACATTGTTATAACAGGCTAGTGGCGGCTGGCGGCGTTCAGAGCGGCGGGTCGGGGAGCGTGTGCTCCGGCGGATCTTGCGGGCGCAACTGCTCCGGCGGCGGGAGGAGCTTCCCATGATGGCGCCGACGCCGGTCGATGCTGTTATAACATTGTTATAACAGGTTATTCGGGGCCGTCGGGGTCTAGAGCGGCGGGTCGGGGAGCGTGTGCTCCGGCGGATCGTGGGAGCGCAGCTGCGGCGGCAGCGGAAGGACCGTCTCGTCCGCCTTGAAGACCCCCAACGTGCAGCGGCTCTGGTTGGTCTTCACCGTCTTGAGGAAGTCCTTCTGCGCGGGCGAAAGGGTCTGGGCGATGGTGCGGTTGTACTCGGCCCAGGCGGCCAGGCCCGCGGCGTCGTCACGGGCGGCGGCACAGCGACGCTGGTAGATGCGGTTGGCGCGTTTGAGTGCACGCTCCTGCCACGCCCTCAGCCACGGCGCAAACCGGAAGCCGGCGCAGTGGTTGCGACGCAGGGCCTGCCACATGTGGAACGACGTGTACGACAGTTCCTTCTCCACCTCGGCGGGGAGCGTGTGGCGGATCTGCCGCTCCCGCCTGAGTGCGTCGGCGTATGCCCGCTTCAGTTCGCGAACACGGGCGAGGACCGCCTCATCTCTCGGCCCGACGTTGACCCTGCGCATCATCCGTTGAAGCTCCCGGTGTGTCTTCCGTGTGCCGACGGCTTCCAGCTTCGCCCAGTTGGCGCTCGACCAGTCGACCAGCACCTTCAGGACGCGCTCGGCGCACTCCTGCGAGCACCCGATGGCCGCGAGATCCTCGTTGCGCAGGCGGTACATGGCGCGCATGGCCTGCGCCTCCGTGTAGACGGTGATGTAAGGGGGCGGCGCGCCGGGCGGCGGCGGCTCGGGGCAGGGAGGCCCGCCGAAGCGGATCACGAGGAAACACCACGCGGCCGCCAGGGCGAGCACCGCCGACACGAACGCCGTCCACCATCCGTCTCTCTTCCCGGACCTCATGGCGTCATTCATACGATACGCGCACCCTCGTGTCAAGCTCATGTGAGCATGTACGACTGTGGGTCTGCCGGATGCTCCCCTGCGGGGGGTGCTAGCCGGGCGCGGCGTTCGCCCGACAGGGGCGGCGCACGACGGGTCAGGAGCGTACTGCCAGCGTCATACGAGCGTCATCTAGCGTCCGCATCAGGTGACATCGGGGCGACATCGAGACGACGCGAAAGCGACCGAAAGCGACAGGATGCGACAGGTTAGGGGCCCTTCTAGTGCCCGATTTGCGCGTGACGCTCGCGCATGGTAAACTCTTGTAGACGTGAGAAACCGAACCGGCGATGAGGCCCTGGGAATCGGGGGAGACTCCGGGCGCCAGGGCTTTTTGTTTGGGCTCAGGGGCGCGCATGTGCCGACGCCCTAAGGCCTGTGATAATAAGCGGTTACACGATTTCTTGACTTCCGCGAGGCCCCGAGGGAACCCGGGGGACTTCCACGAAAGAGCGCGGCACGCGGCCGACGACGTGGATTCTCGCGGCTGGTTTCGGTGTAAGTTCTTGTTTGGCAAGGAGATGGGGCTAGCCGGGCCGTGGACGTGTCCGGAGCGCGAAGAAGGCGGTCGCAGCGGGCCGCCGGAGCGGCGAACCGGCCGCCGTGGCGATGGGCGGAGGGTTTGACGTAAGGCGCGTGTTTTCAAGAAGATACGTCGAGCACGCGCGCCGCCGCCCCGGCGGACCCGCAACCACCGGCCGACGTAAGTCCAAACACGTGAAGTTTTTGTGGGTTCCCGGGGCGTTTGCGGCCGATTTCGGGGTAAGAACGAGAGGTGATACGGCCGAGAGGCGGCGCAGGCACTGATCTCCAGCAGGAGGCTGACTCCTAAGCCTTTTGCATGACACCACTTACGGGGAACTTTCTTGACGGTCACGCGGGCTTCGAGTTCGGTTTGCGAACGGACCTCAGCTGGGCGGGCGGCCGACGCGGCTAGCGCATCGGCGGCGCGTGCGCCTGCGGGTTCGTTCAACGTGCCGAAAGAACCGCGATTCCACGCCGAAAACGCGGACCTGACGACTGTCGTGAAATCGTACAGATTTTGCTTGGCCCACGCGTGCCGGAATTCGTATACTTATTGCCCCTTCTTGAGTTACGGCATTTCCGCAACACAGCCGGGATGGTCTCATGGGTGAATATGTCCTGCTATACCTGGTCGCGTTCATGCTGTCGGTATTCCTGGTGCCGGTGGTGCGCCGGCTAGCGCTAGCGGTGGGCGCGGTGGACGTTCCGGACCGTGTGCGCAAGATCCACACGCACACGGTGCCCCGGATGGGCGGGGTGGCCATCTTCATCGCGTTCATCGTGCCGGTGGTGGCCGCGTATGTCGTTGGGGCGATTTGGTTTCCGACGAGCCGGGTCTACGGGACGTTTCAGGAGCACTTCGCCGAACTGGTGGGACTGGTAGGGGCGTCGGTGCTCATCCTCTTCGTGGGGATCTATGACGACATCCACCAGGTCCGGCCGCGCGTGAAGGTGGCGGTGCAGGTCGTCGCGGCCCTGGTCTTGTGCTGGGTGGGCATCCGGATCGACCAGATCGGTAACCCCTTTACCGGCAACATGATAAAGTTCGGCTGGACGGCCTGGCCGCTGACGGTGTTCTGGGTGCTGGCCATCACCAACGCCATCAACCTGATCGACGGGATGGACGGCCTGGGCCCGGGCGTGGGGCTGTTCGTGGCCGGGACGATGTTCCTGCTGTCGCTGATCTACCCGGTGCCACTGGTGACGGCGGTCATGGCGGCGCTGGTGGGTGCCATCATCGGGTTCCTGATCTTCAACTTCCACCCGGCCAAGATCTTCATGGGCGATTCCGGGAGTCTGTTCATCGGGTTCATTCTATCGGCCATTGCGATTCAGGGGTCGATCAAGCGTCACACGGTGGTGGCGCTGATGTTCCCGATCGTGGTGCTGGGGCTTCCGATCATCGACACGCTGATGGCGATCGCGCGTCGGTGGAGCAAGGGTCTGCCGATGAGTGTTCCGGACAGGCAGCACGTTCACCATCGTCTGATCAAGATGGGTCTGAGCCAGCGGGAAGCGGTGCTGGTGCTGTACGGGGTGAGTGTGATCCTGGGGTGTGCGGCACTGGTGATGGCGGTGGTGGCGACGGGTGCGCTGCCGGTGGCGATCGCCGGTGTGACGATCCTGGCGGTCATCGCGGCGGTGCACCTTCTGGGGGGCAGGGAATTCAGTGCCATCGGGACGCGCATCGTTGGGGTGTGGCGTCGTCGACGCAGTCGGCGTCGTGCGTGGGTGCAGGTCTACCAGACGGCGGGGAGGATGGAGACCGCCTCCAGCGTTGAGCAGATGTGGGAGGACGTGGGCGAACTTCTGACGGTGCTGGGTGTGGACATGGCACAGGCGAGTCTGACGGAGGACGGCTCGGGCGTGCAGGTGCTGAAGTGGACGCGTCCGGGGGAAGGTCCGATGCTGGCCGACGGCGGTCTGATGCACGAGGGGTGGACGGCGCGTCTGCCCCTGGAGGAGAACGGTCACGTGTGCGGTGAGCTGGTGCTGGGCAAGGACACGCGTCTCGGAGCCCTGCCGGACTCGCTGCCGGGGATGGTGGAAGTGCTTCGTGCCGAGATGGTGAAGACGCTCGAGCGGCTGAAGGCCGCGACGGCGGAGGCCCGACGGGAGGACGTGTCCGCCGACGGGACGTCCCCTCCCGGGACGTGACGTTTCCGACGGATGTCGTGGAGACGTGTCGAATGGAGTCGACCGGAGCCAAGGGCAAAGCCGAGGGCAGCGCGCGGGCCTGGGGTCTGCCGATCCCCATGAACCTGGCGGTGGTTCTGGGGGTGCTTCTGGGTCTGTTCGTGCTGTTGAACTACAGCGGGATGCGGCTGCTGATGGACCGCTGGGACTCGGACAGCAACTACGGTCACGGTTATCTCATTCCGTTCATCAGTCTGTATTTCGTGTGGGTGAGGAAAGAGGAACTGAAGGCGGAGCGGCCGGAGGCGAACCTGTGGGGACTAGCGGTCTTCGTGTTCGGGGTGGTTCTGGGTCTGTTCGTCATGCCCATGGGCTCGGCGGTGTTTTCGGGGCTCGTGATCGTGGTGACGCTCAACGGACTGCTGCTGTATCTCGCCGGGACGAAGCTCTACAAGCTGCTGTGGCTGCCGGCACTGTATCTCATTTTCATGGTGCCGCTGCCCCAGCAGATCCACAGTCGTCTCGCCAACCCGCTTCAGCATTTCGCGAGCATGGTTTCCGCGGGCATCCTGGACGGCATCCTGGGCATCACGACCATCCGTGAGGGGAACCTCATCCGTCTGGCCGGTCACACGCTCCAGGTGGCGGAGGCCTGCAGTGGGATGCGGAGCATCATGGGACTGTCGGCCCTCGGGGTGGCGTTCGCCTACTTCTGGGAGCGTCCGCTGTGGGAGCGGGTTTTCCTGATCGTTTCCACCATTCCCATCGCCATCGTGGCCAACATCTGCCGGGTGACGGGAACGGGTCTGACGTATGACCTGGGATACGAGAAATTCGCCCAGGGATTTTACCACGAATTCACCGGCTGGTTCGTATTCATTTTCGCGATGGGGCTGTTTCTCCTGGAAGCCTACGTCTTGAGTCACCTGTTCGTGTATGACCGTGCCGGGTCGAAGGCGGTCGGTGCGGGGGCCGCCGGCCGGGGGGACCAGCGATGAAGCTTCACAGACACTTCTACGTCGCGGTGGTCATCCTGGCCGTCTCGGCCGTGCTGAGTCAGGTTTACTTCCGCTGGCTCGTGCACGCCGGGATGGGTCAGGCCGTTCCGCTCCGCCGACCGCTCGCCTCCATCCCGCGGGAACTCGGCAACTGGCAGGGCATGGACATGAAGATCGAGCCGAACGTGCTCCTGAAGATCGGTGCCGAGGACACACTGCTCAGGACCTACGACCAGGGACAGGGACTGCCGCTTCGGGTGTATATCGCGTATTTCGGCGGGGTCCGCGGGACGGCCCCGCACAGTCCCACCGTCTGCCGACCCGGACAGGGGTATGACCTCATCTCCAGTGAGGTCCTCGTGCTGGTGCTCCCGGGCTTCGGGGAGGAACCGCTGCAGGTGCACCGGGACCTCTTCGAGAAGAACTTCCACAAGGAAGTGGTGGTCTGGTGGGAGTACGTTCACGGGAAGAACGTTTCGAGTCGACTGCTGCAGCGTCTCGTGTGGTCACTCCCGGGGTTTCTGGGGGGCAAGCGCGGGTCCGTTCTGCAGGTGCAGCTCTCACTGGGCTTCGAAGACGGCATGGAAGCCAGCATGCGTCGTGTCGCCGAGTTCATGAACCACGTGGGACCGCACATCCAGGCGGTGCTGCCCGTCACGGATGTCCCCGACCGCGGGACGGTCGCCACGGGACGTCGTCCGGACTGTTTGGGAATACTTCTATAGGAGTCGATTATGCCGCCGCGTGTCAACAAGAAGCTGCTCTTGATCATCGTCGGGGTGCTCCTGGTGCTGGTGGTCGTGGGGACCTTCTGGGTCATCCGGGGTCACGGCGGCACCGTGCGTCGTCAGCAGGCCCTCGACGACGCCCGGGTCTACCACGAGGCCGGTCAGAAGCAGAAGGAGCGGTTCGTCTACGAGTCCTGGATCGCACGGAACCCCAAGGACACCGAGATCCGGATGAAGCTGGCCCAACTGCTCGAGGGAGAGGGACAGGTCGGTCCGGCGTACAACGAGTACCGCAACGTCATCCGACACGACCCGTTGAACCTGGAGGCGTTGAAACGCGTCGCCTACTACGAGGGACAGGCCCGTCGCTGGGGAGAGATGAGACGTGTGGCCAAGGTGGTGGTCGACCTGGTCCCCACCGACGCCGAAGCACGTCTCTACATGGCCAAGGCGTGTCTGGGAC
>DATKVD010000117.1:0-3817 GCA_035530235.1 Planctomycetota bacterium | reverse complement strand
GCCGTTGGTGTTGTAGGCGAAGTCGACCGGCTGCCAGGGCATGTAGACGTTGCCGAGGATCTCGAACGCCACGTAGTCCTTCAGCTTGTCGGCGTCGGCCTGCGTGAGGGTGAAGCTGGGCCAGTTCTTGTCGATGACCTGTCGGTAATTGCTGAGGGCCTTCTGCACGGCGTCCGGGTCGTTCAGGTCGAGGTCCTTGGCCCGCTCGGCGGGAAGCCCGCGGAGCTGCAGTCCCTGAAGCAGCTTCCTGTCCTTCTCGGGACAGCTTACCGTCACGCGTCGGGTCCTGGGGACCAGGTCGATCTTCGGCCAGTCGGTGACGCCCGGGCGCATCGAGACGATGCTGAAGAACCGCCACTGGACCTGGTCGCCGATGTCGGTGCCGAGGAAGAAACTCAGCGGCTTGCCTTCGTTGATGGGCTTCTCGACGCCCTGGTCGTCGATGAACCAGGCCGTGTAGGCACTCCGGGCCCGCTGACTCACCAGACGCAGTCCGTACCACCTGCCGGGCTCGACGGTCACCTCCTCGGCGTAGTAGACCTCGGGGTTGAGCTGGCAGATGATGAAGCTCTTTCCGGCCCCGGCGGCGCCGTAGTCGAGGTAGACGCTCGGTCCCACGGGCTCGGCCCCGGTCTCCGGACTCTTGAAGCGGACCAGGTAGACCTGTCGGTTCGCCGGGAGTTCCTTCGGCACGAGGAAATGCAGTCTCAGCTTGAAGTCCCCGTGCGGGAGGGTGACTTCCGTGTCGACCGGTCGGGGGCCCTCGGCGATGCCCAGTGACCACTGGCCGGACCGGCGGAAACTGGTCTGCCGCTGCACGCGTGCCGTGGGATACCAGCGCGAGATGTCCGTCAGTTCCATGTCGTCGCACACGCCGCGGGCGGACCGCAGCGTGTAGGTCATGGTGCCGACGCCCGAGGTCCGCTGCGTCGCGTCCCCATCGAGCACCACCGACGCGGCGTACCGCATCACGACGTCCGCCTCCCCGCCCGGGACCTCCTGTGAGGACGAACTGAGACGGAGCAGTTCACTTCTCCCCACACGCCACAGCTGCCACGCCGCCAGGGAGACCTTCATCTTCGTGGGACGACCGAGCGAGAGCCGTCGCTTCACCGTCACGTCGGAGAAGGCCCGGAAACTCGCCCCGAGCGTCAGTGCCAGTTCCGACTCGTGTCCCTCCTCCCGCAGGTAGACGTCCATGGTTCCCGAATCGAGGTACATGACGGTGCGCAGACGGTACCGTCGGTCGAGACGGATGACGGTCCCGGTGGGGTTCCAGGTGGTGCCGTCGAACCATTGGAGTGTGGCCTCGGGTCTTGAGGAGGTGCGGAGGATGCGGACCTCCGGTCCGCCCCCCGTGAACGCGACGACGGTGAAGCCCTGCACACGACCCGGGTAGGTCTCCTCGAAGCTGCCCAGCTCCACCCACACGACGTCTTCGAGACTGCCGCGGTCGGTCGGACCGAGCGTCAGGTCCGTCGAGTGGACCGTCACGTCGGGCAAAAGCTCGAGACAGGCGTCGAAGGGGTGCGGTGACGAGGAGGCCGCCGAAAGCCTGTCCCGTGTGACGTTGTCCGGACCGAAGAGGAGCGTGCTTGCCGAGGCGAACTCCTCCGAGGCGATGCACTCGTCCGCGGCGAGCTCCGTCGGAACGAGCCACACGACCACGGCAAGCACCATGCTGAGCTTCTTCATGGGTGACACGTCCTCGTGACGGGGAGTGGTCCTCGCCGGGAAAAGGGGTCAGACCCCTTGTCCCGCTACCTCTGGTAGATCGGCAGGTAATGGTACTTCACCGAAAGTGCCATCACCGACATGGCGGTGGGATAGACCGGTCCGGCCCTTGCCCCGGCGACGGGCCAGCTGCCGTCCTCCTTCTGCAGACTCAGAAGCAGTGCCTCCAGTCTCGGGCGGTAGAATTCCCAGTACTTCCCGCCCATCTGGAACATGCCCTGTGAACAGTAATAGACCGCGTAGTAGAACTGGCCGTCATTGCCCCAGCGGGGCGGACTCCTCATGAGCCAGTCGGCGGCCTCGAGGGCCTCGGGCTCGTGATGTCTCCCGCAGATCTCGAGTGAGAGGATGCCGATGCCGGACCGGGCGTGGTTGGTGCCGCCCCCCGGCTGGTAGCCGAACCCCCCGCCCTTGGCCTTGCTCCGCTTCACGTAGGCCACCGCCTCGTCAATGGCCGAGACCGGCACGTCCGCCCCGGCGTTCTTCGCCGCACGAAGCGCCAGAAGCTGCCACCCCGTCACCGACAGGTCGGAATCCTCACTCGAGGGACTGTACCGCCAGCCCCCCTGCTGGGCGGCACTCTTGCGCGGGATCGCCTGGGCCTTGAGGATGAGCTTCACCGCCCGCTCCAGTGCCGCACGTATCTTCGTCCCACGCTCACCCGACGTCATCCCGACCGCTTCGGCCAGCATGAGCGTGCTCGCCCCGTGTCCGTACATCTGTCCCTGTCCGCGCGGGGCGATGAACCCGGTCCGCGGGTCACACGTGCTCACCACGTAGTCGATGCCCCGGTTGATGATGTCCCCGTAGGGTCCCTCGTCCGGGGTGTGTCCCTTGGCCATGAAGGCCATGACGGCCATGCTGGCGACACCGGAGTTTTTTCCGCGCGTGTCCGCGTCCCACGACCCGTCGGGGTTCTGCGTGCGGGCGAGGTACTCGAGGGCCTTGTCGGTGGCCAGGTCCACACGCTTGTCGTCGTCGGTCGGCGCGGCCCGCAGCACGGGACACACCGTCCCCGACAGGACCACCGTGACCGTGATGATGACGATCTTTCTCACCGGCGCGACCCCGATTCATCTCTGGTAGATGGGCAGGTAATGGTATTTGACCGAAAGGGCCAGGGCCCCCATGGAGGTGGCGTAGACGACGCCGGCCCTGCCGTCGGCACTGGAGCACTTCGGCCAGCTGCCGTCGGTGTTCTGAAGGCTCAAGAGGAGTGCCTCGAGACGTGGACGGTAGAACTCCCAGTATTTCCCGCCCATCTGGAACATCCCCTGAGAGCAGTAATAGACGCCGTAGTAGAAGAAGTCGTCGGGCCACTTGGGGGGGTTCTTCATGAGCCACTCGGCGGCCTCGACGGCCTCGGGCTCGTGATGTCTGCCGCAGATTTCGAGTGCGAGGATGCCGGTGCCCGAACGGGCCCGGTTGGGACCGCCGCCGGGCTGGTAACCGAACCCCCCGCCGTTCGACGCACTCCGCTTGACGTAGGCCACGGCCTCCTCGATGGCCGAAGCCGGCACGTCGGCCCCGGCGTTCTTCGACGCACGCAGACCCATCAGCTGCCACCCCGTGACCGAGATGTCCGAGTCGTTGCTCGTGGGCTGGTACCGCCAGCCCCCCTGCTGCACCGGGTGCTCACGCTTCACCTGCTGGGCCTTCAGGATGAGCTTGACCGCTTTCTCCAGGGCCGCACGTATCTTCGTCCCACGCTCCCCCGACGTCATCCCGACCGCTTCCGCCAGCATCAGGGTGCACGTGCCGTGACTGTACATCCCGCCGTGCGAGCTGCCGAACTTGGCGACGATGAATCCCGTCTCCGGGTCACACGAGGCCAGGACGTAGTCGATGCCCTTGTTGATGACGTCACCGTACTGACCCTCACCGGGGGTGTGTCCCTTGGCCATGAAGGCCATCACGGCGAGGGCGGCGACGGCGGCGTTCTTGTTGTATTCGTTGGAGGGCCAGGAGCCGTCGGGGTTCTGGGTGCGGGCGAGGTATTCGAGGGCCTTGTCGGTCGCCCGGTCCACACGCTTGTCGTCGGTCTGGGGGGGCTCCGCGTCCTGGGCCTCACACCACCCGGCCG
>DATKVD010000116.1:0-31675 GCA_035530235.1 Planctomycetota bacterium | reverse complement strand
CACGGGCAGCCCTCAGGTCACACCCATAATCGTGACGATGGTCGTCGTACGCACGACGACCACGCCCGATTTCAGGCGGGTGACTGAGGACCGACCGGTTGTGGACGGATGAGCCTGCATGGCATCCTTCCCTTTCGCGCACACATTCTATACATCGGCAAACGGGCCGTCAAGGCTAAAATGCTATTCCGCGGGCTCATCGGGCGGAGGGACGACCACCTCGTTGTCCCCGTCCCGAGCCGCCCGCATCCGTTCCCGCATCATTTCGAGGCGACTCGGCAGGTTGGTTCTCACGTCGGGGTGCCAGAGCACCGGCAGCGGGATCCCGAAGAGCCCCAGCATTGAAAGCCCGATGGCGAGCGTTCGCACGTGGGATATCCCCCGGCTCGAATCCCAGAACCTGTACGACGTCATCGCCCCGACCATCATCAACACACCGATGACCACCATCAGCGTGCAGATGAACCGTGCCGAATTCAGTCCCCATCGGTGCTTCGACCACAGCCCGAGCGCCACGGCCACCAGCACGCCCACCCCCGTCAGCCAGAGCAGTTGCGCGTAATGCGGCTGACTTCCGCCGTAACGGTAGACCAGTTGGTAAATCATGAGCAACAGTGCGGCCGCCAGACCGAAGAACCACCACGCCGCGAACCGCGCCAGACCACGCTGTCTCAATTCGTCGGGAGATGCCTTCATGGACCCCCTCCTTTCTCCCTACCTCATTATGTGGAGTCTGCATATGCCTGCAAGCGCTAATTCACGCGAACGCCCGAGGAGCCATCCCCTTTTCGGTTCACTTCCCCTCATTTCCTGCTATAATGCACCCTCGCGAATCGGGCCGATTCCGGGACGAAACCGTGCAGAAAGACCCCGACGACATCCTGCGGGACGACCGTGCGTACGTGTGGCATCCGTTCACGTGGATGCCGAGGTATCTCGCGCGGGAGGCGCTGGTCATCACCGGCGCGGAGGGGATCTATCTCATCGCGGCGGACGGCCGGCCCTTCATGGACGGCACCGCGAGCATGTGGCTCAACATCCACGGTCACAACCGGCCGGAGATCCGCGAGGCGATCGTCGCGCAGCTCGACCGTTTCACCCACGTGAGCGTCTTCGGTCAGACGCACGCGCCGGCGGCCGAGTTGGCCCGACGACTGGTCGAGGTCACCGCCGCCGGCCTGAACCACGTCTTCTACAGCGACGACGGCGCGACCGCCGTCGAGGTCGCACTCAAGCTCGCCTTCCAGCACGCACAGATCCGGGGAGAGACGAACCGGACGAAGTTCCTCGCCCTCCGTCACGCCTACCACGGCGACACGCTGGGGGCGGTGTCGGTGGGCGACATCGAGCACTTCCACCACGCGTTCCGGCCGCTGCTTTTCGAGTGCATCCACGCCCCCTCCCCCGGGTGCGCCCACTGCGAACTCGGCCGCGACATGACCTACTGCGAGATCGCCTGTCTCGACGAACTCGAGAAGATCATGGCCCGGCAGGCGGCGCATCTGTGTGCGTTCGTCGTCGAGCCCATCGTCCAGGGGGCGGCGGGGATGCTCGTGGCGAAGGAGGGATACCTGCGCGGCGCACGGGATCTGTGCACGCGGCACGGGGTGCCGATGATCGCGGACGAGGTGTTCACGGGCTTCGGCCGGACGGGCAGGATGTTCGCCTGCGAGCACGAGGACGTCTCGCCCGATATCCTGTGTCTGGCGAAGGGACTGACCGGGGGAACGATTCCCCTGGCGGCGACCCTGACAACGGACGGGATCTTCGAGGCATTTCTGGGCGACGATCCGGCGCGCTGCACGTTCTTCCACGGGCACTCCTACACCGCGAACCCGCTGGGGTGCGCCGCGGCGCTGGCGTCGCTCGGCCTCTTCGAAAAGGACGGCACGCTCGCACACGTCCGGGCGCTGGAGGAGGTGATCGCGTCCGACGCCGGGCGGTTCCGGGAACTCCCGCACGCGTCCGGCGTGCGGTTCAAGGGACTGGTCTTCGCGTTCGACGTCGTCGCGGATGAAGCGCCCCTGAAGCCGTACGACGCGTCCGAGCGCATGGGTCAGAAGGTCTGCGACGCCGCGATGACGCGCGGGCTGCTTATCCGCCCGCTGGGCGACACCGTGTATCTCGTGCCGCCCTTGGTGACCACCGAGGCCCAACTCCGCCAGATGCTCGATATCGTGCATGACGCCGTGCGGGAGGTGACCGGATGACCGCACGCGATGTCTCACGCCGGCTCCTCGAC
Organism: Planctomycetota bacterium; assembly: GCA_035530235.1. Taxonomy (GTDB): domain Bacteria; phylum Planctomycetota; class DG-23; order DATKVD01; family DATKVD01; genus DATKVD01. The sequence continues at coordinate 29,433 of DATKVD010000116.1, read as the reverse complement.
GTCCGCGACCGCGTCATCGCGGGCGAAGAGCTTTCGCACGCCGAAGGCGTGGATCTCTTGAAGCTGCAAGGTATTGCGGTACAAGACCTTATGGCCGCCGCGGCGCACGTGCGCGAGCACTTCAAGGGCCGCCGCGTCCACCTGTGCGCCATCGTGAACGCCAAGAGCGGGGGCTGCCCGGAAGACTGCGGGTTCTGCGCCCAGTCGGTCCACAACCAGGCGGAGATCACCGAGTTCCCGATGATCACCGCGGACGCGATGGCGGACGCCGCGCGAAAGGCCCAGGCCGCCGGCGCACGATGCTTCGGCATCGTCACCTCGGGACGCTCGGTGAGTGACGACGAACTCGACACCGTCTGCGACGCGGTGCGCACCATCCGCGCCGAACTCGACATCCTCCCCGACGCGTCACTCGGCCTCCTCACCGAGGACATGGCCCGGAAGCTGAAGGACGCCGGACTCAACGGGTATCATCACAACATCGAGACGGCGCCGAGCTATTACCCGCACGTGTGCACCACGCACGCGTCCGGGGAGAACCTCGAGACACTCCGGCTGGCGAAACGCCACGGGTTCACCGTGTGCAGCGGCGGGGTGTTCGGCATCGGCGAGACCGTGGAGCACCGCGTGGAGATGGCCGACGTGCTCCGGGACGAGGGGATCGACCGTGTGTGTCTCAACTTCTTCATGCCGGTCCGGGGCACGCGGTTCGAGGACGCGCCGCCGCTCACGCCGATGGAGATCCTGAAGACCATCGCGGTCTACCGCCTCTTCTTCCCGGAGAAGGACGTGAACGTGTGTGCCGGGCGGGAGATGCACCTCGGCGACCTTCAGGGGATGATCTTTTCCGCCGGGGCCAGCGCCACGATGCTCGGAGACTACCTGACGCAGAAGGGACGACCGGCCCGGGACGACCTGCGGATGCTGCGGGACCTGGAGCTGACGTGGTAGCGGAAAACTATGTTGAACATAGTTTTTCGACGTGGGGGCGGTCCGGATTGTGATTGACACGACGTCCGGTGTAAGCTAAGCTGCTCTCAGGACTTAGCTCGAAATTTCCGGTGGGGGGAGAAGACGTTGAGGATACTGGTTACCGGTGGGGCGGGGTTCATCGGATCGCACCTCGTCGACCGTCTGGTTGAGCGCGGCGAGGAGGTGGTATGTCTCGACGCGTTCAACGACGACTACTCCCCGGCCATCAAGCGGAGGAACATCGAGCGTCACGTGACCTCGGGGGCGGTGACCCTGGCGGAGGGGGACATCTGTGACGGCCGGTTCGTGCAGGAGGTGTTCGGGAAGCACCGACCGCAGCGGGTGGTGCATTTCGCCGCGCGGGCCGGGGTGACGCTCAGTCTCTTCGACCCGCTCGACTACGAGCGCGTCAACTGCCGGGGCACACTGGAGACCCTCGCCGCCTGTGTCAAGCACGACGTCGAGCAGTTCATCTTCGCGTCCAGTTCGAGCATCTACGGCAACAGCGGCAAGCTCCCCTTCACCGAGGACGGGGACTACCAGCCCATCAGTCCGTACGCGGCGACGAAGCTGGCCGGGGAGCATTACTGTCACACGTGGCATTACCTGTATGGGCTGCCGGTGACGTGTCTGAGGTTTTTCACGGTGTATGGGCCGAGACAGCGTCCGGAGATGGCGATCCACAAGTTCGTCCGGCTGATCGACCGTGGAGAGCCCATCCCGAAGTTCGGTGACGGGACCTCCCGACGTGATTATACGTACATCGACGACATCATCCAGGGGGTGGAGGAAGCCATCGACAGGGTGTTCGACTACGAGATCATCAACCTGGGCGAATCGCAGACCGTGTCACTGAATGAGCTGATCGCCGCCATCGAGAAGGTGACGGGCAGGCGTGCACAGGTGCAGGAGCTTCCGGAGCGTCCGGGGGACGTTCGTGAGACGTTCGCCGACATCTCGAAGGCCCGGAGGCTTCTGGGGTACGACCCGCGGTTCCCGCTCGAGAAGGGCGTCGGGAACTTCTGGAAATGGTACCGGGAAAACCGTGAGATCCTGACCGACCTTGCCTGAGTCCTTGAAGGGAAACGTCGATGGGATTCAAGCTGTCGTGGCCGAACCGGATCACGTTCGCACGCATCCTCCTGATCCCCCTGTTCGTGCTGGCACTGATGCAGGCCCGTGAGGGACAGGGGGCGTTCCGGTGGATCGCGCTGGGACTGCTCCTGGCGGTGTCGGCGGGGGACGCCCTGGACGGCTACCTGGCGCGGCGGACCCGAAGCCGCAGCCGGCTGGGGGCGTTCCTGGACCCCCTGGCCGACAAGCTGCTGATGACCGCGGGCTACGTGGTGCTCTCGTCGATCTTCTGGCCCGAGCCCCGTGTCCCCAAGTGGGTCGCCGTCGTGGTCATCAGTCGGGACGTGCTGATGGCACTCTTCTACTTCAGCTTCGTCGCCCTCGGCACCCACTTCAAGCAGATCACGCCGAGCCTGGTGGGCAAGGGCTGCACGATGTTCCAGATGGTGACGCTGGTGGCGGTCCTCACCTCGCCCGGCATCGAGCGGCTCATCGGGGAAGCGGCGACGGGCATCGTCCTGACCGGCTTCTACCTCGTCACCGTCGCCATGACGCTGGTGAGCGGCGTCGATTATCTCTACGCGGCACGGATGCAGCTCATCTCGCCCGACAAGGTGGCACTCATCGAGTCGGACGGTCCCGACCACCCCCAGACGCCGCCGAAAGGAGAAGCGTGACATGCCTTTCAGTCCGATAACCGAGATTCTTGAGGAACTGAAGGCCGGGCGTATGGTGGTGCTGGTGGACGACGCCAGCCGCGAGAACGAGGGGGACCTCGTCGTCGCCGCCGAGAAGGTGACGCCCGAGGCCATCAACTTCATGACCCGTCACGGTCGGGGGCTCGTGTGCCTGGCACTGAGTCCGGAGAAGGTCGACCGGCTGCGCCTGCCCCCCATGACCACGAGCAACGAGTCACGCTATGGGACGGCGTTCACCGTGAGCATCGAGGCGAGGACGGGAGTGACGACGGGCATCAGTGCGCACGACCGGGCCCACACGATCCTCACGGCGGTCCGGCCCGACGCCGGGTCCGAGCATCTCATCTCGCCGGGACACGTTTTTCCGCTGCGGGCGCGTGAGGGCGGCGTGCTGGTGCGTGCCGGTCAGACCGAGGGCGCCGTGGACCTCACGCGGCTCGCCGGGCTCGAGGCCGCCGGCGTCATCTGCGAAATCATGAACGAGGACGGCACCATGGCCCGTCGTGACGACCTCGAGCGATTCACCCAGACCCACCACATGAAGATGTGCAGTGTGGCCGACGTCATCGAGTACCGTCGACGGTCGGAGAAGCTCATCGAGCGCGGCGTGGCCGTGAAGCTCCCCACGCGTCACGGCACGTTCGACCTTATCCTCTACAAGTCCAGGGTGGACCCGAACCCGCACCTCGCACTCTGCATAGGGGGCATCGGCACCGCGGACGCCCCGCGGGACCTGTCCGAGACGAACGTCCTCGTCCGCGTGCACTCCGAATGCCTGACCGGCGACGTGTTCGGCTCGCTGCGGTGCGACTGCGGACACCAGATTCAGACCGCCCTGGAGATGATCGCCGCCGAGGGCACCGGCGTGCTCCTCTACATGCGCCAGGAGGGACGCGGCATCGGTCTCGAAAACAAGCTCAAGGCCTACAAGCTTCAGCAGGAGGACGGCATGGACACCGTCGAGGCGAACGTGCACCTCGGGTTCCCCGCCGACAAGCGCGACTACGGCATCGGGGCGCAGATCCTCGCCGACCTCGGACTCAGGAACATCCGACTGCTGACCAACAACCCCAAGAAGATGGTGGGACTCGAGGGCTACGGTCTGAGGATCGTCGAGCGCGTGCCGCTGGTGGTCCATTCCGGCGAGGAAGCCCGTGATTACCTTCGCACCAAGCGCGACAAGATGGGACACCTGCTGGATGACCTCGAGGAGGAATAGGAGCCGGACGGTCACAAACGTGCCACGGCCCCGACAGGTCGGGGCCGTGCTGTTCTGCGGCACGGCTTGACGAGCAAGCCGCGGCACATCTTGAGGAGACGCTCATGGCCGGAAAGATCAGGATCGTCTGTGGCGATGTGGAGATGACGGCGACGCTGAACGACTCGGCGACCGCGGCGGCGCTGCTGAAAGTGCTCCCGGTGGATTCGACCGCACAGCGCTGGGGGGACGAGGTCTATTTCGACGTCCCCCTCGAGGCACCGGCCGAGGACGCCCGGGCGAAGGTCCCGTCCGGCACCATCGCCTACTGGCCCGATGGCCCGGCGCTCTGCATCTTCTTCGGACAGACCCCTTACAGCCCGGTGAACGTCGTGGGCAAGGTGGACGGCGACGAGAACGAATTCTCACAGGTCGGCGCAGGCGACCGCATCCGCATCGAGAAGGTGTGAGCAGATGAAGCGCGCAAGCGTCGTGATTCTTGTGCTTGCTCTGGTCGTCCCGGCGCCCCGGCCGCTGTGGGGCATGTGGGCGAGCCACGATCCGGAGTCGATCGCAGCCGAGTGCCCGGTAGTCGTGACCGGTGAAATCGTGAAGATCGACGAAGGAACCGGGTTGAGCGACGGGTGGGTTGCCAATTACGGGAGCATCGACGACCCGACCGTCAAGGGGCCGCTTCGCGTCGTGGACGTCGCCTGCATCAAGATTGTCGCGATCCACAAGAACCTGATCGACGCCCCGATCCAAGTCGGTGGCATCGTCCATGCGCGGATGTGCTCCAGAAAAGACGACTACCACGTCTCACTCGACCTCCGCTACAAGCTTGGCACGAAGGCGATGTGGATGCTGTATCTGGGCGACGACGCCAAGTTCTACATCAACTACCGTCCCGAGCAGAAGCAGCCCGTCGGGAGTGAGAAGACGATCCGTCTTGCCGGAGGTGCAGTCGCTCTCGGCGGAGAGCCCGTTCACGAAGACAAGATGAAATGGTGGATCGCGCGGCAGCAGAAGCAGCGAGCAGAGCACCTCAAGCTCCTCAAGGCGGAACGCGACCGGGCACAGGCCCGCCGCGAGGCCGCACACACGAGAGCGCTCCAGGCCCTTAAGACCATCCACGAAAACGGGGAACTCCGACAGGAGAGACTCTCCCAGGTGCTGGAGTTCCCGGACGACGCCCGGAGGGCGCTGATCGTGTGGGACTCGCTCGACTTCAACATCGAGCGCGAGGACAACGAAAAGCTGCTCACCTATCTTGCTCGGAAGGACCCGTCGGCGGAGCTCCGTGTGTGGGCCGCGGCGCGCCTGGGATACAGACACAACACGATGCTCAGCAAGCCGCTCTGGCTCGAGATGCTGAACGACACCGAACCGACCGTTCGCTGGAGCGCGGTTAAGAATCTGAGTCGCTACCACGACGCCGAGACGGTCGATGCGGTGGCAAGACTGCTTGATGACGAGAAACGGACTGTCGTCATGACCGCGGTCGAGGCTCTGGGGAAGATGGGTGACCGACGCTACGCGGCGAAGCTCATCGGGATGTACGAGAAATCAGACCGTCAGGCGTCAGAGTGTCCGGTTTTCGGAAAGGCTTTGGCACTTCTGGGCGAGGATGACTTCGCACTCGGGTGTTTTCGTAAGGCGATGTCCGGCGAGAGTTTACACACGCGAATCGACGCCGTGCAGATTCTGAAGGCATCCCGAGCGAAGGCCGTCGTTGGGGCGATCATGGAGACACTCATCGGCGAAATGCGGTGGACCGTTGACCGCGCGCGCACGCGTCACGCAAACGACGCCGCACTCCGTGCCATGGTCCAAGTCCTGACCGATCGGACGAACGAGAAGCACGGCATGAACGTCGCCGCGTGGCTGGCGTGGTGGAAAGACGCCGCGAAGGGCTACGGCGCTGAAGCGATCAAATTCAACGCGGACGAGGTCGAGAAGCTCCAGACCGAGTATCAGCGTCTTTTGGGCAAGGCGCGGGATTAGTTGGCTCAAGCCGCTCGCGTGCTAGTCGGCACCGAACCTGTAGGCGGAGATCTGGATCTCGGTCCCGCCTTCCGAGGTGATGCGCGCGAAGCTGAACCACACCGGAAGCTGCTCGCCCCCCTCGAACTGCGCCAGTGAACGGAACGATCGGCTCGCTTCACCGGCCTGGGTCCCGTCCCACCGCACACTCCCGAGACGCTTGAACTTCCCCAGCCCGTTCGTCGCCTCCGCATACCCCTCCATGACCGCCTCGGCCGCCAGACGCTCACGGAGGTCCCGGTGGAGCATCCCGTACGCCTTCGGCACCGACGACGCCGTGTCGTCGGACAGCCCCTTCAGGAATTTCTGTGCCACGGCGATGCACTCGGCCTTGTACTGGACAAAGGGCTGTTGCTTCAAGGCACGCATGCCGATGATGGCGGCAACGGCCACGACCGGTATGATGATGAGGGCGATGAGCTTGCCGGTGACGGACTGCGGCTTTTCGGCCTGTCTGACGTGCGGCTCGAACCGGTCGGTCCCGGCGACGGCCTGCTCGATTTCCCTGACGTCTTCGGGTGCGGGCGCGGGCGTCGCCTCGCCTTCGGGGAGGTCGAAGTCCCCCACGGTCTCCGGCGGCTCTTCCACCGGGGACGGTGTCGGGGCGGCTCCGGGGAGATCGAACCCTGCCACCACATCCTCAGGCTGATCGTTCTCGTCGGTCATTCATATACTCCGCATCCCTCGCGTTCTGGAGAAGGGCGTGCCACGGCTTGCTTGTCAAGTCGTGTCGTATGGAGGCACGGCCCCGATATGTCGGGACCGTGGCACACGCATCAAAGATCGCCGGACGCGTTTCACCCCAGTGCCTTGACCACGACCATGGTCAGGTCGTCGCGCTGGTCGGCCCCGGCCATGAATTCGGTGACGGCGTCACGGATGGTCCGGGTGATGGCCTCGGCCGACCCGCCGGCACTCGCACGCAGCAGCTCGCGCAGCTTCTCCCGACCGAACTCCTCACTCGACGGGTTCATCGCTTCCTCGATGCCGTCGGTGGTCATCAGGAACACGTCCCCCGGCTTCAGCGTGCAGGTCTTTCCGACGGGGAATTCGATGCCCTTCATGATGCCCAGGGGCGGGGCGGTGCTCTCCAGTTCCTCGAGGGTGTCGTCGGCGGCGTGAAGGATGACGGTGTGACCGTGCCCGGCGGAGCTGTACTCCAGGCACCCGCCCTTCTGGTCCAGCGCCCCCCAGAACAGCGTGACGAACCGTCCGCCTCCGAGGTCCTCCGACAGCAGGTTGTTGACGAGGAAAAGCAGCTGGTCGATGGTGCCGCCGATCTGCGCCACGGCCCGTGCGGAGGCCCTGGCCCCCGCCATCAACAGTGCCGGACCGATCCCGTGACCCGTCACGTCCGCGATCACCAGCCCCAGTCTGCCGTCCGCCATCGGGACGTAGTCGTAGTAGTCCCCGCCCGTCTCGTCGCACGGCTCACTCCACCCGTGGACGTCGAACCGCTCGAGTTCCGGGGTCTTCTTGGGCAGCAGTCCCTGCTGGATCTCGCGGGCGAGCTTGAGGTCGTGCTCCAGCTTCAGCTTCTCGACGTGCTCTTCCACCAGCTGGGCCTGCTCGAGCATCACCGCGATGTGCGAGGAGAAGGCCGCCAGGAGGTCCTCGTCATACCGCGTGAAGCAGTAGGGGGGCATCTTCTTGTTCAGGAGCTGGAGCACGCCGATGAGTTTCCCCTCGTGGTCGATGAGGGGACCGCAGAGGATGTTCTTGGTGTGAAAGCCGCTCTTCTTGTCGATGCCCTTGAAGTGACGGTCGTCCTTGTCGCAGTCGGGGATGTTCATGATCTGCCGGCAGTCGGCCACCCCCCCGGCGATGCCCTGACCCATCTTGACCCGGAACCGGTCGGTCTGGTGGGCGATCTTCGTCCACAGCTCGTTCTCCTGGGCGTCGTAGATGTAGAGTGAACTCCGCTCCGCTTCCATCACACGGTTGGCCGCGTCGACGATCAGGTCGATCAGCCGGTCGAAATCCTTCTCGATCGACATCGCCTTCGATATCTCGAGAAGCTCCTGCAGGTCCCTCAGCTTCTTCTCGATGGGGACCGTGTCCGGCCCGTTTCCCTCTTCTTCGCAGCCGCTCATGACCTTCTCCCGATGCCCACGAACGCATGGTACCGGCTCGGACCGTGTGTGGTCAAGGAAAATGCGGTGTGTGAAGCTCACCGGGGCGGGGCCCCGGCCGGCCAGACCACGGTGCCCTCGTCCAGTCGGACGTGCGCGTCGGGGGCGACGTAGTTGGCGAGGCGTTTCTCGCCCTTCACGACGCGCGTGATGAGTCCGTGATTCGCGGCCATCTCGGCCGAGGTGGCGAGGTCGGTGTTGTCGGCGTTGTAGAAGAAGTGTCCGAAACTCGGGTCGATGAAGACGTAATCGTCCCCGCGTCGGACCTCCGTGACCACGTGTCCCAGGACGAGTGTGGGCCAGGCCTCGTGGTTTCCGCCGACGGCCGGGTCGGGAAGCTCGTTCACGATCCCGGCGCCGATGGCCGCCCGGCTGTAGCAGTGTCCGCCGCCCAGACGCAGCTGCGAGAGCGGGGTGAGGTGGTGCTGCATCCCGCAGCGCGGACCGGCGTGCACCGTCACCCAGTCGTCGTTGGTCAAGAGTGCCACGGCGATGAGCCGGTCGTTGTCCTCCTCGAAGAGCGTGCAGATCCAGTCGGCGATCTCTTTCAGCGCGCCGGGCGCCATCAGGTTGAAGACGACCTTCCCGTCCTCGCTCATCAGCGTGAAGTCGGAGGGCGCCCCCTGTGCGGTGGTGCGGCGGCAGAACCTCGGCAGCTTCGAGAGCACCCACTCGAGCTTTTTCTCGTGGAAGTGCTCGTCGTCCGGTGCGGGGTTGGCGACCTTCCCCGCCGCCACGCGTGAGTACGGCTTCGTGACGCGCAGGTCGCCGTGGTTGCGAAGCGGAAACGTCGCCCGGTAGAATGCCTCGCCGTCGGCGGCGTCGGCCACCTCGAGCGTGATGAACATCCGCGGGTGGTCGAAGGGCAGGAGGTAGCCGGCCTCGAGGACCGCTTCGCTCCCGGCGGCCAATCGCGTCCTCCCGGACTGCGTCTCGGCGTGATACTCGGCGCCCCTCAGCCCTTCACGGTCGTCGGCTTTCACGTGAAGGACCACCGCACGGTCCTTCCGGCCGGACGAGACCGTGACGGTCACGCGGCCCGGGCCGCACTCCCGCACGCCCCAGTCGATGCGGCTGACGCTGACGCCGTGATCGCCCAGATGCAGGTCCCCCATCGCCAGGGCCGGGACGTTCTGGATGTGGACGATATCGGTCCAGGCGTAACTTCGCCAGCAGTCCACGTTTCGGCTGCGGGTGAGGTTGAGTCCGACGGTCGGCTGCTTGGCCGGGTCGACGCCGACACTCCCGAGGTCCACGCGGACGGCCGCCCGCCAGCGGTCCGTGCCCTCGGACACCTCGCTCTCCCATTTCAGCCCGTCCATCTCCTTCGAGTCGACGTTGGGGAAGACCGTCCAGCCCATGAGCGACTCCATGTATTTCTCGCGACGGGCGCCGGTGATGCTCACCCGCATCATGTGGTAGCTGTTCTTCTGGTTCGTGCAGTCGAGGTAGACCGTGATGTTCTCGTCGTAGTCGAGCACACGGGGCATGACGCCCGGAACCACCTCGACCTCGCCCTTCCCGGCGTCCCGCGGAACCAGCCGGTGGGCCCTTCGCATCTCCGGCTCGATGCAGTCAAAGGCGAAGAAGAGGAAGCGCTTGTCGCGCAGGATGACCACGCGTGTGGGCGGGTCGCCCGGCCGACGCGTCCGAACGTCGTTGAGGCCCTCGATGTCGGGGGCCTCGAACCAGGCGTCCGCCGCTGCGGTCCCGACCTCGGCCACGGCCGGCACCTCGTCCACGATCCTGGCCGCGACGCCCTTCGGCGTCATCACCAGTTCCGCCCCGATCCCCGGCTCAAACGGCACGTAGTACGTCTCGTCCATGTCACGTCTCCTGTTACGATGGGTACGGTGCTGCCATTCAGGCCAGCCATCTTAGCACCGACGGGGCCCGGGTCAAGGGCGCCCTGCAAAGAAAACACGGCGCCCGGGCCCCCGGTCGGTTGGAAATAAGTCCGTATGAACCCTTGCGCCACGGCCGCCGATTCCTTATCATCACAGGTGGAACGGTCTCGTTTGGGAGTGCGTCATGTCGCCCCGTCGGCCGCACAGGGACATCAACGAGCCGCTGCTCTCGTCGCCGCCGACGAGGCCCTTCCGGCAGGAGGTCCTCCTTGCGTTCCTCTACCCCCTCCAACTGCGAGGGATCCTCGTGGTCGCCGCGTGCACACTGCTGATGATCTTCGGGGCCGCCCTGCTCGAGGCCTCCTGGGAAGACCTGCTGGAGTTCCACCTGAGATCGGTCAGACTCGTCATCCCGGGACTTGTCCTCATCACGTTTCTCGTCTACTGCTTCTTCGACGTCATCCAAAGCTCCGCCGGGGGACGACCGGCGTTCCCGAAGATCCTGTTCAACCCGGAGTTCGACTGGCTGGAGTCGTACCTCTACGGCATCGAGGGCGTGGTGATCTCCTACCTGCCGACGCTGGGGTTTCTGCTGGTGACGGCGGGCACGACGAGCGGGGTGAACACGGTGCTGCTGGCGGTCTTCCGGGCGCTGGGGTGTCTTTATCTTCCGATGGCGCTGCTTTCACTGGCGGTGTGGCGCGACTTCGCCGCGATCTCACCGGAAATCGTATTTCCGTTGATGAGAAAGGTGCCGGGTCCGACGGCACTGGCGGCGGCGCTCCTCTGGATCGCCACCGAGGTGCATGTCAGGTCGGTCGCCGTGATGCTGGGCGGAGTGTACGTCGGTGTGTACGCCGTCGGCGCGGGACACGTTGTCGCCGTCTACCTTTATTTCGTCACCGCGCGCATCATCGGCATCACGCACTGGACCTATCGGAACGAGATCGACTGGTTCCCCGACGTCCGGCCACGCCCCAAGGAGGAATGACGATGCCCATCAGAATGACGTGCAAGTGCGGGAAGAGGCTCTCGGCACCGGACGAGGCCGCCGGGCACCTGGTCAAGTGTCCCGCTTGCGCCGAGATCGTCAGCGTGCCGATCCACGCGGCCGAGGCCCTGGCGGCGCTGGGCGGTCACGAGGGCATCTCAGCCCCCAAGCCGCCTCCCACGCGTCCCTTCATGCTCGAGGTCGTGTTCGCCTTCTTCTGCCCGCTCACCTTCCGGGGAATCGTCACTCTCGTGCTCGGCGCCTTCATCTACACGGTGCTGTCCTTCATCGGTCTTGGTTTCCTGACCTTTCTGACGCACGTCTTCGCAGTCGGGTTCCTGCTGGCCTATTTCCTCAACATGGTGCAGACCGCTGCAGGAGGCCAGCGCAAACTGCCCGAGCTGCCCGACTTCCTCGACGCCTACCAGGAGATCCTGAAGCCGCTCTTCTGGATGCTCGGGGTCAACCTGTTCGCGGGCCTTCCGCACCTCGTTTACGTCCTCTGGACGCTGCACACCGGGAGGGAGCCGGACCCCGCCGTCTTTCCGATCCTCGGCATCTGGTCGGCGCTCTATTTCCCGATGGCGACCATGGCGGTGGCCATCTGGCGGAACGTGACGGCGGTGTCGCCTCACGTCGTGATTCCCGCCTTCCTCAGGATTCCCGGACAGGCGGCGCTGCTTTCGGTGATGTTCTACCTCATCCTTCTGGGGATGTGGTATGCCCTGCCGAACACGGCGGCCTTCGCCCAGAGGACGGGGCTTGGCACCTTCATGACGATATACCTGACCGTGATCGTCTCGTTCTACTTCCTTTGTGTGCTGGCCCGGGTCATCGGGATCACGCACTGGATCTATCGGAAAGAGATCGGCTGGTTCGGCAAGACGTGACGGGGGGCTCGTGCGGGGGACGGCACATGGCGGGAACGGGTTCCGACGCAGAGCCGGATGACGTCGAAGAACACCCGCTTCTCCTCTCGCTGCCGCCCTGGCGGGTGTGGGGCGTCGAATTCCGAAGAGCGCTCCTTTACCCGCTCCGACCGCGCGGGATCACCTTCATCCTTCTGGGCGCCTTCATCTGGTCGGCCGGGGAGTGCGGCGGGTACTTCCTTGCCCGTCTCTTCACGCTCCCGCTGATTTCCTTCTATCTGTTTTTCATCTTCACCTACCTCCTCAACATCGTTCGCGAATCCGGCAGCGGAAGCAGCAATCTGCCCCCTGTTCTTTGGGGCCGCGACCTCCCGGACGACGTCGTCCGTCCGCTCGGATACCTCCTCTTCTCTCTCCTGGTCTGCTATCTGCCCGTGATGATATGCGTGTGGCGGGACACCGGCCTGGCGGCAGCTCTTGTGTTTGCGGTGCACCCCGCGCACGACGGACTGGAGCCCTGGCAGGTCGTTATGAAGATGGCGGGAAGTTTCTATTTCCCCATGGCGGTCCTTGCCGTGACAGCCAATCGTGACCTCCGGGCAATCTCGCCCCATTTCGTAGTGCCGGCGATACTCAAGGTGCCGCTCCAGTACACGATTGTGGCGGGAACATTCATGTGGGTGGGCGGGATACACGACAACCTGCTGCATCATATCTTCGACATGCGCGTCGAAGCCAGCCTGGCCTTGCTGATCGTGAAGGCCGGCTTGCTGTACGTCTACTTCGTTCTGGCGCGGATGCTGGGGATGACGCACTGGGTCTACCGGAAGCGGCTGGGGTGGTTCAAGCGGTTGTAGCGTCGCCGCCTATGGCGTCTTGTCCCCGAGCACCGTGAGCATGTCGGAGGCCCTGGCGTCGCCCAGACGCTCGGCGTTCTCGAACGCGATCTTCGCTTCGTCGTAGCGCCGCAGGTTGTAGAGTGCCACGCCCTTGTTGTAGGACGCCGAGGCGTTTCGGGGTCTGAGCTGGATGGCGTGCTCGTGACACTTGAGTGCCTCCTCGTCACGCCCCAGGACCGCGAGCGCCACACCCTTGTTGTCCCAGGCGTAGGGGTGTTCCGGGTCGATCTCGAGTGCCTGCTCATGACACGCGAGTGCGTCCCCGTCGCGACCCAGGACGTGGAGCACCACGCCCTTGTTGGTCCAGGCGGAGGCGGAGACGGGATCGATCTGGATCGCACGGTCGTAGCTGGCAAGGGCCTCCTCGTTGCGGCCGAGCCCCCCGAGCGCCGCACCCCTGTTGGTCCAGGCCAGTGCCGAGTTCGGATTCGCCTCGATCGCACGGTCGAAACATTCGAGGGCCTGTGCGTATCGTCCCTCCCCGACCAGCGGCACCCCACGGTTGGTCCACGCGTCGGATTCCGCCGTCCTCACCTCGACCGGCGCGGGGGGCTGACCCTTGCACCCCAGCACCGCCACAACACCCGCCAGACACACCACCCACAGCCCGGAGAACCCGCATCGTCCCTTCATCGCCGTCCCCCTTCCTGCGTCGTGTCACGTCCCCGGCCCACACACCTGGAAGCCGGCGCACCCTCGGATCTCACGATACCTTCTAACGCCTCACGTTCGCCCCGTCAAGAGGCAAAGGAGCCGACCTTTCGCCCGCGGGGAGGACATGTCGAAGGCGGCTTCACGGGGTGGGACCGGACGTGTGCCGGCTCACGCGGGAAGGAGTTCGTAGAGCGTGGTGCGCTCGCGCGGGGTCCGGCCGGCCCTGCGGATGGCCTCGACCATCTGCTCGACGCTGAGGCACTGCCCCTGCGTGCCGCCCGCCAGGCGTGTGATGTTCTCCTCGATCAGCGTCCCGCCCATGTCGTTCACACCCAGTCCGAAGCTCTCCACCGCCGCGTCCAGTCCCAGCTTCACCCAGCTCACCTGGATGTTCCGGATCGTCTCGGCGAAATAGAGCCGGCTGACCGCATACAGCATGAAGCACTCGTCGACGGACACCATGCGGTCGATGCCCCGCTCACGGCCGAGCTGGGTCGTGTAGGGGACAAAGGGCAGTGGGATGAACTCGGTGAACCCGCGCGTGTTCTTCTGGATGTCCCGGACGATCTCGAGGTGCTGCACGACGTGGGCGGCCTGCTCGATGTGACCGAACATGATCGTCGCACTCGACATCACGTCGTGATTGTGCACCGTCTCGACGATCTCACGCCACTCGCCCGAGGTGATCTTGTCGGGACAGATGACCTGACGGACGGAATCCTCGAGGATCTCGGCGGCCGTCCCGCACATCGAACCCCACCCGGCGTCTTTCAGGGACTCGATCTCCTCGTCGAGCGAGACGCCGGCCCGTCTCGCGTAGTAGTCCAGTTCCATCGGACTGAAGGCGTGGATGTGACGGTCGGGAAACGCCTGGTGCAGCTTGCGGACGAGTTCGACGATCCAGTCGAGGTCGAGGTCGGGGTTGAGTCCGCCCTGCATGCAGACCTCGGTGATGTCGGGGGTCTCACCGACGCGGTCGATCACCTGCTGGTGGGTGAGGGTATAGCTTTCGCCGTCTTCGGGGGTGCGGAAGTAGGCACAGAAGGCGCACTGCTTCTCGCAGACGTTGGTGAAGTTGACGTTGCGGTTTCGGACGTAGGTGACGACGTTGCGGTTGAGTTCCTGGTTGACCATGTTGGCGGCGTGGAAGACGGCGTGTCGGCGTGCGGGGTCCGTCTCGAGGAGCAGCTCGAGCGCCTCGTGCGTCGTGAGTTCACGACCGTTGACGACCTCGTCCAGCAGGTTGCGGAGCTTCATGACCCGTCCCTTCTTCGTTCACCCCAGGCATTCTACCGGGCCGTGTGGGATAGTCAACGTTTCCGTGGGGGAGCCCGTGACCCCCGTTCCGGCGGGAGGACTACTTCCGGTCGGGGTTGGTGTGGAACTCGGCCCGGGCGAACCACCCGAGTGAGAGTCCCAGCATCGCCGCCCAAAGCGCGGCAAGCACGACACACGCCACGCCCAGGGGCGCGGTCTTCACGGTGACGTAGCGCGGCAGCATGACCGTCTCCTGTGTCGCACGGATGGCGAGGGACCGCAGGTAGTGCGTGACGGTGGCAAAGCGGATGATGCCGGGAATGAGACCGACGAGCCCCTCCCACACCACGATGAACACGACCGCCACGATGACGGGCCGACGGAACCTCACGCCGACGAAGAGGAAGAGCGCGAGGTAGACGAGCAGCGCCACGACGGACACCCCGGCCAGACGGAACCAGTAGCGGAAGTTCTCGACGACCGGGGCCATGCCGAACTCCAGGCCGAGCATCACGTACGCGACGAGCATCGACACCGTCACGCCCACGATGCAGACGACGGCCGCCGAGACGTACTTGACCAGCACCGTCAGCCAGCGCGGCACGGGACGCGTCACCAGGTACGTCAGGGTGTGTGCCTCGTGCTCCGGACGGATGAGCATCGTCCCGTAGAACAGCGCCGTGAACGGGACGACGAACCCCAGGTACGCCACGACGAAGATGATGCCCCAGAGGTAGAGCGTCTCGGAGTAGGAGGGGGGTCCCAGCCAGACGTAGAGTGAGAAGACGGGCGGCAGGAGAAGCAGCACGCCATAGAGGAGTGCACGGCGCGTCCCGAGAAGCTGGACGAAGCTGAGCCGGAAGAGGGCGCCCACGGGCCAGACCGTGGAGGCTGCCGCACGTGACGTGACCGGTTTGTCGTCCTTGGCGCTCACGGTTCACTCCACCAGGTATCGGAAGACCGCGGCCAGGTTGTCGTCCGGGGACGCGATGGACCGCACGTCGAAGTTCCCTTCCACCAGCACCCCCGGAAGCCGGGCGTAGAAATCGTCCGGCCGCGTCGTCTGCACGACGACACCCGAACCGTCCGGCGTCACGGTGACACTGACGACGTCGTCGGCCTCGAGGAGTCTTCGGGCAAGGTCACGCGGCCGGTCAGACGCGATCTCGACGTGGTGCGGGTGCTTGTCGATGAGTGCCCGGATCTCGTGCACGTCTCCTTCCGCCAGGATCCGTCCGCGGTTGATGAGCAGGATCCTGGACGTCACCGACTCGACCTCGTGCAGGACGTGACTGGCGAGGATGACGTCGGTGCCGTCTTCGGCCAGTCGTCGGACCAGTGCGAGGACGTCGCGCCGGCCGATGGGGTCCATGCCGGCGAGGGGTTCGTCGAGGATGAGGAGCCTCGGCTCGTGGACCAGGGCCTGTGCGAGCTTGAGACGCTGACGCATCCCCTTGGAATAGGTCCCGACGCGACGGCCGGCGGCTTCAGTCAGCGAAACCACCTCGAGCACCTCCGCCGCACGGTCACGGGCCTTCTTCCGGTCGAGTCCGCTCAGACGCGCCAGCACCGTGACGAACTCCGCCCCCGTCAGGTCCCTGTAGAACCCGTCGGTCTCGGGACAGAATCCGACGTGACGGAAGAGTGCCGGGTTCCGCCAGGGCGACTCACCGTAGACGCGCACCTCGCCCTGCGAGGGCTTCAGCTGTCCCGTGAGCAGCCAGAGAAACGTGCTTTTCCCGGCACCGTTGGGTCCCAGGAGCCCGGTGATGCCCGTGCCCGCGGCGACCGACACGTCGTTCAGGGCGAGGACCTGTCCGTACCACTTGCTCAGCTTCCGGGTTTCTATGACGGGGCTCAATGTTCGCCCTCCAGCACCTGCACCCGCCGGAAGAGGAGTCCGAGCGCCACGACCACCACCGCGGCCAGAACGAAAAGCGATGCCGACCAGTGCACGGGGGCGTACTCGGGCTTGACGTCGAACAGCCGTGTGGCCAGCTGGGCCACGTTCGCCCGCAGTGACAGCAGGTGAGACCACTTCAGACCCAGGGCCTCGCCCACCAGGCCGTGCGCCGCGTCGGTCACGATCACCAGCATCGCCCACGCCACCGCGACTGAGCCGGAGCGTCGGCTCAGACTCGAACACGCCAGAATCAGCACCCCCGCCACCACCGTGATCAGGAGATACCCCCCGAGGATGCCGACGAGTGTCGGCCAGGTTTCGCCCGCGACAACGATGCTCTTCGACAGGACGACACCGACGATATAGATCAGCACCGCCGGCACGAGCGTCAGCATGGCCACGAACACGGCGACGACCATCAGCTTGCCCAGGACGTAGTCCAGACGGGTGATCGGGCGGGCGTAGTAGACCTGGAGTGCACGCACACGGAGGTCCTGCGAGATGAGTTCCGGACCCACGTACGTCACCACGATGGCCACGGGAATGAGCTGCCAGATGAAGAACCGACTGAAGATGACCTGCCAGATGACGGCGACGGTGGGGGTCTTTCCGACCAGCAGCTGCCATTCGCTGCTGGAATAGATGAACCGTCCGGCGAGCTTGATGAACTCCTCGGTCCTGGACGCCTGGTAGACGAGGACGGCGAGGACGAACGCCGGTGCGATGCCGAGGAGCACCATGGCGATGAGACCGCGCTTCTTCAGGGCAAGCGAGGTGCCGCAGCGGGCGATGGTGAGACTGCGCGAGAGCCGCCCGCGCAGCTTCCCCTCGTAGTGTCGGTAGCCCTTCTCATGAATGGGCATTTTCGGCTCCCGTCGCAGCGTCGGCGGTCCAGGTGTCTCCCTTTTCGCCCACCGCCTGGACGAAGACCTCCTCGAGGGTGTTGCGTGCCGGTCGGAGGCAGCGGATCTGCACGGCGGTGCGGTGGGCGAGTTCGACGAGGGTCCTCGCGGAGGCGTCCCTGGGAAGCGTGACGCGCAACAGGCCGTGCGCAGCCGGACGGGCGCGGCCGCCCGCCTCCGCCAGGGCCGCCAGGAATCCCGTGGTCTCGCCCTTCAGCCGGAGGTCGAACAGGCCCGCCTCGGCGGTCCGCAGGTCCGCCAGATCCCCCTGGAGCCGAACGGCGCCCATCCCCAGCACCACGATGTGTCCACACACCTCCTCCACGTCCGGCAGCAGGTGTGAACTCACCAGCACACTCACCTTGGCGGTGGAGGCGATGTCACGGATGAGTTCGAGCATGTCGTCACGTCCGCCGGGGTCCATCCCGTTCGTCGGTTCGTCGAGGAGGAGCACCTCGGGGTCGTGGACGACGGCCTGGGCGAGCTTGATGCGCTGACGCATCCCGGTGGAATAGGTCTCGACGAGTCGGTAGCGCTCCTCGTTCATGCCGACGTAATCGAGCACCTCGTGTGAGCGACGGATGGCGTCGTCGGGGGGAAGTCCGGAGAGTTCGGCGGCATAGGCGACGTATCCCACGGCGGAGAGTCCGGGGATGTGGCAGTCGTCTTCGGGCATGTATCCGACGCGCGCGCGGACGTCGAGCGGACGCTCGGTGCTGCTGACGCCCAGGACGCCGGCGGTCCCGGCGGTCGGTTTGATGAGTCCGAGGAGGATGCGGATGAGGGTGGACTTTCCGGCACCGTTCGGTCCCAGGAGTCCCACGGTCCCGCACGGGACGTCGAGCGTCACCCCGCGCAGGGCCTCCACCTCGCCGAACGACTTCTTCAGTCCCACGAGTTCGATCATCGACGTGGCCACGGCATCCCCCGACGTCGGCTCAAAGGGGTTCCCCACCCTAGAAAACGGGCGGTCCGTTTCCCCCGGACCACCCGTTCCATTATATCCCGAAATCGTCCGGACTCACGGCTTTTCTCAGGCCGGTTTCGCCGCCGCCGACTTCAGCTCGTCCACCCGGTTCGTCTCCTCCCAGAGGAAGTCGGGACGTCGTCGGCCGAAATGTCCGTGACGTGCGGTCTCCTTGTAGATCGGTCGACGCAGGTCGAGGTACTTGATGATCTCCTTCGGGGTGAGGGGGAAGATCTCACGGATGATCCGGGCGAAGGCGGCGTTCGTCAGCTTGCCGGTCCCGAAGGCGTCGACGTTGACCGAAACCGGCTCGGCCACGCCGATGGCATAGGCCACCTGCACCTCGATCTCGTCGGCCAGTTCCGCCGCCACGATGTTCTTCGCGATGTGACGTGCCATGTAGCTGGCACTCCGGTCCACCTTGCTCGGGTCCTTGCCGCTGAACGCCCCGCCCCCGTGACTCCCCTTCCCGCCGTAGGTGTCCACGATGATCTTCCGTCCGGTCATCCCGCAGTCCCCCTGCGGTCCCCCGACGACGAACCGCCCCGTCGGGTTCACGTGGTAGACGGTGTCCCCGTCCAAGAGACCCTCCGGGACCACCTCCCTGACGACGTGCCGGATGATGTCCTTCCTGATCTGGTCATGCGTGACCTCCGGCTTGTGCTGTGCGGAGACCACGACCGTGTGCACACGGGTGGGCTTGCCGTCTTCATCATATTCCACGGTGACCTGGCTCTTTCCGTCGGGCCTGACGTAGGGAAGGATCCCCTGCTCGCGCACCACGGCCAGGCGCTCGCAGATCTCGTGAGCCAGTGTGATGGGCATCGGCATCAGCTCAGCGGTGTCACGACAGGCATACCCGAACATCAGTCCCTGGTCGCCGGCACCGCCCGGGTCCACGCCCATCGCGATGTCCGGGGACTGCTTGTCGATCGAGGTGATGACCGCACACGTCTCCCAGTCGAACCCCATCGACGGGTCGGTGTAGCCGATCTCCCTGATGACCTGACGGACCAGTGCGGGGATGTCCACCCAGGTGGTCGTGGTGATTTCCCCGGCCACCAGGACGAGTCCCGTGGTCACCAGTGTCTCACAGGCAACGCGACTGTTGGGGTCGTCGGCGATCATGGCGTCCAGGATCGCATCGGAGATCTGGTCGGAGATCTTGTCCGGATGTCCCATGCAGACCGACTCGGAGGTGAAGAGGTGTCTCTCCCTGGTCAACGTGCTCTCCTTTCCTGAAGGAATCGACGTCCGTGCAGGAGGACGCCGGGCCGGTCCGGCCCGGTGTCCTGAAGTTGAATTTTACACCGATCCGGGGGCCGACGCAAGGACCTGTTCGAGGATATCGACCGTGCGGTCGGTCGCGCCCCGGGCCGTGCGGATGACCGCCGCGGCCCTCTCACCCATATCCGCCGAAGCCTTCTCGTCGGCAAGGAGTCTTCCCATCGCGGTCGCCAGTTCGTTTGCGTCGGCCACCTGGACGGCCGCGTCCCGTGCCAGGAGCAGGTCCCGTGTCTCCGAAAAATTCGCCACGTACGGACCGAAGACCACCGCCCTGCCCAGGGCCGCGGGTTCGATGAGGTTCTGTCCGCCCCCCGGTCTCACCAGGCTCTTCCCGACGAAAACCACCGACGCCGCCGCGTAGAAGCGCACCAGCTCGCCCATCGTGTCCCCGAGGATCACCACGTCGGCCCCGCTTCCCGACGGCTTCCCCCCTGAGCGTCTGAGCACCCGGAACCCGCGTCGCCGGATGAGTGAGCACACCGTATCGAACCGTTCCGGGTGACGCGGCACCACGGCCAGACGCACCGTCGGGTGATCCCCCTTGAGTCGTGAGTAGACGTCCAGAAGGATGTCCTCCTCGCCGGCGAAGGTGCTGCCGGCGACGATGAGTTTCTCGTCTTCGGCGATGCCCAGGTCACGGCGCAGACCGTCGACCCCGGGGACTTCGTCCGGGACGGCGTCGTACTTGAGCGAGCCGGTGACGACGATGCGTCCGGGGGGCGCCCCCACGTCGGCGAACCGTCGTGCGTATTCCTCGGTCTGCACGCAGACGCGCGCGATCCCCCGGTAGGAGCCGCTCAGCACGAACCCCAGCATCTTCTGAAGACGGTGACCCCGCTCGCTGAGTCTGCCGTTCGCGATGACCACCGGCACACGACGACGGGCACACAGTCGCACGAAATTGGGCCACAGTTCCAGTTCCATCAGCACCACGAGTGACGGTCTCACACGGGAAAGGCTTCGGGTGATGGCCCCGGTGAAGTCGAGGGGGAAGGTGATGACGTGACAGTCGGCGAAGGTGGTGAGTGCGGCGGCGTAGCCGGTGTCGGTCGTGGTGGAGATGACGACGTCCCAGTCGGGATGTCGGCGACGGAAGGCGGCGACGATCGTGCGTGAGGCCAGGAGTTCCCCGACGGAGACCCCGTGCACCCAGAGACACGCCCGGTCGCCCCGGCGCCGCGGCACCGCTCCGAACCGCTCCAGCAGCCGACTCCGGTACTTCCCGTGAACCAGCATCCGGAACAGCAGCACCGGGAAGACGAGGAACAGTCCGAACAGGTACAGGACATCCCAGATGAGGGACACGTGTCGGTCTCCGTACGCCGTTTGCTCCCTCTCCCGGAGGGAGTGATGGCAACTTAAGCGCTAACCGCGAAGGACTGTCATGCTGAGTCCCGATTTATCGGGACGAAGGATCTGGCCACGCAGCAGGAAGAGCGGGCATTCTGGTCAAATCTCGCCGATTTCCCGGCGAGTGGAGCCAGATTCTTCGTCGTCCCGATGAATCGGGACTCCTCAGAATGACCCCAAGGATGTCGGCACGCATCAGGCAACACTGCCGCCGGACTGGTCTCCTCACCCGGCGGCACCGCAGCATTTCTTGTACTTCTTGCCGCTGCCGCAGGGACACGGGTCGTTGCGACCCACCTTCTTGCCGGGCCGGACGAACGGCTTGGCCGCCTCGCCGCCCACCGACGCCTCGGCCGCCTCCGCCATCCCGCTCGTCTCGAACTGTCCCACCTCCGAGTGCACCACGTCCGAGACCTGCCAGATGTCCGCCGCACGCTCCCGGTAGTCCTCCACCATCTGAACCCGCAGCACCAGTGACGCCACCTCATCCTTGATCGCGTCCGTCATCGCCTGGAACATCTCGTAGGCTTCGAGCTTGTACTCGACCTTCGGGTCCTTCTGGGCGTAGGCCCTCAGCCCGAT
This sequence comes from Planctomycetota bacterium, assembly GCA_035530235.1. Taxonomy (GTDB): domain Bacteria; phylum Planctomycetota; class DG-23; order DATKVD01; family DATKVD01; genus DATKVD01. The sequence continues at coordinate 7,808 of DATKVD010000116.1, read as the reverse complement.
GCCGCTGCGGAGCTGGTCCATCGCGTGCAGGTGGTCCTTCCACTTGACGTCGATGATCTGGAGGAGGAGGTATCGCTCGAGTTCGCGCATGCGCCCGGCCCCGAGGGCCCTTTCCCGCTCGTCCAGCAGGTCGCGCACGCGTCCGGTGAACAGGTCGATGAGGTCGTCGGAGTTCTTCTGCCACACGTCATCGGGGGCGACCTCCAGTGCGAACTTCGCGTTGGCCCAGTTGACGAGTCCCTTGTAGTCCCGCTCCTCGGGTCTCACCGAATCATCCACGTAAAGCGGGACGTTCGTCTCGACGACTTCCTCGAGCATGTCCCGGACCATCCCGTGGAGGTCTTTCCCTTCGAGGATGTCCTGTCGCTGACCGTAGATGATGCGACGCTGCTCGTCCATGACCATGTCGTACTCGAGGATGTTCTTGCGTCGGGAGAAGTTCGCCTCCTCGACGCGCTTCTGTGCCTTGGCGATCTGCCGGCTGACCATGGGACTGTCGATGGCCTGGCCCTGTCCCATGCCGAGCCTGGCCAGGAAACTGCGGACCCAGTCGCCGGCGAAGACCCGCATCAGGTCGTCTTCGAGTGAGGCGAAGAAGCGTGAGTCGCCCGGGTCGCCCTGACGTCCACAGCGTCCCCGGAGCTGGTTGTCGATGCGTCTGGCCTCGTGTCGCTCGGTCCCGATGACGTAGAGCCCGCCGAGTTCCGCCACCAGCCCGCGGTACCCGTCGCCGTCGCCGTCCGGTGTTGCCTGCACCTCGCGCATGTGCGCGAGGGTCTCCGGGTCCACGTCGGCGTATTCGTCCGCGAACTCGTCCCGCGAGAGCCTGTCGGCGTGGCCCGGGTCCCGGCCCAGCACGATGTCGGTGCCGCGGCCGGCCATGTTCGTGGCGAGGGTGACGCGGCCGAACTCCCCGGCCCCTTTGACGATCTCGGCCTCACGTCGGTGCTGCTTGGCGTTCAGCACGTCGTGCTCGATGCCCCGACGCTTCAGCATCCCGCTCAGCTTCTCGGAGTTCTCGATGGAGATGGTGCCGACGAGGAGCGGCCGGCCGCTGCGGTGGGCACGGATGATCTCCTCCACCACCGCCTCGTACTTCTCCGGTTCGGTCAGGAAGATGCGGTCGGGGTGGTTGACGCGTCCGGAGGGCCGGTTGGTCGGGATCGTCACGACGTCCATCTTGTAGATGTGCCAGAACTCGGCGGCCTCGGTCATCGCGGTCCCCGTCATCCCGGCGGTCTTCTCGTAGAGCCGGAAGTAGTTCTGGAGCGTGATGGTGGCGAGGGTCTGGTTCTCCTCACGGATCTTCAGGTGTTCCTTGGCCTCGATGGCCTGGTGCAGTCCGTCGGACCACGTCCGGTCGGCCATCAGCCGGCCCGTGTGCTCGTCGACGATGCACACCCGTCCTTCCCTGAGGATGTATTCCTTGTCGCGCTTGAACAGGTGATGGGCCCGCAGTGCCTGGTCCAGAAGATGAGGCCAGTCCATGTTGTCGCCGGTGTAGAAGTCGTCCACCTTGAGCTGCTTCTGCGCCTCGAGGATGCCGTCCTCGGTGAGGTGGCAGGTGTGCTCCTTCTCTTTCACTTCGAAATGCGTGCCGGACCTGAGTCGTCGGGCGACCTTGTCGGCCGTGTAGAACTTGTCGGTGGTCTCGTAGGCCGGACCGCTGATGATGAGGGGTGTGCGGGCCTCGTCGATGAGAATCGAGTCCGCCTCGTCGATGATCGCGTAGTGCAGCTCCCGCTGCACCTGCACGTCCTTCGACGGCTTCATGTTGTCGCGCAGGTAGTCGAACCCGAACTCGTTGTTGGTGCCGTAGGCGATGTCGGCGGCGTACTCGGGCTGACGCTGGTGGGGGTCCATCTCGGACTGGATGACGCCGACGGTGAGTCCGAGGAGTTCGTAGACCGGTCCCACCCACTCGCGGTCCCGCTGGGCCAGGTAGTCGTTGACGGTGACGACGTGGACGCCCCGACCGGTGAGGGCGTTGAGGTAGGCGGGCATGGTGGCGACGAGGGTCTTGCCCTCGCCGGTGTCCATCTCGGCGACGGCCCCGCGGTGAAGCACCACGCCGCCCACCAGCTGCACGTCGAAGGGGATCATGAACCAGCGGTAGGGGTTGCCCAGGATGGTCCACTCGCGACCGACGAGCCGTCGGCAGGCGTTCTTGACGGCGGCGAACGTCTCGGGCAGCAGCTCGTCCACGGTCTCGCCGGCCGACAGACGCTGACGGAACTCATCCGTCTTCGCACGGAGTTCGTCCTCCGTGAGACGCTGGTACTCCGCCTCGATCTCGTTGATCCGCCGGACGATGGGCTGGATCTTCTTGAGGACACGGTCGTTGCGCGACCCGAAGACCCGCCCGAACCCCCGTGCCAGCTTTCCCAGAATGGTTTCCGACACCCGAGAATCCTCCCGTGCACCCACCCGGGACACGTCCCAACTGCTTGTTCACCAACCCTTTACATTATCGCCCGGGGACGTGTCCTGTCAAGCGCAAATCGCTTCCCGACGGTCCCGGAATCTTTGGAGATGTCGCGTCATCGGGTATACTTATAGGGTGAGGCCGGCACGCCGACCGTGACGGTCTCACGGAAGCCCTTTACACTGAAAGGAGAGACCCATGAAGGCCCTGCGGATGCTTCTCGGCGTGGTGCTGGCGGCAGGACTGATGGCGGCGGACGTTGCGACCCATGCGGCCGCGGCGCGCAAACCGACGGCGATCGTCTGGACCACGTTCAAGGCGGGCATGGCACGCGCCAAGAAGGAAGACAAGCCCACGATGATCCACTTCACCACCGACTGGTGCGGATGGTGTCGGAAGCTCGAAAAGGAGGTCTATACGGTTCCGGAGGTGATCGAGCTGTCACAGAAGTTCGTGTGCATCCGGGTGGACGGCGACCGGGAGAAGGACGTGGTGCAGTACTACAAGGTGCGCGGCTATCCGACCATCCTGTTTACGAACTCGAAGCGCGAGGAGGTGCACCGCATCCCCGGGTATATGCCCGCGGAGGGGTTCCTCAGTCAGATGAAGACCGCCCTGGGGAAAGCCGGCGTCAAGGAAGAGACCGACAAGGAAGACAACGCGGAGAAGTAGGCGGGAAGAGACGGCACGGGTAATGGACAACACGGGACGGACCTTGGGGTCCGTCCCGCGGTGTGTACAAGACAGGAGACGAAGCCGGACCCCCGTGCCGGCTCCATCTTCGCTCGTTGCGTCCCGCGCCTGCGAGGGCAAAAAGGGGTCAGGACCCTTTTGTGCGAAGCACCCTTCGGGCCTACAGGCAAAAGGGTCCTGACCCCTTTTTGCCCTCGCAGGGCGGCGGACGCATTCGTCTCGACGCGGGACCCCCTCGAAAAACCCTCCGAATCCCCCTCCTCAAAACGGCCGGAGGGTCCTGTCCCTGTCGTCGAGGCCTGTCCCAGGCCCAGCTGCTGCTCCTCCCTCCTCATCGGCCACAGCCCGTTCGTTTATGCGGGTCCGTCCAGTCGCCGCCGGCGGAGGAGTCCCACCAGTGTGAGCGCCACGGTGCCCACAATCGCGAGGCTTCCGGGCTCCGGTATGGTGGTCAGCTCGAACGCCAACTGGATGTTGCATCCCTCGTCGTAGAGCGATCCCCACAGGTCGTACTCATTGGTCAGGAGGTTGTAGTTGCCCATGACGACCGCCGCGTCGAGACCATTCTCGGGGGCGGGACGCAGCGCGGTGTGCCAGCCCCAGGCCACGTCGTTGTCCGGGTTGTCCCAGTGGGCGACGATGCTCAGCCAGTAGATCTTGCCCTCTTCCTGCCCGAAGTAGTGCTGCGGGTCGGTGAGATAGTAGTTGTACTGGTAGACCTCGGTCGTCTGGTTGAGTCCGAAGGGCACCTCATAGAGTTCATGTTCTCCGAAAGAGATCTCGTCCTCCCATACCACGGCACCCGGACGCGAGGGATGAAGCTCGTCGGCGGGGATATCGTCGTGGATCGCGATCCAGAACCCCTCGAGGGACCCGGGCTCGCCTTCGAGATAGGAACCCCACCAGTGGAAGTCCGTGACCGGCAGACCATCCAGGCAGCGCCAGTCGTCGGCGGCCGCGGAGGTAGTCCACGTGGTGGGTTCGCCTTCATGGTACTCGAAGTACGACGGGATGTCGTGCCCGTTGTCGAGATCGACCCACTGGGACCACTTGACCGGATTCTGGACGGTGTCTGCGGCAAGCGGTGCGGACAGCACAAGCACCACAGCGGCTGCGGCCGTCAGGAACTTCGACTTCCCCCCCATGGACACTACGCTTCTCCTTTCAGAAGATGCTCCTCTCGTCGACGGATACCCCTCTCACGAGGTCCTGCGACTCAGTGCCGTTTCGCCCCTCGGCGTCTGAGACGCGCCAGGCCGAAGGCGGCTCCGATGGCCAGGAGGGCAACGGAAGCCGGCTCCGGCACCTCTCCGATCAGCACACGACCGTCGCCCGACGTGGTGATCCCGTCGGTGGGCACATTGTTCGGCGACCCGCCGCCGCCGGTGTTCGCCATGATGATGATCTCGTAGAGTCCGTAGACGTCGGTGATGACGTGATCGTTGTCCACCACGAGTGCCTGACTGAGTGTCCCACTGAACACGGTCACCCCTGTGCCCAGGTTCAACTCGTCCCCGTGTGCCGGCTCCATCGTGATGAAGGGGAGCGCTGCGGCGATCACGTTGTCGGCGGGCGGGGCGTTCGCGTCCGTGTAGCCGAAGTTCGGGAAGATGACGAGGTCGAACCCGGAATAGTCCGTCCGTGCGGCGAAGTCGAGCCGACTGTCCACCGACACGACGTACCCGGCAGTCATCAGCAGACTGCGAAACCCGATGGCGTCCACGTTGTTCGGGTCCGCGTCAGACACCGTCCCGTCATACGTGAACAGCAGCACGTCGGTGTCGTTCGGATTGGCCCCTCCCACCGCCCAGGCCACCGTGTCGTCCCACAACTGCTCCGGCTGGTCCGCGAACAGACTGCTCCCGTAGAACCCGAAGAACGCCGTCATGTCCTCGTCGTTCACGACCACGATGTCGGCGGCTTCCGTCCGGATCACCCCACACGTCAGCATCGTGGTGACGAGGACCGCCACCAGAACTTTTGACATTCCTGCTCCTTTCCTTTCCTTTCCTTTCCTGGACTCACGTCCCCGGGAAAGAGAGTCCGGTACCCTTCCGAGTGATGTGTTAGCCCCTTGACTGTCGCTTGAAGAGATCCCCTCCCTTCGTCTCGACGTCCTCACTTCCGATGCACCGGCGCCGGTGTGTCATGGCCCCGGGAGACGGCCGCGTCGCCGACGGTTCACGCACACGACAGCGTGCACCGTACCCCCTCGGTCGGCGGCGCGGCCGCCCGTGGGCCCACGTCAGGTCGTGACCCTGGCGTGATGCATGTCTGCCCCGGGCCTTCCGGCGGGAGACCGGCAGCCGGAAGTGAAGACGCCTTTCTTTCGCTCGTGCGTTTCCCTGTCGTCGCGGCGGTGTCGGTCCACGAAGGTCACACCGGCACACCCGCGTCCGCCGGACCCTCCCCGGGTCCGGCTCACCTCACACGTCAGAATCTCCACTCGTTGTGCTCACCGGCTCTTCCCCCGGCACTCATCGCTTCCGTCCGCGTGTCGACGCCAGACGTCGCCGTCTGAGAAGTCCCATCACCGTCACGCCGCCCGCGAACAGCAGCACCGTTGTGGGTTCCGGGACCTCCGTCGAGGCACTCGTGCCGTCGAAGTAGAGCTGCACGAGGAACGGATCGGCCCCCGGAAACGACGGACTCGGGTCGAAGATCAGTCCGATCCAGGCGTTGTCGAAGTCGGCCGCCGTGAACGTCGTGCAGTCCGTGCCGTCCACGTCGATCCCGAAGATGAGCGTCTCCCCCGGGTGGAAGTCGTTGCACTCGATCCCCAGAAGCGGGGAGTTGTCCAGGGACCAGACCGTCGTGACGTCCACGTTGTCGCTGCTCGGAAGGATCGTGAACGGGAAACCGGGCCCGGTGCTCGGACTGACGTAGGTCGTGTCGAAGAACAGCTCGGCGGCCGCCGTTCCCAGGTTGTAGGCGATGTGCGTCAGACGGATGTCGTTGTCACAGTCGAACCGGAGTCTGAACTCGTCGTAGTCGGGCAGGGAGGGCGGATTGGGCGGAACGTACCTCTCCTCGGCGGACGCCGTGACCGTGAGCCACAACGCCGGCATGGTCCCCGTCCCCGTCGTGAAGTCCACCGAGTTGCTTTCCTCAAAGACGCCGTAATAGGTGTAGCCCACCCCGCAGTCGGTCGTCTCGGCCTGCGGGGCCCCGCCGTGCAGGTTCACCGGTCCCACGTTGAACGCGTAGGTGGACAGCGGGTCCAGCGGCCCGGGATACCAGGTGGTCGCCGTCAGGCCGGGGTGGATCTTTTCGTAGATGCTCTCGTCGTCAGCCTCACCAGTGGTCTCCACCTCCGTATAGATGCACACCGCGTTCGATACGCCTGCGACGCTGCCCCAGACGTAGACCGGATTGGTGGGCACCCCCGTGTCGCCGTTTCCCGGGTAGAGGATGGTCGGAAAGCCGCTCGGCGCCGTCACGTTGTAGCTCAGGACGTCATGGTCGGCGTCGGGCTGTCCCTCGTTGAAGTAGAAGTCGTAAGTCTGGTTGTTGGGATGCGCCGTCCACAGGTCCGTCAGGCTCGCGTAATTGTCCCACCAGTTCCAGCCGGTCCAGCCGGGGGGGGGGTTGTAGTAAAGGTTGTAGGTCACGGCGTACTGGTCGACGACCCGGACGTTCGTGATGCCCGTGCCCTGGACATCGATATAGAAGTCGTAGTCCTCGAGGGTGCCGTCCTCACGGTGACCCGTGTACCCGATGCAGATGTTGTCGAGGGTGAAGGCGGCTGCCTGCTGCGCGAACACCGTCAGCACCAGGACGGCCAAAGCGAGCCAGATTGTCGTCTTGCCAGCCATTGTGATCTCTCCGAAACCCCTCAAGAGCCGCTCCCCTGCGTTCCCCAGACCGGGAAGGCCGCACGGCCGTTCGTGTCCCGGCACTGCAAGCATATGACCCCCTGGAGAGAGGTGCGAAAACGTCACGAGACGTCTTCAGTGCATGCGACGTCGACGTCTCACTGCGATGCAGACCAGCACGCCCGTCCCCACAAGCGCCACGGTCGAAGGCTCGGGAACCGTCGTGAACTCGTTCTCGTTCGAGTCCGCGAAGACCCCGTAGTAATCGAACGGGTCGCCACTGAGCATCGTGAGGTTCAGGGGCTTGCCGGCGCCTCCCACGAGCTTGGCCACGGCCACCGTGGTCCGGTAGGTCTGGTCCTGGGACAGGGCACCAGGCTGCCAGGAGGTCCGTGTCATGTCGTTGTCGAGCTCACGGAAGAGCTCGACGTCGGTGTCGTTGTTCCGGACGAACAACCCCAGGACCTTGCCCTTTCCCTGCACGTTGTCCCAGGCGTAGTTCGGGTCGACCTCCACGCCCGTCGCCCCGTGCAGCGGGTAACTGATGGTCGCGTAGCCCGTCGGCGCAGTCGCCGAGAAACCGAGATAGACCACGTCTTCCCAGTGTGCGAAGTTGTCCGGTTTCGGGTTCGGCACCGTCCGGTTGAAGTAGAGCCGGTACTGTGTGGTCGGGTCGGCCGGGTGAGCCGCCAGGAGCGACGCCATGCTCGCGAAGCCCTGGTCGTTGTCCCAGCTGTCCGTGCCGTCATAGCTCAGTGCACCCCACTTCCCGGTATCCACGCAGACAAACACCCCGTTCGCGATGTCCGTCCCCTTGACCTCGACCCCGAAGAAGTAGCCCTGAATGGACGTGTTGAGCCGATCCGTCCCCTGGA
>DATKVD010000115.1:0-7932 GCA_035530235.1 Planctomycetota bacterium | reverse complement strand
GCGGACCTTCTCACAGGTGGTGTATTTCGGCAAGCGCTCGGACTAGGGGGCCTCGGAGGCGACTTACCGTGAAGACGGGATTTCACAGGGAGCGAGACGCCCTGTCGACAGGCTCGAGGTTCCGGACCGGTCGAGGGAGTGGTCTCATTATCGCGATCTCGGTGCTCGCGATGCTGGCCATCATGGCCACCAGCTTCATCACCCTCATGCGTCTGGACACACGGGTCACCCGCAACTACGTCGATGACCAGCGCTGTGAGATGCTCGCCCATGGGATGCTGAACTACTTCAAGTCCCTCCTCCGTGAGGACCTGAACCGGACGTGGGGGAAGTACGAGAACCGTGACACCGGGATGGGCTACGTGGGGTACGAGTGGCGGTCCCCGGGTGACAACGTCAGTCCCCCCACGGTGAGGATTCCCGGACTCTACCAGGACCCCGACCAGAACGCCGGGAAGGTCTATGTCGACGACAGACTGGCGGTGCCGGTCTGTGACGACGTCTGGTTCTGTGCCCCCTACACGTCGTGGGGGACCACCGGCGGCAGCCTCTACGCCCGGAACTACGGCAGCATTCCCCAGCAGTCGTACACGTGGAACGGCGGGGTCGTCGGACGGTACTACGCCAACTACAAGGGGTCTTCCCTCTCGGGTCGGGACTACGACATCTGGCTGGGACGCTCCCAGAACGCCTTTGCCGACGACGGCAGGATCGTCGAGGTGCACCACCCGGATGCCCTCCCGCCCGGCATCGACGATGACATGGACGGCAGCATCAACCCGCCCTACTGGAACTGGGTGGCGGATCCGCTCGCGGCGGGCGGCGGCAGCTGGTCGAACAGCATCTTCAATGAAGAGGGACGTCGGTCGACATGGTACGCGGACACGCCGCCTTTCGTCATCTATTCGGGCAACACGGAGTACCAGTGTGGCTCACGGATGACGGGTGAGACCATGCTGCCGGGGGGCATCTGCTGGCAGTGGGGCGTCAAGGTGGGACCGACCCACTCCGGCTACGCCAACTTCAACGTCCACGGGAACGTGGACGGGGCCTCCTCCGGTTACCTGAACGCCATGGGGGGGCTGAACCTGGCGGCCCGACGGGCCATCGACCAGACCGACTCCACCGTTCCCAGTGAGCATCTCGGACGTCTCGAGTGGAAGGGGTTTCCCACGGAGGTCGAGTACCTCTACCGGGGGGGCTTCCCGCACGCCTACAACAACGTCCTGTATGCCCCGGCGGCGGCCAGTCTCGAACGGCTCTTCCGTCGGGACGATTACCCGGGGTATGAGTACATCAACGGTCAAGGTCATCCGCCCGACGTGGGGGCGGACCGGGCCAAGGCACGCGAGATCATCCGGTACCGCTGGGGCGGGGGCAGTGGGATTCCCGTCAACGGGAACAGCCGCTGGCGTGTGGGCTGGCGACGGGACGGGGCCAGCTACTACAAGTTCCCCTCACCCGAGAACCCCATGAACCAGGACCGCTACTTCGGTCCCAACGAGGTCATGGAGCACGACCACAGTGTCGACCACCCGGGCACCAGTGCCATCGCCCGCATCCTCGGCGACGTGGAGTGGCAGAAGCTGAGACCTTACGCCACCATGTGGTCCACCGACACCATCCTGCGGGGGAAGATCTGGCCGGGGGAGGGGTACGACTTCCCCGGGGACTGGAGTCACATCGACATCCTGAAACGCGTTAACCCCAACATCATCGGGGCGTCCGGTCCGGAGGGTCTCTCCGGCGAGGACGGCAGCCTGAAGTCGAAGTGGGCCGCCAAGGCCCCGGCCGAGCGGAGGAGACTCTTCTACATGCTGCGGGCGGCACTTCAGCACACCAGCACACCCAACGCCAGTCAGAAGGCCTGTCAGTTCATCGCGTCCCTGACCGACATGGTGGACCGTGACCAGCACGAGACCTATTTCGAGGCCCCCGACCACACCGCCTGGGCCCTCGGCGTCGAGAAGCAGCCCGTCATCAACGAGGTCGTCTTCTACAGCAAGACCCTCGCCAACACCGCGGACTATGAACTCTTCCGCATCCGGGTCGAACTCTACAACCCCATGGAGAACATCCCCTGGATCCCCGACGCCGACGAGGCCTACGACATCAGCAACTACTACCTGAAGATCGGGGAGCACTTCTACCGCCTGGGGGAACTGACCCGCTTCACCGACGACCCGAACGAGACCTATCCCAACAACAACGGCCTGATCGACGACGCTGGAAATGCCAGGATCGGTGCCGACGGGATTTACGCCTACCCCGGGGATACCGTCGAGAACCGGAAGACCTGGAGTCGGTTCGCACACGTCGGGTGGTCGAAGACGGTCAACTGGCCGCCCGGGCTCACCCGACTCGAGCTGGAAGGCCGGACCTCGATTGACGACCCCTTCGGGGGCATCCGGTTCTCCCTGTGGAAGCCGCTCTACGGGGACGCCGCCGCGAACGTGCCCACCGAACCCAACAAGGTCGAGCAGACCGATGGGAAGAAACTCATCTGCGTCGACAAGACCCCCATCATCCAGCTGGTCCAGTCGTACGGGCCGGGCACCGGACGCAACGGACCCGGGGGCCGGAGCACCATCTACCTGGGCAGCTACCGTCGATGGGACCCGATGAACGCGCACGTCCTCACCCGGCCGGTGCCGGCGCCGGGCAGCGGCGAACTCCCCGAGGTGAAGTACGGCGAGGACGACGAGTGCAACGTGCTGTGGTGTGAGGGCTGGAACATCGGACAGTTCCCCACCCTGGGCAAGCCGAACGTGGACTATCCCGTCGACGCGGGGTCATCCTCCTATCCGACGATAGGCGTCAGTCGCTACGAGTACGAGCGGAAGTTCGAGCGGAACTTCAAGATCGTCGACGGGGACATCCCCTCCATCGGATGGCTCGGCGAGCTGATGATGATGAACTGTGCCCAGGACGGGCCCCTCACCTGGGTGCACGAAAAGGCCCAGGAGCCGGTGAGGGACAACTACTGGGTGCGGTACCGCTACATGAACGAACTCGACACCAAGGCCAAGTTCGACCTCTACCGGCCCTTCCTCCCCGCCGGGAAGTACACGCCGACCGCCTCGCAGATGGACCCCGCCAACCTCCACATCCTCGACATCTTCACCCTGTGGGACCCCTCCAACGACGGCATCGACAACGACGGTGACGGGGCCGTCGACGACGACGACACCGGTCGTCAGGCCGGCGACAAGTGCGGACCGGAGATCCGTGTCTTCGGGAAGATGGACCTGAACATGATCCCCGCGGCGGTCATGGCCATGCCCTGGCCGGACAACAAGGGGGTCCGTGACGGCGGCAGGGTGACCTTCCCGGTCAACTACGTGACGAGCACCGCCCGGACGAGTCACCGGAGCGGCTACAACTTCTACTGCGGTCCCATGGAGACCATCGGGGACCTGCTGCGGGCCGACCATGTCTCTCCCTACCCGGGCAGTTACCTCTGTGGGGAGATCTGGTACGGGGGGGACAACTGGCGAGACGGCGTCTCTCCCATGACGGAATTCGGCATCACGAGACTCCGGTACGACGAGCCGACGCGTCTCCCGATCGGTGGGGACGACGACGGGGACGGCATCTACGACGAGCGGGACGAGCGGGACATGGTCTTCACCTGGGTGGCCAACTACTTCACCACCCGGGCGAACGTCTTCGAGGTCGACATCAACGCCCGGATCTGCGAGCCGTACTTCCATCCCGGGCGAAAACTGCCGTTCCGTTCCTACAGGAGCAAGCGTGAATACGCACGGAAACAGCTCCTCGGCATCCTCGACCGCTCCACCGTCCTGCGCGTGAACCAGGACGGCCGGTGCGACTTCACCGGGCCGATCAACGTGCGCATGCTCCGCATGTCCGACGACCTGAGCATCTACTAGAAACGTCAGGGACTTTCACGCCCCGGTCCCCCGATAGCTCGGGGGTCCGGGGCGTTTTCGCGTACCCCCTTGAAATCCCCTTGCTTCTCTGCTCTAATATCCCCCAGACCCGGACTTCCCTGGAGTTCCGACCTTCGGTCATGAGACCCTACTACCACCATGACGACCACGGCACGGGCGGCTCGGCTCTGTCGTTCGGCTCACGCTGGACGAGGACCACCAAGGTGCTCGTCGCCGCCAACGTGGCTGCGTTCCTGGTCATCCTCATCCTGAGTCGAAGCTTCCCGGACGTCTTCGAGTGGGTGGGGTTCTATGTGCCGAACTTCGCCCGGGGGGCCGTATGGCAGCCGGTGACGTACATGTTCGTGCATGCCGGACCGTGGCACCTTCTGGGGAACATGCTGGGACTGTTCTTCTTCGGCGGACAGGTGGAGCGACAGCTGGGGACCCTGTCGTTCCTGCTGATGTATTTCCTGTGCGGGGTGGCCGGGGCGCTCTTGTCGCTGTTTCAGCCGAACGCGATGGTGGTGGGGGCCTCGGGCGGGACGCTGGGGATCCTGGTCGCGTTCGCGATGCTCTTCCCGCACGCGCGCATTCTCATCTTCTTCATGTTTCCCATCAAGGCACGGACACTCGCCCTCATCTTCGCCTTCATCACCATCGTCAGTCTGCTGGGGGACAGGGCCGACGGCGTCGCCCACTGGGCACACCTCGGCGGGATGGCCGTCGGGTACCTCTGGGTCAAGGGCCGGCCTCTGGGAAGGAGCCTCCTGGCCTTCTGGGGCGCCAGACGACGGATGATGGACGTGAGACGCTCCGCCGCCGAGCAGGCCGAACTCGACCGCATCCTCGAAAAGGTGCACCGTGACGGCATCAGCTCGCTCAGCAACCAGGAGCGCGATTTCCTCAACCTCATGAGCCGGAAATACCGCGACCGCGGGTGACCCCGCACCGACGCACTTACCTCTGGAGCAGGACATGAGCGACAAGGCCCATCAGCAGTGCATCAACCCGGCGTGCGCACGCACCTTCGACGTCGCGGAGGTCCACAGCAAGTGTCCCGGATGCGGCAACCTCCTCGACGTCCGCTACGACTGGGACGGGATCAGGCTTCCGAAGACACTGCGTGCCTTCGAGGAACGCTGGGCCGACCGACGGAACCCACTGAACCTCAGCGGTGTCTGGCGGTTCCGGGAACTCCTCAGCTTCGCACCCGCAGACCGGGTCGTCACCATCGGCGAGGGACAGACACTTCTCAAGCAGTCTCCCGCCGTCGCCGAATACGTCGGGCTCAAGCCCGACCGGCTCTTCCTCCAGTACGAGGGACTCAACCCGTCGGGGTCGTTCAAGGACAACGGGATGACGGGGGCCTTCACCCACGGTCGGATGGCGGGGGCGAAGATCGCCGCGTGCGCCTCCACCGGAAACACCTCGGCGTCGCTGGCGCTCTTCTCGGCCCAGTCGGGACTGATGCGTGCGGTGGTTTTCGTCGGCGGCGGCAAGATCGCCTTCGGAAAGCTCTCACAGGCCCTCGAATACGGGGCACTCACCCTCCAGATCGACGGCGACTTCGACGACGCCATGGCACGCATCCAGGAGGTCTGCACCGAGAAGGGCATCTACCTGGTCAACTCCCTCAACCCGTTCCGTCTGGAGGGCCAGAAGGCCATCATGTATCGCATCCTCGAGGGACTCGACTGGGAGGTGCCCGAGTGGGTCATCTGTCCGGGCGGAAACCTGGGCAACAGCTCCGCCTTCGGGAAAGCGTTCATGGAACTGGTCGAGTTGGGACTCATCAAGCGGCCCCCGAGGCTCGCCGTCATCAACGCCACCGGCGCACGCACCCTCTATCGCATCGTGGAGGAGAAGCACCTCACCTGGAACGACGGACACGTCGACGACGCCGCTATCGAGGAGGACTACCGGCAGATGGACGAGCGGAACGACCGTGCGCACACCGTCGCGTCGGCCATCGAGATCAACCGGCCGGTGAACCTGAAGAAATGCCTGCGGGCACTCGAGGTCACCGACGGCCTCGTGCGTGAGGTGTCGGACGAGGACATCCTGGACGCCAAGGCACGTGTCGGCGCCGGGGGACTGGGGTGTGAGCCGGCCTCCGCCGCCTCCGTCGCCGGACTCAAACACCTCGTCCAAGAGGGTGTCATCTCCCCCGACGACCGTGTGGCCTGCGTCCTCACCGGTCACGTCCTCAAGGACCCGAACGTCAGTGTGGACTATCACTCACTTCCGGTGGAAGCGTTCCGGAAGAAATACGCGGAGAAGTTCGAGGTGACGAAGCTCGGCTTTCAGAATCAGCCCATTAAGGTTCCCAACGACCTGGAGGAGATCCTCAAGGTTCTGGAGGAGGTTCTATGACGGCGAAGAGGCGGAAGGTATCGGTGGCGGCCGTCAACGGCGCGTGTGGTCGGATGGGCCGCATGATCATCCAGCTGGTGGCGCACGACGAGGAACTCAGACTCGGCGCCGCGCTCGAAGCGTCGGGCGACCCCCGTCTGGGCGAGGACGTCGGCACCCTCGCCGGTCTCGGACAGCCCCTCGGGGTCTACCTGTCCGACGACCTCGACAGCGAGGTGGACGTGATGATCGATTTCTCACTTCCGGCGGGGACCATGGGACGTCTCGAGACTTGTGTCGAGCGGAAGGTCCCGATGGTCATCGGCACCACCGGTCTCGACGACTACCAGACGGGCAGGATCGCCGCGGCGGCGAAGATCATCCCCGTCGTCTTCGCCCCCAACATGTCCATCGGCGTGAACCTGCTGCTCAAGGTCGTCGGCGACGTGGCCCGGGCACTCGGCGAGGAGTACGACGTGGAGATCGTCGAGATGCACCACCGCTTCAAGAAGGACGCCCCCTCGGGAACGGCACTCAAGCTGGCCGAGGCCGTTGCAGTGGCGACGGGACGCGACCTGAAGAAAGACGCCGTCTTCGGTCGGAAGGGCGCGGTGGGCGAACGGACCTCGAACGAGATCGGCATCCACGCGGTGCGGGGCGGCGACGTCGTCGGCGAGCACACCATACTCTTCACGGCCGTCGGCGAGCGCGTGGAGTTGAAGCACGTCGCCGGCTCGCGTGAGACCTTCGCCCGCGGCGGCGTCCGCGCGGCGAAATTCGTGCTCACCCAAAAACCCGGTCTCTACTCCATGCTCGACGTTCTGGGGTTGTAGCCGGTCTCACGTGAGTTCGCTGAGGCGTCTGCGTGGCGGGGCTCCCCTTCGACTTGCTCAGGGCCATGAGCCTGTCGAATGGCTGTCCCACCCACTGGGGCCTTGAGGAACTCAGGTCTCGAGGGTGAAGGTGCCGTCCCAGTGCTCGATGCCGGTGTGTTCGGCGAGCTGGCGACACCGGTCGAGATAGGCCCGGCTGGGACCGTCCTTGTCGTTGATTTTCAGGCACTCGGAGAAAGCGGCGATGGCCGCATCCCATCGCTGCTCGGCATAGGCGGCGAGTCCTTCCTCGTAGTGCGGCAGGAGTTTCTGAACGAGGGGAGGACACTTGCCCTTTTCGGCCAGGAGTTCGTAAGCCCCGACGGGCTTCGAGCGGCCCTTCACGTGCACGAGACCCAGTCGACGGGCCTCGAAGGTGTCACGGACCAGGTTGTAGGTGCTCTCCCCGATGATGATCTCGGTGCCGAAGTGCTTGTTGGCGTTTTCGAGTCGGGCCCCGATGTTGACGTTGTCCCCCATGACGGTGTAGTCGAAGAGTGTGCGTGAGCCCATGTTTCCGACGACCATGACGCCGGAGTTGATCCCGATGCGTGCCCGGATGATGGGACGCTTCTCCTGGGCGAGCTTGGCCCGGAAGTCCTTCAGCCGGTGCTGGCTCTCCAGTGCCACCCGGCAGGCGGCCGCGGCGTTTTCGGGATCGTAAAGCGGCGCCCCGAACACCGCCATGATCCCGTCGCCTACGTACTTGTTGATATACCCCTTGGAGTCGAGAATCACGTCCGACATCTCCGAGAGGTAATCGTTCAGGAGCAGCACCAGGTTCTCGGCCTCCATCTGCTCGGAGATGGGGG
>DATKVD010000114.1:0-13031 GCA_035530235.1 Planctomycetota bacterium | reverse complement strand
GTGCAGGCGGCGTGGGAACTCGGCATCCCGGTGGTGTTCTCACTCTACGACCTCTGGACGCTGTGTCCTTTGTGCTCGCTGTTGAGGCCGGACGGGCGGCTGTGCACGCGCTACCACGGGGCCCACTGTGTGGACTGTCTGCACGTGCTGAAGAAACCCCTGGTGCTTTTCCGGAAGAGCATCTTCGACCGGATGCTTCCGAAGATCGACCGGTTCATCTGTCTGTCGCAAACGGTCGTCGGACAACTGGCGGACTATGGCATTCCGCGCGCGAAGCTGGCGACGCTGCCGCTGCCGCTTTTCGATTCGATCCAAATGGCGCCCGACGGCCGACTCGACCACAGCATCCTCTTCGCCGGGTGGGTCGCGGCGACGAAGGGACTGCACGTCCTCGTCGAGGCCCTGCCCGCGGTCATCGGGGAATACCCCGACGTGCGCTTGAGCGTCATCGAGACAGGCGCCGTCGAGCCCTACAAGGGCGACCTCACCCGGCGGATCGCCGACCTGGGACTCACCCGGCACGTGCACTTCCTGGGCAAGCACTCCCCCGTGGACGTGAAGCACCTCCTGAGCCGTGCCGGGATGGTTGCGGTCCCGGAGCAGTGGGGCATCGCGTGGCCCATCTTCCTGACCGAGGCGATGGCGTATGCCCGTCCCATCGTGGCGAGCCGGGTCGGCGACATCCCACGGTTCATCCGTGACGGACGGACCGGATACCTTGCGGACCGCGACAGTCCCGAGGCGTTCGCACACGCGATCCTGCGCATCTTCCGCAACGGTGAGCACGCGCTCGCGCTCGGACGGGCGGCCCGGACATTCATTCTCGAGATGTGCGACGAGGATCGCATCGCGACACAACTCTTGTCCTACTATAGATTTACGGAGACGGCGGCATGAGGACGGACGCCCTGGAGGGGGCCATTCCGGCGGCGGGTCACGGCACGCGAAAGGAGAAAGCGTCATGAGATGCCTGGTGACGGGAGGGGCGGGCTTCATCGGCTCGCACATCGTTGAGCTGCTGCTGGAGGATCCGGGTAACGAGGTGGTCGTGGTGGACAACCTGATGACGGGCAGTCGCGACAACGTGTCCGGCGGCTGCACGTTCATCCAGGCCGACATCTGCAGCCGGTCGGCACTCCGGGAGGCGATGAAGGACGTCGACGTGGTCTTTCACAACGCGGCGTTCGTCAGCATCCGCGGGTCGTTCGCCGGGCTCCACAACGAACTGTACACCAACTGCCTGGGAACGCTGGCGGTGTTCGAGGAGGCCGCCCGGGCACGGGTCCGCAAGGTCATCTTCGCCTCCAGCATGGCCGTGTACGGAGAAGCGCTCCTCGTGACCGTCGCCGAGGAGAGTCCGACCCTGCCCCTCTCGCCTTACGGGCTGAGCAAGCTGCGGGGGGAGATGGTTCTGCGGACGCTCGCCGGGCGGTGCGGGTTCGAGCACGTGATCCTGCGTTACTTCAACACCTACGGCACGCGACAGACGCCTTCGGACTACGTGGGCGTGATGACGACGTTCATCCGGAGGGCGCTGTTGGGCGAGCCGATCACCGTTTACGGCGACGGCAGGCAGACGCGCGACTTCGTGCACGTCCGTGACGTGGCGCAGGCCAACCTTCTGGCCATGAAGTCGGGCGTCACCGGCACGTTCAACATCGGCTCCGGTCATGAACTCAGCATCAACCAGCTCGCCGACATGGTGCTCGAAATGGTCGGGGGGGCCAAGTTCTACGAGCCGGCGCCGCCCGGAGAGATCCTCTGCATCCGTGCCGACATCCGACGTGCACGCGACGTCCTGGGCTACAACCCCCGGGGCGATATCCGCGTGGTGCTCGGGGAACTCGTCGACTGGTGGGAACAGAAACTCCGCGCCGAAGGTCACGGCGACCGACTGAGAAAACCCAGACGTCACGTCGCCTGAGCGCGGCGGCCGCGTGCACGGGCGGGGACACGAGTCCGCCCCTACCTGACCGGCGTTCGCGTCATCCCGCCGTGGAGGATCTCACCGAGCTTCAGGATGCGGTAGTGTTTCGCCGGGATGTGCGCGATGCTGAACGGGTCGAGGAGTCCTTCCCAGTGGAGCCCGGGTCTGGCGCACAGGTGCTCGCCGTAAAGGGCGTTGCCGCCGGCGTTGTCGGTGTTGACGGCACCGTATTCCTGGAGCGCCCGTGCCACGACCGTGCCGCCCGCGTCCAGGTCGAAGCGCTTGAGGTCGAGTGCCGGGTCGAGCTGGATGACCGCCCCTTCCGGGATGCCGCCCTCGAGGTGTCCGTCGGTCCACGTGGCGGGCCAGACGAACTCGAGGTAGGCGTTGAACCGGCTGGCGAAGGCGAGTTTGTGTTCGATGCGTCCGGCGGCCACCTCGTCGTGCATGATGAGACCCGCGAGTGCCGGCACCCCCGAGGCCCGGCTGGGTCCATAGAAATGAATGCTCTCGCCGGGCCGGATGGCGAACCACTCGCGTTTGAAGACGCCGTCACCGTCGAGGTCGTAGGTCATCCCGGTGGCCGATTCCCACTCACCGTCCGGACGCTTCCCCACCGCCCACATGTCCCACGCCCTTCTCTTCTTCCAGTCCACCATGGCCATGTGGTGGTCGCCGTCGGGGTCGGGGTCGGCGTCGTCGGGGATGGGAATCTCCGGGCCGAAGCCCGGGCCGTGACTGAACGGCTCGCCCCACAGCTTGTATTTCCCCTGATGAAACTCACGACGCTGGTGAATGCGCCGCCTGGGCGTGTCGTCGTCCACCGCGTAAACGGGGATGGTGTAGCGTCGGAGGTTGATGCCGAAGCCGGGGCCGTTCGGCTCCCTCATCAGGAGGTCCGTGAAGTGCTCGCTCCTCGGGTCGATCCCGGGGTCCGGCCCGATGGGCTCGTTCCAGAAACTGTCGTCACTGAAGAACCGTTGGGATTTCCGGTCACTCACCGGCAGCACCCCTCAAGTCACAGGCCGGTCGTCCGAAAGAAAGGGACCGGGAACATACCGCTCCCGGTCCCTGATCGCCTCGTTCGAGAAGCACGTGTCCGCGGCCGTCAGAACCCGTAGGCCCCCTGAAGCTGTGCCGCGGTCGGGAGAGACGAATAGACCTCTCCCTTGGGCCCGCGCCACTTGCCGCCGCCGACGTGCTGCAGCGTGACCGGCGTGGTGCTGCCGTTCGAGTTCTGCACGTGCACGACCGTCGTGTTCATCTGCTGGTCCTGGACCGCCCGGTCCCTCTCGGCGTCCTGTCGGTCCATCTCGTTGCCGATCATGTAGCCGCCGAGGGCCCCCACGCCGGCACCGATGAGCGTGCCTCCGGTGTTGCCGCCGATGGCCTGACCGGCCAACGCACCGACGCCCGCCCCGGCGGCGGCGCCCGTCTGGGCCTTCGTCGCACAGCCCGCCACCATCACGAGGCCGCAGAGCAGGACCACGACCAGACTCTTTCCCGTACTTCTCATCGCTTCCATCCTTTCTCTCTTCCTCAGTACCCGTCGGCCTTGTCCATTTCATTGCCGATGATGTAGCCGCCGACGGCACCGGCACCGGCACCGATCAGGGTCGACGAGGTGTTGCCGCCGATGGCCTGACCGGCCAACGCACCCACGCCCGCTCCCGCGGCGGCGCCCGTCTGGGCCTTCGTCGCACAGCCACCCACCACTAGAACCGCCGACAGCATGAGAACGACCAGCACGCCTCCGGTTACCTTCTTCATCACTCTCCCTTTCCGTGATCGGGGAAGCCCATCGAGCACCACGCCGCTGCAGCTTCCACGTGACGTCAACGGCATGCTGCCGGCCGCCCTCTCACTTAACATACCCGAATGGACAGACGAAATCAAGGTCTCCGGTATTCAATTTTCGGCCGTGGGGGGGCAAAACATGAGTCTTTCAGTCGTTTCCGGCGTCCTTCCGGCGCGGGACCACCTCGACCGACACCCGAAACCGCTCCTTCCCGGGCACGTTGGCCACCTTGATGACCACGGTGCAGACGCCGTTCAGCCGGGTGTGGTGCGCGGCGGGGCGGCCCTCCTGGATTGTCCCTCCGGAGCCCCAGGACCGCTCACTCCCACAGGCGTCCACGTGGGCAAGGGCCCAGGTGGCCTTGCCGTCGACGCGGGCAGCGCGGACGACCCGGACGGTGATCGTCTTCAGTTGGTTCCTGTCGGTGCGGCCGAAAAAGATCGCCGGTTCGTCGAGTGCCACCTCGAGTTCGGGGACGCCGCCGGCCTTGAGTTCGATGAATCCGAGTTCCCGGCACAGGGCCTCGTCGAGCGTCTTCTCGTGAAGCTTGTCGTCGCCCAGTTCCTTGGCCAGTCGGCGGATGTCGGCGGAGAGGTCCGCGTCGCCGGCCGCCGTGTGGTTGAGGGCGTGGGCGCGGGCCAGTGCGTCGCGTGCGGGGCGCTCCTGATTGAAGTGGTGGTGAAGCTTCGCCAGGGCCAGCCACGTGCGGGGCTTGAGGGAAGGATGTCTCGCGGCCGTCGCCGAGATGCGCTCGCACTGGGTCTCACTCCAGTCCAGGGGAAAGAGGACGAGCGTGTCGACCGGAACGTTGTCGTCGAACATCCGCTCGACGGCGGCCTTCGATTCGTCGCGCGTCATCCGGTCGAGGTAATGGACGTAGAAGGTCTTCTTCTGCTTCCCGGCCTTCGCGGCGCCGGTGTGCGTCACGACCAGGTGCGGGACGTCCTGCCGCGGCGTGTGGACGAAGACACTCAGGACCGCCGCCTCCCGGAACATCCGCAGGTGAGGCGACTCGTCGTCCTTCCCCGTGATCATCGCCTGCCCCCAGCCGGCCGATTCCATCTGCGTCTTGATGCCGTTCAGGACGTCGAGCGCCTCCCTGTCCGTGGTGAACCGCCAGAACGTCTCGTTGTGCACCATCAGTCCGTGGCAGGCCGTAACCCGTTCTGCGCCGAATTCACCCAGGAACGGCATCTCCGGCGGCTTGCGGTACGGGGGGTAGAACGCCTCGGGAAGTTCGGCAAGCTCACCGTACTTCTTCCGCCACTGGTCGATCTGCTTGCTGAGGCTGTCGGCGATCTGCTTGGCGATGTTGTCGGCCTGCAGCTTGTACCTGGATGAGCGGGACCCCGTCCCGGTGGTGGTGGAGCGGTGATGCAGTTGTCCCTGCCAGTCGAACCGTACGACCGGCGGCGAGAAGGAGTCGTAATAGCTGTGCTGGGACGCCACAACGGCGCGACCGGCCGAGACGAGGATCTGTGTGTCGAGCTTGCGGTTCCTGAGCCCGCTTTCGCTGATCGAGCCCAGGTCGAGCGTGATAACGACGTCGGGGGCCGATTCCCCCTCCTCGGGCAGGCACCCGTGGGGGTAATAGTCGATCTGATCGGGACCCTTGAGCTGCTTCAGGTGCTCCACCAGCCGCGCCCCCGCACGCGCCGGCAGCAGATGGTCGGAAAGGTTGAGGATGACGATCTTGCGGCAGGGGAAGCAGGAGCGGTCGGTGGAGACCACCGACGACGACGAGTTGAAGGCGTTGTTCGCCTCGATCGTTCCGGCGTGGACCTCGAACGACAGCTTCGAGCGGCCGGCGGACTCCCCGACGTGCACGAACTCGCCGTCCTCGCCCCGCACCAGGTGCACCGGCTCATCCGGAACCTCGGGCGGCACGCCGAACCACAGCACCAGCGCCGCCACCACCGGCAGCAGCACCAAAGCCAGAACGATCCACACCCAGCGCCTGACGCGACGCCTTTTCTTCCCGGGCTGTTCTTCCGTCATATGTGCCGACTCCTTTCACCGGCTGTCATTCGAGCAGTCCAAACGCCTTGCTTCCCATAGGATAGCAGCGCCGGCGAGGACTGGCAAGCGGGGATTGGGCGCCCGACGCGCGAGCGCCGACACGTACCGGCCCCCGCCGCCTTTTGGCCGTGATTTCTTTTGACACATCCCCACCACAGAAGTAGGCTCATGCCCCGCTCCGACCCGTCGGAGTGCGGCGTCCCGCGCTCACGGGAATTCGAAGACCACGGTGAAAGGATCGGCGATGAACACGAGAGGAAACTGGACGGTACTGGTCGGCGCTCTGGCACTGCTGCTCGCATCCGGCGCATCGGCCCAGACCGCCAAACCCGTCGGCGAGACGAAGCTCGTCATCGACTTCGAGGACGCCGCCATCTGGATGAGCGAGAACGACTCGCCCTTCGAGACGGCCGCGGAGCACGTCACCCAGGGCAGGAAATCGCTCAGGGTCCACTACACCAACAAGCCCCAGTGGTCGAACGTCTACACCGCGAAGCCCCCGCTCACCGACTGGTCGGGCTTCCGCTACCTCAACTTCGACGTCTACTGGGAGGACAAGCTGCCCGGGGACTTCGGGATGTGGATCCGTGACAAGGCCCTGCACAAGGCCGAGGCGTCGACACCGCTCGGGAACGGGTGGAACACCGTGACCGTCGACCTCGACGAGCTCCAGAAGACGGCGGAACTCGACCGCGCGAACGTCACCTCACTCTGCCTCTACAAGGAGGTCGAGCAGGAGGTCGTCTGTCACATCGACAACATGTATCTGTCGAAGGAGCGGCCGGTGGTGCCGAAGGCGGAACCGGTGCGGATGCCGGATGCGGAACTCCTCACCAACGGCGGCTTCGAGATGCTGAAGGCCCCGGACGAGCTGGGGAGTCCGTTCGCGTGGTGGATCTCACGTCGGTGGCAGGGGGCAAGCTTCCTCGGCCGCGGGACGCGGGCCGTCTTCAGCGGCACCTCGTCCGCGATGCTCGACGGCCGCGGTCCCTGCAAGATCGGATGGTACACCCCGCCCATCGAGGTGAAGAGTCCCACGAAGCTCAAGCTCACCGCCTATGTCCAGGCAAAGGATCTCCAGAAGGGCCTGTGGGGACAGTTCGGATCGATCACGCTGACGGACGTCGGCGAGCGGGGACTCCCCGGGGCGTCCGTGAATCTCCCCGAGGGAACCTACGCCTGGAAGAAGGTCGAACTCGTCGCCGACGTCCCGGCCAAGTGTCCCTACGTCAAGGTGTTCATCCAGCTCTACGGCCCGGGGCAGGTGTGGGTGGACGAGATGAGCCTGACGGGGGTGGACCTGGCGGCGGCGACCGGCTCGAAACTGGCCGACACCGGCAGACCCCTCGTCGCCGATCCGCCCCTCGTCACCGAAGACCCCGTCGTGCTGGCGAAGAAGCGTCTCGCACAGCGGTCGATGAAACAGCTGGAGGCGGCGGTGGCGCAGGCCAAGGCGAAGGGCGTCGAGACGCTCTACGACGAGATTCCGCTGATGCTGGGACAGCTCGCCTTCGACGTCCGCTGGGACCTGCCCGAGCACCTCGCACTGCGTCGGGGCTACGCCGACACCGTCTACAGACGCTGCGAAGAGGCGAAGCGTCACCTGCGCCAGGTGATGGCGGGCGCCGCGCCGAACCTCGAGGTCCCGCCCCACCCCGATTTCGCGAAGCTCAAGCTCAAGGGACGATACTACTCGGACGGCGACGAGCCGAAGATCCTCTTCTCGATGCAGTACCACCGGGCCGGGGAACTCATCAAGTGGTTCTGTCCCGAGGGATACGCCGACTGGATTGCGGCGGTCGGGGCGTCACGCTACGACGTCCAGCAGACCCCCGTGTGGGAGGCCTACCAGAAATATCCCGACACGCACCGGGTCTACGACGACGGGTGGTGCGGACACATCATCCGTGACAAGTATTCGGCGGGCGGCGCGGGCCGATGCGTCATCAGTCTCGACAGTCCCGACATGCTGAAGGCCATCGCCGAGTCCATCGCCACGGTCTACGCCCCGAAGGTCAAGAACCGCCGGACCCCCGCACTCTACCTCAACATGGGGTTCGAATACTCCTACGTCAACTACGACAAGTACTCGGGCGAGAAGTTCCGCAAGTGGCTCGAACGCAAGTACGGGACCGTCGCCGAACTCAACAAGGTCTGGAAGACGGACCTCAAGACCCTCAACGACGTCACCATGCCGTCCTATCACTGGGCGACGCCGGAGAACAACCCGGCCAAGTATCACGACTGGGGCGAGTTCAACCTGTGGCGGTTCACCGACTTCATGAAATGGGCGAAATCGGAGATGCTCAAGCACGTCCCGGGCGCCCTCACCACCACGGGAGGCGGCGAGCCGTTCGGCGCCGGGTTCTGGAGACAGGGCATCGACGAGGAGGCCCTCATGAACGAGGGGGTGTGCGACATCTGGCTCTCGGAGACCGGCAGTCGCGCACTCGGCGTCACCAGCGTCATGGACCTCCAGCGCTCGCTCACCGCCGAGCCGAAACTCATCCTCGACCCCGAATACCACGCCCGGCCCAACACGTGCTTCCTGATGTTCCTCCACGGCTGCGGGGTGATGGACTACTGGTGGTGGCCGTCCAGCCTGCCGGGTGAGTTCTACGACAGCTCGATGAAACACTCGCAACTGCTGACGCTGCCCGAGGTGGAAGCGGTGATGGAGACGGCGCTGGACGTCCGCCGGATGGCGAAGGTCATCGCGCCCTTCCCGGACGCCAAGGCGTCGATCGCACTGCTCTACCCGCGGGCGTCCCTCATCCAGAAGTTCCCGGCCGCCGAGGGACACAAGACCCCCTACACGATCGAGGTGGAGCGGACCTACGGGGCGGCGGTGCGGCTGGACACGCCCGTGGGGTTCGCGTCGTCGAAGCGCATCCGGGAGGACGTGCTGAAGGAGTTCAAGGTGCTGGTCGTCCCGGGGGCACGCTACGTGAACGCCGAGGTGTGGGAGAAGATCAAGCAGTGGGTCACCGGCGGGGGCACGCTCGTCGTCACGCCGACCTCGCTCGTCGCCGACGAGTACCTCCGGAAGCGGAACTACCTCAACGAGATCGGCATCGAGATCCTCGCCGAGGAGCTGCCGGAGTTCATGGCGGGGGAGGCCAAGCGCGGGATCGACCAGTCCGGCGAACTCGACTTCATCCAGGGACCCGTCGCCAAGACCATCATCACGAAACAGCCGACGCGAACGCTCCTGAAGACGGGCGAACCCATGACACGCCCCGTGCCGATGTTTCTCAAGGCCGAGGGCGTCATCCAGACCGTCAAGGCCTCGAAGGAGTGGGACGTGCGCCGGAAGTGCGTCGAGACGGGCGACCCCGCGATGCTCGTGCGTCCCTTCGGCAAGGGCCGCATCTACTACATGGCCGCGCAGTTCGACATCCCCAGCCGCAAGATCTTCTTCGACCACCTGATGGGAAGACTCGCCTTCGACCGGCCCATCCGCGCACTCACGCCCGCCGGGGACTTCCCCGAAGGCGTCGAGTCGCGAACGGTTTCCCGCCGGGGCGACTGCCTCACCTACCTCCACAACGAGACGGGCGAGGAGAAGACGGTGAAGCTCGCGGCGAAGGGAAAGCAGTTCGCCGAGATCTTCAACCTGAACACCGAGGAGAAGGTCCCGTCGGCGACGATGACGCTCGCGCCTTACGAGACCCGCATCCTGCGCATCAGGCTCAGATAGGAGGACAGGCATTCTTGCCTGTCACGACGAAAAAGGGCGGGTCATTCGACCCGCCCTTTCGTTTGTACTGGCGGAGGGTAGAGGATTCGAACCCCTGTGCCCCTTGCGGGACAAACGGTTTTCAAGACCGTCGCCTTCGACCACTCGGCCAACCCTCCGGGGACGGCACGTCGCAGGAGGCCGCGCGGCGCCTATGAGTCGTTCCCGTCGGCGGGCTTCTCGTCCGGCTCTTCCTCGTCCTGTTCGTCGTCCGGCTCTTCCTCGTCCTGTTCCTCGTCCTGTTCGTCGTCCACACCGAGGTTGAGGTCGCCGAGGTCGAACGACCCGCAGACCTCGTCGAGGACGTGTTCCTCGACGAAGATGGGGGCGCCGTTCTGCACCGCGAGTGCAATGGCGTCCGAGGGACGTGAGTCGACGTCGAGGATGTCACCGTTGCGTCGGATGATCAGTCGGCCGAAGAACGTGTTCTCACGCAGGTCGTTGACCACCACACGTTCGAGCTTCCCCCCGAACGCCTTGATGACCGCACTCAGGAGGTCGTGCGTCAGCGGTCTCGGCATCGGGATTTCCTTCACGTGCCGGTCGATGGCCGCCGCCTCGAAATAACCGACGACGATCGGAAACGCCCGGGTCCCGTTCTTCTCCTTCAGCACGATGATCTGTGCGTCCCGGGTCTCCGCGATAAGGATGCGTGTCAGCTCCATCTCGACCATGACCGGTCTCCTGACAGGTAATGCACCTGCTGAAGTATAGTGTCTCGGACCGCGTGTGTCAAGCCAATCGACACCTGACCCACCGGCAACCGCCCCCCTCACCCTAACCCTCTCGCCCCGCACACGGGGGAGACGGGGCAAAGAAAAGGCCGCCCTGCAGCACTGGGGACGGTTCGGCATCGACGGGGTCAGTCTTCGAGGGCCCGGAGGGCCGACTTGAGCTTTTCGAGCTTGGCCGCGAGTTCCTCGCGGCGCTCGCGCTCCCCCTCGACCACCTCGGGCCTGGCACGGGTCACGAAATGGTCGTTGGCGAGCTTGGCCTCACATCCCTTCAGGGCTTTCTGCGTCTCCTGGACACGCTTCTGGAGCCGTGCACGTTCCTTGTCGAAGTCGATGAGTCCTTCGAGCGGGACGAACACCTGGACGCCCGAGACGACGGCGGATGCGGAGTGCGGCGGTCGCGCGGCCCTCGGCTCGATGGTGAGTTCGCCGACGCCCGCGAGCGAGGTGACGAACCCGGTCTCGTCCCGGAGTCGTTCCGCCCGCGGCCCGGCCGACAGCACCACCGGCACCGGCTGCTTCAATGGAATCCCCATCTCCCCCTTGATCTCGCGGACCGCGTGGACGATCTGCTGCATGACGGCCATCTCGTCGTCGACGGCCGCGTCGCGCAGGTCCGCCGGCACGTCCGGCCACCGGGCCACCACGATGCGTTCGGACGGCGACGCCTTGACCTGGGCGGTCAGGTCCCGTCCGGGTGCGGCCGCCTCCAGTTTCTCCCAGATCGCCTCGGTGATGAACGGGATCGTCGGGTGAAGGAGTCTCAGCGTCCGGTCGAGTGCGAACGCCAGCACGCGCTGCGTGGTCGCCTTCGCCTCGCCGCCGCGGGCCAGCTTCGCCTTCGCTCGCTCCAGATACCAGTCGCACAGCTCGTTCCAGAAGAACGCGTAGAGCTTCTGGACGGAAGGGCCGAAGGCGTACCGGTCGAGTCCGTCGGTCGCTTCCTCGATGCAGAGCGCGAGCCGGCTGAGGATCCACCGGTCGTCGAAATCGAAGTCGTCCGCCGTCACGGGGGCGGTGTCCTGCCAGGCATCGAGATTGCTGAGGACGAACCGGGCGGCGTTCCACAGCTTGTTGCAGAAGTTGCGTCCGATCTCGAACTTCTTCGAGGTGTTCACCTCGCGGCCGTCGGGCAGCTTCGTCGTCTCGACGGGCATGCGGACGTCCTGCGTCTCCCCGGTCATGTGGGCGATGCTGAACCGCATCGCGTCGGCGCCGTAGGCCTCGATGATGTCGATCGGGTCCACGCCGTTGCCCTTCGACTTCGACATCGTCTCGCCCTTGCCGTCCAAGATCTTGGCGTGGATGTGGACGTGGTGGAAGGGGACCTCCCCGCAGTTGAAGAGTCCCATCATGACCATGCGTGCGACCCAGAGGGTGATGATGTCGCGGGAGGTGACGAGGACGCTCGTCGGGTAGAAGAAATCGAGATCCGGCGTCTCCTCCGGCCAGCCGAGCGTGCTGTGCGGCCACAGCGCCGAGGAGAACCACGTGTCAAGGACGTCCTCGTCCCGGACCCACCCGGCCTTCTCGATGTGCGTCTGGATGGCCGCGCCCTCGTCGCGGATGCAGACATACGTGCGGACCCAGCCCGTCTTCTCGGGATGCTCCTCGACGCGCAGGTTGTAGACCCCGGCCCCGTGGGCCACCTCACGCCAGCTGAACCCCAGCGCCCGGTCGAGTGCGGCGCACACCTGGGCGTCCGGACCCCGGTCAGTCGGCTCGGGTGCGACGTCCTTTGGCCGCTCCAGGTCCTGGGACCAGATGGGGATGCGGTGTCCCCACCAGAGCTGCCGCGAGATGCACCAGTCACGCAGGTGGTCGAGCCACGTGAGATAGGTGTCGGCGTAGCGCTCGGGGTAGAACTTGACGCGACCGTCACGGACGGCGTCGGCGGCCAGACGGCCCAGCTCGGTGCAGTTGACGAACCACTGGTCCGAGAGCCATGGCTCGATGGGGGCTTTCGAGCGGTCGGAGTGCGCCACCTCGTGCCGGTAGGGCTTCTCACTCTCGATGAGTCCGAGCGCTTCGAGGTCGCGGACCACCGCCGCCCTGGCATCGTACCGGTCCAGCCCCTCGTACTCCCCGCCGTTGGCGTTGACGGTGGCGTCGGCGTTGAAGATGTTCACCAGGGGGAGCCCATGCCGCTCGCCGATCTCGAAATCGTTCTGGTCGTGTGCCGGGGTGACCTTCAGAAACCCCGTCGAGAACTCCGCCAGGTCGCCCTCCCCTTCGAGCGCCACGTAGTCGTCGGCGATGATGGGGATCTCGCGTTCCACGAGCGGCAGGATGACGGTCTTTCCGACGAGGTCCTTCGCGCGCGGGTCCTTCGGGTTGACGGCGACGGCGGTGTCGCCCAGCATGGTCTCCGGACGCGTCGTGGCGATCATGACGTGGCCCGAGCCGTCCTTCAGGGGATAGCGGATGTTCCAGAAGGAGGTCTCGACGGTCTCGTGCTCCAGCTCGTCGTCACTGAGCGCGGTCTGGCTGACGGGGTCCCAGTTGACGAGCCGCTTGCCGCGGTAGATCAGCCCGTCGCGGAACAGCCGGAAGAACGTGTGCCGCACGGCGCGGGCGCACACGTCGTCCAGGGTGAACCGCGTCCGCTGCCAGTCGCAGGAGCAGCCCATGGCCTTGAGCTGCTCGATGATGCGGGCCTGGTACTCGTCTTTCCAGTCCCAGATGCGGCGCAGCAGCTCCTCGCGGCCGACCTGGTGCCGGTTCTTGCCTTCCTCGGCGAGGATGCGTTTCTCGACCACGGTCTGCGTGGCGATGCCGGCGTGGTCGGTGCCGGGCATCCAGAGGGTGTTGCGT